>CABQIF010000009.1 GCA_902464115.1 uncultured Ruminococcus sp. | reverse complement strand
CGGGATTCTTGCCCCGATTGCGGTGTATGTCTTCGGATTCTTCAGGAAGTCTACAATTTCTTCAAGTTCATGCTTTTCTTCATCTGCTCCGGCAACATCCGCAAACGTCGCTTTCCGGGTGTTTGCCTGATTCTTGATATTTGCCTTGCCAAAAGACGTATACTTTCCGCCGCCATTTGCCTGCCGCATCATAAAGACAAACAACAGAATGCCCATAATCAACAGCAAAATCGTTGGCAGCAGTGTCCAAATCCAAGACGAATCTTTTACTTTGTAGTAGTCCATTTGCAGTGGTGCATCTGGATGTTTGGCATTATATTCCTGTCGATAATCCTTCACATCATCCAGAAAGCCGCTGATATACGGCACTTCATAGGTGATGGTGCGGTTGTCTTGCAGGGTCATTTTCAGCTGTCCATTTCCCAAATTCAAGGTATATTTCTTGACATCATAGTCATCAAAATAATTCATGATTTCGGAATACTGGGTATCATTTTCTTTTCCGCCAATATTTTGCGTAATAAAAAATACGCCCAGCAACAGCAGTACAACGACCAGCAAATACGCTCCAATGCCCTTACTTTTCTTTGGTGTCAAATTGTTCACTCCATTCTTTCAAACTGGTTTCCCCGTTTTCTGTTTTTCGTGGCAAGCCCAACGATGATTCCGGCAGTTGTTCCAAATTCGGTTGCTCCTGTATGATTTCCAGTTCTAGAACATGCATAGTTTCTGCGGTTGGTGCAACACGTGCTGCAACCCCTAAAAACTCCGCAAAAATCGTTCCCGCTTCGTCCGCCAAGAAGTGCAGATTCTGCCTTCTCTCCGGTGGAACTTGTTTCTGAATCTGTTTCTTTACAGAAGCAATGGTACGATGTCCGGCAAACTGCACATGATCGCCGTATTGTCGCCCACGCAAAAGAATCACACCCCTTATTTTATCATAATCTAAGTGTATTTTTGATAACTTTTTATGAACAATTAGAGGATTTCGCATATTTTCCCGTGAAACCATCCTTGCTTTTACAAGAAAACCGGAAAAAATTTGATTCTCGCCTTCGTGTAAAATTTTCGGCTTCACAGGCTCTGGCAATGTCACCCGTTTTTGAATGGAAAGACTGCCGTTTTTTGCAACTGCATCATAGTCCGCATTCAAGTTGCATTTTCCACCCGTTTGTAGCAATCGTTGTAACCGAGCAATCCGGTCTGCTTGATAGGAAATCTGGAACTGCTCCAGCAACTGAATGATACAACGCTGCTGCATTGCGGGATGTTCCTCCAGCAAACCGGAAAGCGTTCCGGCTGCCGTCATATGCTGTTGAAAACAGTGTTCCGTCTGCTGCCGCAGATAATCCTGCTCACTCCGCAACACCTGCAACATTCCGATAGAAGTTTGCTCCAACGAAGGATTCAACTGCTTCAATATTGGAATCAACTGGTGGCGGATTTGATTGCGGGTATATGCATCGGTTTCATTCGTGCTGTCTGTCACATAATCCTGCCCCAGTGTTTGCAGATATGCTTCTACTTCCGCCCGTGTCACGGTCAGCAAGGGGCGAATATAACGCTCCCGAACGGCTGGAATCCCTGCCAGTCCTCGCAGACCACTGCCCCGAATCAAACGATGCAACATCGTTTCCAAGTTGTCTGAGGCAGTGTGTGCAGTTGCAATGCGATTTGTCGGAATGGCAGAAAATGCCGCATAGCGGCAAGCTCTGGCAGCAGTTTCAATGGAGGCGTGGTGCTGTTCCGCATAGACGTTTACATCACACCGCACCATATGCAATGGAACATTCCAACGAGTGCAGAGGGCTTCGCAAAAAGCCGCATCCCGTTCACTCTCCGCCCCTCGCAACTGATGATTGACGTGCACAGCGGTGATGGTGAGGTGGAGCGGCTCTGCCAACTCCAACAGACACCGCAGCAGACAAACACTATCTGCACCGCCTGACAGAGCACAACAAACTGTATCTCCTGCCTGTACCATCTGCTGTTCCTGCAAAAATGCCTGCACCTGCTCCGGCAGCGTTTCCTTATGTTTCATGCTGCATCTCCATATTCGAGAATCGGGTAAACTGTCCGTCCCAAATCATTTTAACTGTTCCTGTATTTCCGTGCCGATTTTTTGCAACGATACATTCTGAAATGTTCGGGGTCGGACTCTCCTTGTTATAATAAGCATCTCGATATAAAAACAATACAATATCCGCATCCTGCTCAATCGAACCGGATTCACGCAAGTCTGACAGCATCGGACGTTTGTCCGTTCTGCCTTCCGGTGCACGGGACAGCTGCGACAGCAAAATGACTGGAACATCCATTTCTTTCGCCATGATTTTCAACTGTCGGGTAATTTCAGAGATGACCAACACACGGTTATCTGTCCGCAGCGTGGATGTCATCAATTGCAAATAGTCAATCACGACCAATCCAACATTTTTCATTCGCCGCAGTTTGGCTTTAATCTGCTGGGCAGTAATGCCGGCAGTATCATCAATATACATCGGCAACCCACTCAAAACCCCAGCACTGGTTGCCAACCGCACCCAGTCGTCACTCGTCAAGAATCCGCTCCGCAGTTTGTTGGAATCCACCAAGGCTTCTGTGGAAAGCAGTCGGGTCGCAATTTGTTCTTTGGACATTTCCAAGGAAAAAACTGCCACTTCCCGGTCACTGTGTCGGGCAACATGCGTTGCGATATTCATCGCAAAGGACGTTTTTCCCATACCCGGACGGGCTGCGATCAAAATCAAGTCCGACCGGTTCAAACCGGATGTAATCGTATCCAAGTGCTGAAATCCGGTGCGAGCACCGACATATTTTTCCTTGTCCGGGCCTGCAATCTTTCCAATGTGGTCATAAGCACCACAAATTGCATCCCCGATTTTTACCATGCCCTGTGTATCTTTCCCCTGCCGAATCTCAAAAATACGTTGCTCCGCTGCATCCAACAGCATTTGTGCACTTTGTTCCCCTGTTTGGATGTCCTGTAAGATGGAACGGGCAGCAAATGCCAGACTGCGGATATAGTATTTTTCCTCGACAATCTTGCAGTAACTCTCAACATTGGCAACGGACGGCACTAAATCGACCAATGCCCCCAGATAAGCACGTCCCTCGGCAGCCGTGTCAAAAATATGCCCTGCCATCGCTGCATTCAAAACCGTGACAATATCAATTTTTTCTCCAGATGTAAACATTTGCATGATAATCTGAAACAGGGCTTTATGCTGTTCATTGAAAAAACTGTCCGGCTTGATTCGCTCTAAGACAACAGATAATACAGATGCATCAACAAAAATCGAACCTAAAATGGTCTGTTCTGCTTCCAGACTGTACGGTAATTCGGTTTGGTCGACTTGCTCGAATTCCTGTGCCATCCTTACCTCCTCTTTTCCATCCTCTTCTATCGTATAAATAAGATACGGGCGAACGATGTCCGCCCATACCTGTTGGTTTTATCCGTCAAACAGCTTATGCTTCGCCGACTTCTACGGTTACTTTTGCCAAGATGCCTGCATACAACCGGATTTCTGCTTCATAAGTACCAAAGTTCTTGATGTCTGTTTTCAGCGAAATCCGCTTCTTATCCACCTTGCAGCCGTACTGCTGAGCGATGAGGTCGGCAATGTTTCCGGCAGTTACTGCACCGAACAACCGTCCGCCGTTGCCAGCCTTTGCAGTTGCCTTGACCGTCTTTCCGTTCAGCAGATTTGCAGTTTCCTGTGCCTGCTGCTTTTCTACGTCAATCTTATGGGCTGCGGAAGACTGCTTGCCTGCCAGTTCCGACAATGCCTTCGGGGTTGCTTCCATAGCTAAGCCCTTTTTCAGCAGCATATTACGTGCATATCCGTCTGCTACGTTCTTCACTTCGCCCTTTTTTCCAGAGCCTTTGACATCCTGTAAAAAGATGACCTTCATAAAAATTCTCCTGCCTTTCTGTTATTTCTTTTCTTCGTATGCTTCCAGTACCTGCAAGAGCCGTTCCTTTGCTTCCTGTAAGGTCACGCCGGCAATCTGTGTGGCTGCCATCGTCTGATGACCACCGCCGCCCAGCTCTTCCATAATCAGCTGTACATTCATTCCGCCCAGAGAACGGGCGGAAATGCTGAATCCATTCTGATCCGGAAATAATACGAAGGATGCTTCTACGCCCTGAATGCTCAACAGCTCATCGGCTGCCTGTGCTGCCAGAACACGAGTGTCCGCATCCTGCATTTTCACGGCGGAAATAGCACTTTTATGATAAATTTCGGCATGTGCCACAATCTGCGAACGCATTTGATACATGGAAATCGTACTGGAGAACAGGGATTTTACCTGAATGGTATCCGCCCCAATCTTCCGCAGATAAGCCGCTGCTTCAAACGTCCGCACACCGGTACGCATGACAAAATTTTTGGTATCTAAGGTAATGCCGGCAAGCAGTGCATCTGCATTGGCTGCCGGAATTTCGCCGTCAAGCCGGAAATACTGAATGATCTCCGTTACCATTTCCGATGCTGAAGAAGCATACGGTTCATGGTGGAACAGGACTGCATTTTCAATAAAGTTGACATTCTTTCGATGATGGTCGATGACTGCCACATAACGGCAGGCTTCATATAATTCGACACTTTCGAGGATGTCCTTGTTGTGGGTGTCTACGACAATCAGCAAGCTGTTACTGCTGACTCGTTCCATTGCCTCTTCCGGTTCGATGAACTCCGGCGGATGTTCCGATTTTTTCATATACTGAATCAACTGATTCGCCAGACAGTTCTTCTGATTCACAACAATGGAAACAGGCTTTTTCATCATATCAATTGCTCCAGCCAGTCCGCAGGCAGAACCAATTGCATCCAAATCGCCAAACCGATGCCCCATCAGGAAAATCTGATCTGCATTTTCAATCAATTCTTGCAATGCCGTTGCAACAGAACGAATTTTTGTCTTGGACTTCTTTTCTACGCCTTTAGACGTTCCGCCAAAAAAGCAAAAACCATTTTCTGTCTTAACAGCTGCTTGGTCACCGCCTCGTCCCAATGCCATATCCAGCGACTGATGAGCAAATTTTTCGCTCTCTTCGAGGGAATTTGCTCCAAATCCAACGCCAATCGAAAACGTAATATGAATTCTGCCATTGACCAGAATTTTTCGGGCATCGTCCAAAACCTTGAACTTTTCCTGCATCATCACTCGCAGGTGACGAGTTTCTACCACAGCATAGAACATATCATTTTCAATCTTCCGAATAATGCCATTTGTGCCTGTCATAAACGATTCCAGCACCTTTTCCACTTCCGCAGAAACCTGTGCCTTTTCGCTCTCCTTGGCATACTGCAAAATATCATCGTAGCTGTCAATCACCAGAATCAAAACACAGGGCTTTGCACTCGCAAAATCCCGTTTCCATTGCAGCAGTTCAGTTACATCATTAAACTGAAATGCGTGCAATGCAGGGGTATCTTTCTGAGCTGCACAAGACATACTGTGAATCTTGTAACTTCGATCCTGAAATTCCACGATTTGATCTTGCTGCTGAGCGGCATAGGTATGCAGATGCAGCAATCGCTGAATCAACTGTTTGCCCTTTCCGGCATCCTTTAAGATCTGTTCCGCAAACTGTGTATTATACCAGAATACATCGCCGTTTTCCTGCACCAGTACGACTGGAACGGTCAACTGCTCCAGAACGGGGGTTTCTGCACTGCTCATATCCGTCCGCAGCCGATTCAAAGGGTATCGTCTGCGAAAAACAAAAAACAATTGCACAACAAATAGAATACTCAGCAACAATGCTGGCACAAATAGCAGAGCAGTCCGGCAAGAGCCATACAAAAGTGTCGTGGCAACCAGCGGCACGGCGATGCTCAATAGTGTTAAAATGCCTGTAATCAACAGCAAAATATGTCTGAGTTTCTTTTTCATCGTTCACACTCCCCGTTACCCGGCAGCATTTTTTAAACTTCCATAATAATCGGCAGAATCATCGGACTTCGTTTGGTTTTGCCATAAATATAATCCGAAAGTACATCTCGCAGCTTGTTTTTCAGCGTGCCCCATTCCTTCAATTCCTGTGCGGAGCAGTGCTGCAACGTATCCAGCAAAATCTGACGAGCTTCTTCCATCAATTCTTCCGATTCCCGTACATAGACGAATCCTCTCGAAATAATGTCAGGACCGGAAACGATCAGGTTTGCCGTCCGTTCAATGCCGATGACAACAATAATCAAGCCATCCTGTGCCAGATGTTTCCGGTCACGCAGGACAATTGACCCAACATCGCCAACGCCCAATCCATCGACCATCACTCTGCCAGATGGAACTTGTGTCACAATCTTCATGGAAACGCCGTCTGTTTCAATGACATCGCCAATCGAACCGATAATAACATTGGATTCCGGCATGCCCATGGAATAAGCAATCTGTGCATGCTTCACCAGATGTTTGTATTCGCCGTGCACCGGAATAAAGAACTTCGGTTTTGTCAGTGCATGAATCAACTTCAATTCTTCTTGGCAGGCATGACCAGAAACGTGTACATCTTCATAAATCACTTCTGCTCCGGAACGCATCAGTTCATTGACTACTCGTGTGACATGCTTTTCATTGCCCGGAATCGGGTTTGCAGAGATGATGATGAAATCATTCGGTGTGATAACCACTTTTTTATGGCTGTTCATTGCCATACGAGTCAGGGCGGACATCGGTTCGCCTTGGCTACCCGTGGTAATCAGAACAACCCGTTCATCTGGGAAGCGGTTCATTTCATCAATATCGATCAGCATACCCTTCGGAATTTTCAAATATCCCATCTCCAGAGCGATGTTGACAACATTCACCATACTTCTGCCGAATACGGCAACCTTTCGGTTGCTCCGCTGTGCATTGTCTACAATCTGCTGAATCCGGTGGATATTCGAGGAGAAAGTTGCAATGATGATCCGCTTGCCTGTTGCCTGCTTAAATAGCTTGTCGAACGATTCACCCACTGTCCGTTCTGAACGAGTAAATCCGGAACGCTCTGCATTGGTGGAATCTGCCATCAATGCCAGTACACCCCGGCTACCCAATTCGCCGAACCGTGCCAAATCAATAATATCATCGTCCACCGGAGAATAATCTACTTTAAAGTCCCCCGTGTGTACAATAATGCCTGCCGGCGTATGAATTGCCATGCCGACTGCACCCGGAATGGAGTGGTTCACCTTGATAAATTCCACACCCATACAGCCCATTTTGACGGTTCTTCTCGGCTGCACTTCACAGAGCTTTACAGAATTGGCAAGTCCATGTTCTTCCAGCTTGCCCTTAACCAGTCCCAACGTCAGCTTTGTTCCATAGACCGGAACATTGATTTTCTTCAGGAGATACGCCAGGCCGCCAATGTGGTCTTCGTGTCCGTGCGTCAGCACAATGCCCCGCACCTTGTCCCGATTTGCTTCTACATAGGTGAAATCCGGGATGACAATATCAACGCCCGGCATATCCCCGTCAGGAAATGCCAGACCGCAGTCCAGAATAAACATATCATTGCTGCATTCAAACACGGTCATATTCTTTCCAATTTCATTCAAGCCACCCAGCGGAATAATCCGAACGGGTGTCCGGCGAACTTCCTGCTTATGATTGGAGCGACTCTGTGCAGCGGAAAACGCTGCTGCACGGGTCACCGTCTTAGCACGGCCTCTTGCCTGCTTTGCCGGCTGTTCGCCGCTATTTTGCTTTGGCGTTCTCCGTCGATAATTTCGCTTCTTCGGCAGTGCTGCTGCCTTTCCTTCTTTTCCTTCTTTCGTAGCCAAATAAAAAACCTCTCTTTCTGCTCGCAAATGCGGCAGAAGGTAATCTTGCACAAAGACGCACAATTTCCGTTCTGCTGTGTCATAGTCTGTGCAATTTCCATAATCGGATACATCCGATACAAATAAATCAAATCAAAAACAAGTCTTATCATGATGGCCGCTGCTCCTGCTTTCAGCAGCGGTGGTTCCCTGATGTTGTTCTGTTTATTTGCCGCATTTGCATTGTACGATTATAAATAAGTATGATATATGATCCTGCATCGAAAAAAATGCAGTCATTTCCAAATGAGTTTGTAAGATTGCTTCTTACCAGAAAACCAAAAAACGATTCTAACCAGCATCGTTTTTGGAAACGAACTATCACATGTAGTTTTATTATACGACAGGAACAGCAAATTGTCAAGGTTTTTTATTTTCACGCATTGGGCATCATTAGAAATTCCTTACAGAAATCGGAAAATTTGATGCGGAAACATAAACCGCTGCCTGTCTGCATAGATTGTAGTAACATCAACCCAGCATGGGATTTATCAGGAGGATCACCGCATGGAGTGGAAAATCAACCGGGAACGAATTCCCGTGACAGAACGCATTTTGGATGAAACACAGGAACAGGGCGTGGAACTGGATTATGTGCTGCCCGACTATGATCCGGAAATTTTCCGCATCATCCGCTGTGAAATGCAGCCTACCATCTTAGAATATCAGTTGCAGGAAACCCGACTCAGCTATGAATTACAAGTGGATCTTCGGATTCTCTATTGTGGTTCTGACAGCCACCGTCTGCAATGTGTGACACAGACCATGCACTATACCAAAACCTTAGACTTGCCGGAAAAGCCAGAAAATCCAGCAGTTCTGCTGCAAGCAAAGGCAGATTATGCAAATTGTCGGGCGGTCAGCCGCAGGCGGCTGGATGTGCGAGGGGCAGTTTCTGTTCGGGTTCAGATTACAGGTGAACGCATGCAGGAAGTCATCTCTGATGTATTCGGCATGCAAGTGCAGTGCCAAAAGCAGACCATTGCCTATGCCAGCCAGAAACAGCGTGCTGTTAAAACCATTTCTCTATCCGAGGACATCGAGCGAAATGCTGCAAAAGCTCCCATTCAAAGCATTCTTCGCTGCACGGCACGGGCAGAACAGGGGGAACAGTCCATCATTGCTGGAAAATTTGTCGTGCGGGGCGAAGTGCTTGTGTCGCTTCTCTATTGCAGCACATCCGAGGAGCAAACCGAACCGGAATCCATGCAATTCACGCTGCCGTACAGCCAAATCATCGACATGGAGCAGATTGATGAAACCTTTACGGGTATGGCTGCGGTGCAGGTGATTCGCTGCGAATGCAAACCCGTTTCCAACAAGGGCAGCGATTCCGATAACTTGCACTGTGAGGCAGATTTACGGATTACCTGCACCGCCTGCAAACCGGCTACCATTTCGATTGTAACGGATGCCTATTCCACCGCATATTTGTGTGACTGTGTGCGGACACCGCTGCGAATTGATGGCACGCCAGTTCCGCTGAAAGAGCAGTTTTCCTGCACAGCTGCGATTCCTGCCGGAGATACCCCCGTGGATTTTGTCAGTGACTTACAATGTCGGATTAAAAACGTCAGTGCAACGCCTGTTCCCGAACAAAACCGCATTCGGGTCAGTGGTATGCTCTGTTGCAGTGTCCTTGCAAAAGACCAAGAAGGCATGCCGTTCCTGCTGGAGAAAGAAGAAGCGTTCGAGGAATTGCTTGCAACCACCGTTCCACTGGAACAGGCAATGCTCTGTGCAGAGGCAGAGCCGGCAGACAGTTCCTTTCATCTGGCGGCAGATGGCAGTCTTTCCATCAAAGCTACGATTTCCTTGCAAGGGATGCTCTATCCAGCAACGCAGCAAACCGGACTCTCTGAAATTACAGTTGATGAAAACCGCAAACGGACACGGGACAGCGACTGTGCATTGCGGCTCTATTATGGCACAGTGGGCGAATCCGTCTGGGAAATTGCCAAACGCTGCAACACAAAAGTTTCTGCAATCGCAGCAGAAAATGATCTGTCCGGCGACACCCTGACCAAACCGGGAATGCTATTCATCCCCATTGTATCTTAAGGAGGCAACGCTATGGCAAAAGATATTTACGAGGACATCGCCAAACGGACTGGCGGTGATATTTATATCGGCGTTGTCGGCCCTGTCCGGACCGGAAAATCTACGCTGATCAAACAGCTCATGGAAAAGCTGGTCATTCCCAATATTCCAGAAGAATCCAAACGCCTGCGAGCAGTCGATGAACTGCCACAATCTGCTGCCGGAAAAACCATTATGACCACAGAACCGAAATTTATTCCGGAAGAAGCGGCGGAAATCACCATTGGAGAACATACCCATTTCCGCATCCGGATGGTGGATTGTGTCGGTTATATCCTGCCAAGTGCATTGGGATACATTGAAAATGATATGCCCCGCATGGTAAAAACGCCGTGGTTTGAAGAAGAAGTGCCGTTCGGCATGGCAGCAGAAGTCGGCACACAAAAAGTGATTACAGAACACGCAACCGTCGGGCTGGTCGTCACGACAGACGGCAGTATTACCAACCTGCCACGGGAAGAATACGCTGCCTGTGAAGAACGGGTCATCCAGGAACTGCAACAGCTGGAAAAGCCCTTTGTTGTGCTGGTCAATGCAATCGAACCCCACAGCCGACAGACCGAAGCCCTCTGCGAAAGCCTGCGAAAAAAATATCATGCAGCAGTTCTGCCAGTCTGCTGCCCTGAACTCGAAGAAACAGACATTCAGGAGATTTTAACGCAACTGCTCTATGCGTTCCCCATTCGAGAGGTTCAAATTCAAACGGCTGGCTGGATTACTGCCTTAGATCCAGAACACTGGCTGCGGAAATCCGTCTTTTCCAGCATTCGGACTGCTGCCGAACCGCTGCGATATGTGCGAGATGTTCCAATGATGACGGAAACCCTTGCAGGAGCAGAACATATTCTCTCCGCTTCTGTGCAGCAAATCGACTTGGGAACAGGGCGTGCTGTTGTTTCCGTCGCCATGAATGGCTCTCTGTTCTATCAGATTCTCGGCGAAACAACAGGTTTACAGATTGCATCCGAAAGCGATTTGTTCCCGGTTCTGACGGAACTCTGCAAAATCAAAAAATCCTATGACCGCATTGCCCCAGCCCTCGAAGCAGTAGAAGCGACTGGCTACGGCATCGTTATGCCACAGCTGGAAGAAATGTCGCTGGAAGAACCGGAGATCATCAAGCAGGGCGGAAAATATGGCGTACGTCTGCGAGCCTCTGCCCCTTCCATTCATATGATGAAAGCGTCTATTCGTACGGCAGTCAGTCCGATTGTTGGCACAGAAAAACAGAGCGAAGAACTTGTCATGTATCTGTTGGAGGGATTCGAGGAAGACCCAACGAAAATTTGGTCATCCAACATCTTTGGAAAATCCCTGCATGAACTGGTCAACGAAGGACTACACAGCAAGCTCAGCAAAATGCCGATGGAGGCACGACTCAAGTTACAGGAAACCTTGGAACGGGTCATTAACGAGGGTTGCAGCGGACTCATCTGTTTTATTTTGTAACATTTTTCCTCTTTTACATTCATAGATTCCACAAATCTATCTGTTATACTGAAGTTGGAACTTCCAATTCTGACAGAGGAGGCGTGTTTCTTTATGGATGCAAAAATCAATGAGTTGGTGACGGCAATGATTACGCTGTACCACGATGACCCGAAACGAATCCATCATTTTATGAAAGTCTATGCGTTTGCCAGTGCCATCGCACACAGCGAACAGGTAAATGCTCTGCTGCAAACACGAATTGAAGCGGCTGCACTGGTACATGACATCGGTATTCACGCTGCGGAGCGGAAATATCGTTCTGCTGCAGGGGCTTATCAAGAAAAAGAAGGCCCACCGCTTGCCCGTGCTATGCTGATGACCATTGGCTTTTCCGATTCTCTGATTGATCGGGTTTGCTTCTTGGTTGGACATCACCACACTTATACAGAAATTGACGGGATCGATTTTCAGATTTTGGTCGAGGCAGATTTTCTGGTCAATGCCAGAGAAGAAAAAATGACCAAAAAGGCAATCACCCACTTCCGGAACGTCTATTTTCAGACGGAAACCGGCAAGCAATACTTGGACGAAACCTATGGTTTGAACAGCCTGAGCGGTTGACACAGCAAGTATCCAATGTTCCATAAAACAAAAATGAGCAGTTCCCATTGCTGGAAATCTGCTCATTTTTTATGCACGTATCAAAAATTTTGGTTTCTAAGCCATTAAAGCTGGTCTGCAATGGTGTAAATCAGCTTTTCGGACTTTTCCCAGCCCAGGCACGGATCTGTAATGGACTTTCCGTAAACGCCTTCGCCAATCTTCTGTGCACCATCTTCAATATAGCTTTCAATCATGAAGCCCTTGAACAGCTTCCGGATGTCATCGCTGTGACGGCAGCTATGCAGCACTTCGTTGCAAATCCGAATCTGTTCCAGATACTTCTTGCCGGAATTTGCATGGTTTGCGTCGACAATGACAGCCGGATTTGCAAGATTCTTCTGGCTGTACAGTTCACACAGATGCATCAGGTCTTCGTAGTGATAGTTCGGAATGGAGTGACCCTGACTATCTACATAACCTCTCAGAATTGCATGGGACAACGGATTGCCGGCAGTCTGTACTTCCCAACCACGATACAGGAAGGTATGGCTTGCATGAGCTGCAATCAGAGAATTCATCATAACGGACAAGTCACCGCCAGTCGGGTTCTTCATCCCAACCGGAATATCCAGACCGCTTGCAGTCAGTCTGTGCTGCTGGTCTTCTACGGAACGAGCACCAACGGCAACATAGGACAGCAAGTCAGACAGATACCGATGATTTTCCGGATACAGCATTTCATCTGCACAAGTCAAACCAGTCATTTCTACTGCCTTGGTGTGCATCTGCCGAATGGCAATGACACCCTGCAACATATCTTCTTTCTTTTCCGGATCTGGCTGATGTACCATGCCCTTATAGCCTTCTCCGGTGGTTCTCGGCTTGTTGGTATAGATTCTTGGAATCAGAATCAGCTTATCCTTGACCTGTTCCTGTACCTTTGCCAGCCGGCAAACATAATCCAGAACAGCATCTTCCCGGTCAGCAGAGCAGGGGCCAATAATTAACAGCTTCTTGTCTGATTCGCCGGTAAACACTTTCTGAATTTCTGCATCTCTAGCGGCTTTTACGGCAACCAATTCATCAGAAAGAGAAAATTGCTTCTTCAATTCCTGCGGAATCGGCAGCTTCCGAATAAAATTCATGTTCATATCGAAAAACTCCTTTTTTGACACCATTTCTCTCTCTTATTATAACCCATTTTTCGTACAATTGCAAGTATTTTTTACATCTGCACGAAATCTGTTGTTTTTTACGAGGTTTTAGGAAAGAAACTTGCAATTTTTTTCTAAAAATGCTATAATGGAATCTATCATACCTAAGAATCACTTCGAAACAGAAAGGAACAAACCACAATGCCAAACTTTATTTTAATTGGTATGCCAGCCTCCGGCAAAAGCACACTGGGGAAAATGGCTGCTGCTGCATTACAGTATGATTTTGTTGATACCGATGATACCATTATGGATACCTATCATGCAGATTTAATGCATCTCATTGACCAATTCGGAATTGATGGCTTTATTGAAATGGAAAGCAAGATTTTGCAGCAAGTGCAGGTGGAAAACACCATCATTGCAACTGGCGGCAGTGCGATTTACAGCGATGCAGCCATGCAACACCTGAAACAAATTGGAACTGTCATCTATTTAAAACGGGAATTGTCCGAAATTGCTGCACAGGTCGGCAATCTGACGACCAGAGGAGTTGTCTGCCGCAATGCCAACAACTTGGCAGAACTCTATGCAGAACGCTGCCCACTCTATGAGAAATATGCAGATGTTGTGGTTTCCCTCGATGAAAAAAGCGTCGAACAGGCAGCAGCGGAAATTGTAGCTGCGGCGAAAAAGACGCTGAACGCTTAATTTTTTCAGAACTCCACAAAAAATAAGTTGTTTGTTGTTCCATTTGCCTCTTTCTTTTGGTATCATAAAAATATCAAAAGAAGGAGGTTGTTCGTTATGAATACCGATAAAATTTATGCTGAATCATTGGCATAAGAATACGCCCCGAAAGATACTTCAAAAGTGGTTGCTCTGCGAAAATTAGATGCCAGAGCAAAGCTGCCTGCGACGATTTTCACCTATTCGCTTGGCATTGTGTCAGCACTTGTTGCTGGCGTGGGAATGTGTCTTTCTATGAAAGTCATCGGAAATGGCTCTTCCGCTATCATGGCACTGGGCATTTTCATTGGCATTGTGGGTCTGTTCGGCATGGGCATCAATTATCCCCTTTATCAAAAATTTCTGAAAAAGGGAAAACAAAAATACGCCTTTGAAATCATACAGCTGGCAAAAGAAATCAGCGAACAGGGACACCAGAAAGGATTCTAACCGATGAACCGTTCCGAAAGCAAATATTTTCATACCGCTGTCAAAATGGACAAAGCACTGCTCTCTCTACTCGAAAAAAAGGATTTCGCATTTATTACCATACAGGAAATCTGCCGAGAAGCTGGCGTGAACCGCTCAACATTCTACCTTCACTATCAAAACATTGCCGAACTTTTGGAAGAAAGTGTCGCCTATATGCAGCATTCGTTTTATGCTTATTTTCATGAAGCACATAAAAATCAACTTTTAGAACGGGATTTAATTTCAGAAGAATATCTGGTGCCCTATCTCACCTATATTCGAGAACATCAAAAATTATTTCAAGCGGCAATCCGGCAAAATGTACTTTTTCAAACGGAGATGCAATTTCAAACACTATTTGAAACCATTTTCAATCCTGCCATGGAAAAACGACACGTCCCTATTTCCAAACGGAACTATCTGGTTACTTTTTATCTGCACGGCATTCTGGCGATCATTGAGGAATGGTTAAAAACAGACTGTCGAGATTCCATCGAAACCATAACCGCTATCATCTTACAGTGTGCCAAAACAACATCTTAAAAAACAAAAGCAGCAGGTCATCGGAACATCCGACAGCCTGCTGTTGTTGTTTTTATGAGAAAAATAAACCGCCTTGCCGTCATGCGGCACATAAAACCAAGCTAAAATAGCAAGGTGGGTATCCGCCTGTATCCTTCACGCTCCCTTCGTCCGCAAAGCGGGAGGTCTGCAATCCAAATCCAGAGCTAAATTCCCTTTAAAAAAGTGTTGGATTATAAAAACCGCATTGACACGCAACGTGCATCATGCAACAAGGCAGTTATATTTTTCTTAGCTATAGTATAACACACTTTTCAGAAAAAATCAAATCTTTTTTCCGAAAATTTATGAGGAATTTTGTTGACTGAAAAATTCTTGCGATTATTCAAAAATTTCGTCGTCATCCTCATCTTCTTCGTCGTCCTCATCACCGTAAATTTCATTCAGGCGTTCCAAGAACTTGTTTCCGATAGTTTCATATTCTGCATCTTCTTCGATGGAAACCAGCATTTCTTCCCCATTGACTTCTTCGGTCTTTAAGATGACAAATTCTCCGTCATCCTGTGCCAAAGCATCTTCATCTTCGCCATAATAAGGAACCAATGCATAATAGGTGTTGTCCTCGTATTCCAGAACATCCAGCAATTCAAAAACCTGCTCGTTTCCGTCCTCATCTTCAAGGGTAAACAAATCCGGTGTAAATTCGTTTCTTTCTTCCGACATGTCGTCCTCCTGTCTGCTCCTGAGAGCGGCTGTATTCTGCAACGCTCTTGCATTGCTGTAAGACTATTATACAATATGTGCAGAAAAAAAGCAAGTGGTTTCTGCAAATTTGTAAAATTTTTTTACATCTGAACAAAAATCAGATTTTTGTTCACTGAATCTGCATCTCTGTATAATGCGATTGCCGTTCCGAAAAACCAACTTTTCGATAAACCGGATATCCGGCTTTTGTGGCAGAGAGATTCACATAATCCAGCCCGTTGGCTCTCGCATAATCAACCAGCCGTTGCATATTGTGTTGTGCAATGCCCTGTCGGCGATAGGCAGGCAGCGTATACACGCTGAGGACTTCTCCCATCTTTCCATGAATCATTTTTGGATGGCAAGGCTTTTGCAGAATCATCAGCAATGCCACAGAAACAACTGTTTCCCCATCTTTTGCCAGAAATGCAATACAGTCCCGATTTAAATGCTCTGAAAAGTAATCCGGCAGCGTCTTTCGCATAATTGCTTCATCCTCTGGGGACAGTTCTCCAAAGTCTTCTAAAATATATGCCGTTCGCATGTCGATGAGTGCTGGAATATCTGCAATTGTTCCAAATGTGTATTCCATTGATTCTGCCTCCTTTGCAGCCAATCGTTATTCATTCGTCGATTTCTCTGCTGTATACGCTGCAATTTCCTTGATAAATGCCTTTCCGTATTTCTGAGATTTGATGATCCCAACGCCGGAAACTTGCCGGAACGCTGCCAAACTGCTGGGCTTTTTCCGACACATATCCCGTAGGGCTGCATTGGAAAAAACAATATAAGCTGGCATGTGTTCTTTCTCCGCCAGCTTTGCCCGCAGAGCAGACAGCCGCTGAAACAGTGCCTCTTCTATATCTTCTTCCACAGTTGGCTTTGGTTTCGGAATAAAAACTGTTTTTCGTTCTTCTTTTCTCCGCCGCCAAAGCACCTGTTGATTTCCTCGAATCACCTCGGCTGCTGCCGGTGTGAGTTGCAGCATCTGAAAGTCCCGATACGTTTGCAGCTCCAAAATATGCAAATCTAGCAGGGCATCAATCATCTGTACGACTTGCCGGGCAGTGCATTCTTTTAAAATGCCATAGGTGGAAAGCTGATTTAACTGCATTTCTGAAATTGCAGCCTTTTTACTGCCCGTCAGAACATCTGCTGCCAGCGTTCGGCTCAAGTGATAATGATGCTGCAATCCCCGATAGACACAGGAAATGATTTTCTTCGCCTCTAGTGTAATATCTGTTGTTTCAAATGTTCCCTGACAGTTGGAACAGTGTCCGCAACACTGCGGTGCTCGCTCGCCAAAATACCGCAACAAATATTCTCGCAGGCAATTCGTTGTCGTGGCATAGCCTGCCATGATTCGCAGTCGTTCTTTGCTGTGAGTCAGCCACTGTTCTTTCTGCTGGGCATCCTGTATTTCAGAAATCTCCCGTGCCTGATCCAATAGAAATAAATGCGTCTTGACATCTCGCCCACTGTATAATAAAATACAGTCTGCTGGTTCGCCATCTCGTCCGGCACGCCCTGCCTCCTGATAATAACTCTCTAAATCTTTCGGCATATTATAGTGCACGACAAAAGACACGTTGGACTTGTCAATCCCCATGCCAAAAGCATTGGTTGCAATCATGATGGGCTTTGTATCAAATAGAAATGCCTCTTGATTGGCTGCCCGTTCTGCCTGCGAAAGTCCGGCATGATACCGGGTTGCCGGAAAGCCCTGCTCACAAAGTCGGTCACAGAGTTCCTCCACCGTTTTTCGTGCTAAGCAATAGACAATACCACTCTTTCCTCGTCGTTCCTGTAACAGTTCCAGTAGTTCCTGTTCCTTGTTGCGAGGGGTTCGGACAGCAAAATACAGATTTTTTCGGTCAAAGCCCGTTGTAATCTGAAACGGGTCTTGCAACTGCAACAGGCGACAGATGTCCTTGCAGACCTGTTCGGTTGCCGTTGCAGTAAAAGCACTGACAATCGGACGCTTTGGTAGCTTGTTCAAAAATTCTGCGATGCCGAGATAACTTTGCCGAAAGTCCTGCCCCCACTGAGAAACGCAGTGTGCTTCATCCACCGTAACCATCGAAATTTCTGCCTGCTCTGCAAACGACAAAAAGCCCTCTGTTTGCAGCCGTTCCGGTGCAACATATAAAATGCGATAGATGCCCTGTCGGGCTTGCAACATGGTCACTTGATATTCTCCAGCATCCATGCTGCTGTTGAGATAAGCAGCGGATATGCCGATTTCCAGCAGGCTATCCACTTGGTCTTTCATCAGCGAAATCAGCGGAGAAATGACAATCGTCAAACCGGAAAGCAGCATGGCTGAAAGCTGGTAGCAGACTGATTTTCCGGCTCCCGTCGGCATAATGCCCAAAACATCCCGCCCCTGCAAAATCGCATCCACGACTTCTTCCTGTCCATCCCGAAAGGCAGCATGTCCAAAATACTGTTGGAGTGCTTCATGTTTGTTCATTTACGACTTCTTTGCAAGTTTCCGCAGTTCGTCCGGTGTAAAGGTATACTGCTTGTGGCAGAAACGACAGGTCACTGTAATATCTTCGCCATCTGCTGCCATCTGTTCCAGTTCCTGCTTTCCAAGGCTGACCAATACCTGTTCTGTCCGCTCCTGACTGCAATCGCAGTGATAAGAAACCGTTGCTTCATCCAGAAGATTCGGTTCTAATCCATCCAGCAACCGCAATGCAATTTGGTCGGGTGTCATGCCATCTGTCAGCAGCTTTGTAACGTGTGGCAAGCCCTGAATATTCTTTTCCAGCTGGTCAATACAAGCATCGCTTGCAAACGGCAGCACCTGAATCAGATAACCGCCAGCCGCTTTGACGTGTAAATCTGGATTCACTAAAACGCCCAGTCCGCAGACGGTTGGGGTCTGTTCACTGGTTGCAAAATAGCTTGCAATGTCTTCTGCAATTTCGCCGGACACCAGTGGGCACATTCCCACATAAGGTTCTTTCAAGCCCAAATCTTTCACAACAGACAGCATTCCATCTGTTCCGACTGCTCCGCCAACATCCAGTTTTCCATGTGCGTTCAGCGGAATTTCTACAATTGGATGTTCTACGTCGCATTTTACATTGCCATGGCTGTCTGCAACGGCAACCAACTGCCCTGCTGGGCCTTTTCCGTCTACTCGAAGGGTGACCGTATCTTTTTCGCCCTTCAATCCATAGCCCATCATGCTGGCTGCGACTGCTAACCGCCCCAATGCTGCGGTTACAACCGCAGAAGTTTCATGAATCCGTTCGATTTCTGCAACCATATCCGTTGCATCCAGTGCATAAGATACAACCGATGCATCTTTTGAAATAGCACGCTTTAAAATTGCCATTGTATACGCTCCTTTTTATCTTGTTTTTCTTGCGACAAATACCATCCGCTGACTATCTTCCCGTAATGGCTCTTCTGTGTCTGCATGATAGCAGCCCAAAACTTCCCAGCCAATCTGCTGTAACGCTGCAGTTACCTGCTCCGGCGGATACGCCCGTTCTGTCATGCATTCTTCTGAGCGAAAATAAGTATCATCTTCCTGCCGAGCAAAAAAATGCAGCTGAATCGTCACTTGATTGTCTAGCTCTTCATACTGATTTTCCCACACACAATAGACATCATCTGTATCATACAGATAAATTTGATTTCCAAGCACTTCTCGATGCTTATACGGCGTATTCATATCAAACAGAAAAACACCGCCGGATTCTGTCACATTGAACACCTGCTGAAAAACAGTCTGGACATCAGAAAACGAATCCAAATGATTTAAGCTGTCCAATGCACAGACCGTAACATCCACTGTTCCATACAAGTCCAGTTCTCGCATATCCTGACAAATATACTGTATCGGCAGGTTGTGTTCCAGCTTCTTTTGCATTGCCTGATTCAGCATTCCATAGGAATAGTCAACACCCAATACATCATAGCCAAGTTTTGCAAATTCTTCTGAAAGGCTGCCCGTTCCGCAAGCCAAATCCAACAGTACAACGCCCTCTGACTGGCGGTATTTCTGAATCAGCTTGTGAAAATAGGCTGCTCGCTGCGGATATTCTACATTCTCTGTCAGCTGGTCGTAATAAAACGAAAATGCCTCGTATCCTGTTTCCATTCAAACGCCTCTTTTCTCTGAAAAAAGGGCGTGTCATTGCTGCCACGCCCCTTTTGTTGTTTCTGTATCTTCTCTGCCACTGGTTAAGAAACTTCTGTACCAAACGGCATCAAAGCAAGTTTTGCCATTTTAAAACACTGTAATCCGAACGGAATGCCAATGATGGTACAGCACAATACAATTCCATTTGCTGCCGCAGCAACTGCCAACGGAATCCCACTGACCAGAATCCAAATCAGATTCAGGAGCAGGGAAACCGTTCCGCCACCATAACGCACCTCTTTCCCAAAGGGGAAGAATGCCAGCGAAGCAAATTTAAAGCACTGCAAACCAATCGGGATTCCAACAATGGTGATGCACCATAAAAGTCCTGCCAGCAGCCACGAAAGACCCTGCCAAAGTCCGCAGCACAAAAACCAAAGGAGATTTCCCAGACAACTCATCGCACCCATCCATTCTGACTGTGTTTTTTGATTGCTTACTTCTGATTTTTCTTTGCAGCCCGTGCCGGATTTCTTCTCTGTGTGCCAAAGCTGCCATCTCCAGCACCTGCATTCGGTGCATCTGGCTTGGAAACCTGTTCCCGTTCCGGAGCCTGATTCTGTCGCAGCTGCATGGTCAACAGCATCCGAATGGTGTCTTCCTTAATCGAAGCAACCATTGCATCGAACATTTCAAAGCCCTCATACCGATATTCGACAACTGGGTTCTGCTGTCCATATGCACGCAGACCGATGCCCTTCTTGAGTTCGCTCATGTCGTCGATGTGTGCCATCCACTTGGTATCGACAACCTTCAGCATAACAACCCGTTCCAGTTCCCGAATGACATCTGAACCATACTGTTCTTCCCGTGCTGCATAGAGGCTCTTTGCCTTTTCTGTCAAGGTTTCAATCAGTGTGTCTACGGTCAGCTTTTCGAGGTCTTCGCCCTCATATTCGAGGTCGTTTTCTTCGGTAATCCAACCTAAGAAGTGATCCTTCAGACCAACCAGATTCCATTGTGTCCGGTCAACGACTTCTTCATTGATATACTGCTTTACCGTATCGTTGATGAGTTCTTCCATCATCTTCAAGATGCTGTCGTGGAGGTCTTCGCCATCCAGTACCTGCTGCCGTTCCTTATAGATAATTTCTCTCTGAGTATTCATAACATCATCATAGTTGAGGACATTCTTACGAATACTGAAGTTTCTGCCTTCTACCTTCTTCTGAGAAGATTCGATAATCTTGGACAGGGACTTGCTTTCAATCGGTGTATTTTCATCGACGTTCAGTGTCCGCATCAGGTTTTCCAGACGGTCACCAGCAAATACACGCATCAGGTCGTCTTCAACAGACAGGAAGAAACGGCTTTCACCTTCGTCACCCTGACGACCAGAACGACCACGCAGCTGGTTATCAATTCTTCTGGATTCATGCCGTTCTGTACCCAAAATATACAGACCGCCTGCTTCCTTGACCGCCACTGCCTTTTCCTTGACTTCTGCACTGTATTTGCGGTACAGTTCCTGATATTCTTCTCTGGCTGCCAACACTTCTTCGTTGTCGGTATCCGCATAACCGATGGCTTCGGTGATGATTTCTTCCGGATATGCTTTCTTCCGCATTTCTGCTCTTGCCAAAAATTCTGCATTACCGCCCAGCATAATATCCGTACCACGACCAGCCATATTGGTTGCAATGGTAACTGCACCCAGCTTACCAGCCTGTGCAACAATTTCTGCTTCCTTTGCGTGATACTTTGCATTCAAGACTTCGTGCTTGATGCCCTTCTTCTTCAGCATTGCGGAGAGCAATTCGGATTTTTCAATGGAAATCGTACCAACCAGTACCGGCTGTCCTTTTTCGTGGCATTCGATAATTTGTTCAATGATGGCACGATACTTTGCAGCTTCTGTCCGGTAAACCAAGTCATTCCGGTCAATTCGCTTGATTGGTCGGTTGGTCGGGATTGCAATTACATCCAACTTGTAAATTTCCCGGAATTCGTCTTCTTCTGTCATTGCCGTACCGGTCATACCGGAGAGCTTGTTATACAGACGGAAATAGTTCTGGAACGTGATGGTTGCCAGTGTCTTGGATTCTCTTGCAACCTTTACACCTTCCTTTGCTTCGATCGCCTGATGCAGACCATCATTAAACCGTCTGCCCAGCATCTTACGACCAGTAAATTCATCAATGATGACAACTTCGCCATCTTCTACGATATAGTCAATATCCTTCCGCATCACACCATTGGCTTTCAATGCTTGATTGATGTGGTGCAGCAAGGTCAGGTTTTCCGGTGCCATCAGGTTATCAATTGCAAAATAATCTTCTGCTTTCTTGACACCACGACGGGTAATGGTTGCGGTCTTTGCCTTTTCATCAATGATGTAATCGGCATTTTCATTGGTATCTTCCTGATCCTGCTTGCTGTCCATTTCGACAACCATGGTCGGGGTCAAGGTCTTTGCGAACTTGTCCACAACGCCATACAGAGAGGTAGACTTGTCCCCACGACCAGAAATAATCAACGGGGTTCTTGCTTCGTCAATCAAGATAGAGTCCACTTCGTCGACGATGGCAAAGTTATGTTCCCGCTGTACCTTGTCTTTCTTATAGATAACCATGTTATCCCTCAGATAGTCAAAGCCCAGTTCGTTATTGGTACCATAAGTAACATCACATGCATATGCTTCCCGCCGCTGGTCGTTGGTCAGACCATGCAGGATACAGCCAACGGTTAAGCCCAAGAACCGGAGTACCTTGCCCATTTCATCGGACTGTGTCTTTGCCAGATAGTCGTTTACGGTGACAACATGAACGCCCTTGCCCGGCAATGCATTCAGATAGGATGCAACGCAGGCTACCAAAGTTTTACCTTCACCGGTTTTCATTTCTGCAATTCGTCCCTGATGCAGAACGATCGCACCAATAATCTGTACCGGGAACGGCTTCTTGCCCAGGACACGATACGCTGCTTCCCGAACGGTTGCCAGTGCTTCCGCCATCATGGAATCCAGTGTTTCGCCGCTTTCCAGCCGGTCACGGAATTCCTGTGTTTTTCCCTTTAATTCTGCATCCGATAAAGCTGTATATTCTTCGTCCAGTGCCAGAACTTTTTGCTTAATCGGTTCAATACGTGCAAGCTCTCTCGTACTGTAGGAGCCAAATAATTTACTAAATATTCCCATCGGATTACCGCCTTTTCCTGTAAATATACAAGTACCAGTATAGCACACCGCCTTGTATTTGTCAATTCTTTTTTCAAAAAATCGTATAAAATCCATGTGAAAAATGGTCGTTCTTTTGTTTGAACAACCGGATTTTCGATTTGACTGGCTGCATTACGCCTCTCTGGACGGGCAAAAATCCGCCATGGGGCAATTTTCGCAGAGTGGTTTTCTTGCCCGACAGACATCTCGCCCGAACTGCACGATTCGATGACAAAAGTCCGAAGAACGTTCCGGCGGAATCAGCGGACGCAAATCCCGTTCTACTTTTGCTGGTTCTTTATTTGTGGTCAGTCCCAGCCGTCCGGTGATGCGAATGAAATGCGTATCGGTGACAATTGCCGGTTGCCCGTAGACATCCCCTAAAATCAAATTTGCTGTTTTCCGTCCAACGCCCGGCAACGTCAGCAGTTCTTCCATCGTATCCGGAATTTTGCCGTCATAGACCGTCAGCAGCCGGATTGCCATTTCTTTGATGCTCTTCGCTTTCATGTGATAAAACCCACAGGGTTTCACTGCCTGCTCCAGTTCTTCCAGATTGGCAGCTGCAAACGATTCCAGCGTTGGATACTGCTGAAACAGCGTTTTCGTGACAATATTGACCCGTGCATCGGTACACTGTGCGGAAAGCCGCACGGCAATCAGTAATTCGTATGGCTCTTTGTACTGCAACGCACAGACTGATTTTGGATAATATTCTTCCAGTATCGCACATGCTCGCAGTGCCGTTTCTTGTTTGGTCATAAAAAGCCCCCTCCTTTCTGTTGATTATACCACACTTTCCGAGCTTTTTCCAGTCCTACCAAAAAATTTTTACAGATGAAAACAGCCGCCCTCTATGGAAAGAGAACGACTGTTTTTCGGTTTGTTTGAGATGTATGTTTAGAGGTTGCTGTAATGCATCAAATATTCATCCACTGCACGAGCGGCTTCTCTGCCCTCTCGAATTGCCCAGACAACCAAAGACTGTCCTCTGTGCATATCGCCAGCCGTGAATACATTCTCTACATTGGTCTGATAGGAATCCGGTGTTTCAGTTGCCACGTTGGTTCTGGCATTCAGATTGACACCGAATGCATCCGCAACATAAGACTGTGCCCCCAAGAATCCGGCTGCAATCAAAACCAAATCGGCTTCCAGAATCTGTTCACTGCCCGGAATTTCTTCCATCCGCATCCGTCCGGTTTTTTCATCCCGTACCGATTGCAGCTTAATCGTTTCAACGGCTTTCAGATGTCCTTCTTCATTCGGAATGAATCGTTTTACCGTTGTCTGATAAATTCTCGGGTCGTGTCCGAATACGGCAATGGCTTCTTCCTGACCATAATCGGTCTTGCAGATTCTCGGCCACTCCGGCCAAGGGTTGTTCTCTGCACGCTGATCCGGCAGTTTCGGCATCATTTCCAACTGAATGACAGATTTGCAGCCGTGCCGAATTGCCGTTCCCACGCAGTCGTTTCCGGTATCACCGCCACCGATAACGATGACATTCTTGTACTTTGCACTGATATAATAACCATCAGACAAGTTGGAGTTAATCAAGCTCTTTGTGGTTGCCTTCAAAAATTCTACTGCATAATAAATGCCCTTGGATTCTCTGCCCGGTGCATTGATGTTTCTTGGATTGGAAGAACCACAAGCCAATACCACTGCATCATACTGCTTCTGAATTTCCTCCGCAGAAATATCCTTGCCAACATCCACACCCGTCCGGAATACAACGCCCTCCTGCTCCATCAGAGCAATCCGGCGGTCAATGACGGTCTTTTCCAATTTCATATTCGGAATGCCATACATCAGCAGACCGCCGACACGGTCTTCCCGTTCATAGACGGTTACGGAGTGTCCTCTCCGGTTCAGCTGCAAAGCGGCTGCCAAACCGGAAGGGCCAGAACCGATGACGGCTACTTTCTTTCCCGTCCGCACCTTTGGGATTCTCGGCTTCATGAATCCGCTTTCATAAGCCGATTCAATGATGGCATATTCGTTTTCTTTCACGGTAACAGGGTCGCCGTACAGTCCGCAGGTGCAAGCCTTTTCACAAAGTGCCGGACATACTCTGGAGGTAAACTCCGGAAAGCAGTTGGTCAACAGCAGCCGTCTGGCTGCATCTTCCATTCTGCCCTTATAAACCAGTTCGTTCCACTCCGGACAGAGGTTGTTCAGCGGACAACCGGACACCATGCCCATGATCGGCTTCCCGTTCTGACAGAACGGAACACCGCAATCCATACAGCGTGCCCCCTGTTTCTGCCGTTCTTCCGGACTCAGTGGTGTATGAAATTCCCGATAGGTCTTTATGCGTTCGAGCGGCTCCTGCCCCGGATTCTCCACCCGTTCATATTCCAGAAATCCCGTTGCTTTTCCCATGATACGCCCCTCCTGCTCACTTTGTATTGACATAGAATGCTTCGATCTTTGCTTCTTCCTGCGGCAATCCCTGATCCATAAACTGCCGGATGGAGCGGAGCATCTTTGCATAATCGTGCGGTACAATCTTCTTAAACTTCGGCAAATAAGCATCAAACTGATCCAGAATTTCCTGTCCTCTGACGGAGTGCGTTCTTGCAACGTGTTCCGTAATCAGTTCTTTCAGCTGTGCAACATCTTCCGGATGTGTCACCTTGCTGAAGCCAACCAGTGCTTTATTCAGCTTGGTGTACAGGTCGCTTTCTTCGTCCAGTACATAAGCAATACCGCCACTCATACCGGCTGCAAAGTTCTTGCTGGTCTTGCCGAGGATGACCGCACAGCCACCGGTCATATATTCACAACCATGGTCGCCCACGCCTTCTACGACAACGGTTGCACCGGAGTTCCGGACGCAGAACCGTTCGCCAGCAACGCCAGCAATAAACGCCTTACCACTGGTTGCACCGAACAGGGCAACGTTCCCGATAATAATATTTTCATCTGCCTGGAATTTCGCATCCTTTGGCGGATAAACAACCAACGTACCGCCGGAAAGTCCCTTTCCGAAGTAGTCGTTGCTGTCGCCTTCCAGTTCAAGCGTCAAGCCCTTTGGAATGAATGCACCGAAACTCTGTCCGCCAGAGCCTTTGCACTGCAATGTGAAGGTGTCTTCTTCCAGTGTGTTGTAATACTTCCGTGTGATTTCTGCCCCGAACAGTGTGCCCAGTGTTCGGTTCAGGTTGCTGACATTCAGCTTCAAGGTCTTTTTCTTCTTTTTTGCCAGTGCTTCTTGCATTGCTGGAATGATGGTCGTTTCATCAATTGTTTCTGCCAGCTTGAAATCAAATGCATCCTTTGGATGGAAGTGCTGCGGAACATTCTCGCCAACATATGGATTTTTCAGGATGTTGGACATATCAATCTTGCTTTCCTTTGAGCCAGCCGGGAAGCTTCTCTGCACCAGCAAATCCGAACGTCCAATCAGTTCATCCATCGTGCGAATGCCCAGCTTTGCCATGTATTCCCGCATTTCCTGTGCAATGAATCGCATGAAGTTGATGATGTATTCCGGCTTACCCTTGAACCGCTTCCGCAATTCTGGATTCTGCGTTGCAACGCCTGCCGGACAAGTATCCAAGTTGCAGACACGCATCATGACGCAGCCCATTGTTACCAGCGGAGCAGTTGCAAAACCGTATTCTTCTGCCCCCAGCATGGCTGCAATAATAACATCTCGTCCTGTCATCATCTTACCATCGGTTTCAATGACAACCTTAGAACGCAGACCGTTCATAATCAAGGTCTGGTGGGTTTCTGCCAAGCCCAGTTCCCACGGCAATCCGGCATTGTGGATGGAGCTGCTCGGTGCTGCACCCGTACCGCCGTCATAACCGGAAATCAGAATAACGCCTGCACCAGCCTTTGCAACGCCGGCTGCAATCGTTCCAACGCCAGCTTCTGAAACCAGCTTTACGGAAATTCTTGCACGCTTGTTGGCATTCTTCAGGTCATAAATCAGCTGTGCCAAGTCTTCAATCGAATAAATATCGTGGTGCGGTGGCGGAGAAATCAGTGCCACACCCGGCGTAGAATGTCTGGTCTTTGCAATCCACGGATAAACTTTCTTTGCCGGCAAGTGTCCGCCTTCGCCTGGCTTTGCACCCTGTGCCATCTTAATTTGAATTTCCTTTGCGGAGGTCAGATATTTAGAAGTGACACCGAACCGTCCGGAGGCAACCTGCTTGATGGCAGAACATTTATCAACAGCACTGCCAGAAGTGACGATTCGTTCCAGATCTTCGCCGCCTTCCCCGCTGTTGGACTTGCCGCCGATGCGGTTCATTGCCATTGCCATGCATTCGTGTGCTTCCTGCGAAATTGAACCATAGGACATTGCACCCGTCTTGAACCGCCGCATAATGCTTTCGACGCTCTCGACTTCTTCCAGCGGAATGCCGCCGTCGTCTGCAAACCGGAAATCCAGTGTGCTTCGCAATGTTACATGCTTGTGCTCTTCATTTAGACAGGATGTATATTGTTTAAACAGGTTGTAATCATCTCTCCAAGTTGCCTGCTGCAACAGGTGAATCGTTTCCGGATTGTAGAGATGTTCTTCCTGATTGCTTCTTGCTTTGTGTGTCCCAATGCTGCGAACTTCTTCTTCGGTCATCAAGCCGTTCGGGTCAAAAGCTGCATCATGCAGAGCCAACGAACGATTGCTGATGTCCTGCAAGTCGATCCCACCAACACGGCTGACAGTATCCGGGAAGAACTGTTCACAAACAGATTTTGCAATGCCGAGGGCTTCAAAAATCTTAGAGCCTTGATAAGACTGGATAGTGGAAATCCCCATCTTCGAGGCAATCTTTACAATACCGCTGACAACTGCCTGAATGTATGCCTTGCTTGCCTGCGAATAATCCTTGTCTAATTCGCCAGTGTTGGTCATTTCATACAGGGTATCCAGTGCCAGATACGGATTGACTGCACTTGCACCAAAACCAAGCAGAGTTGCAAAATGATGGACTTCAGTCGGTTCTGCGGTTTCTACAATCAAGGAAACAGCTGTGTTCTTTCTGGTGCGTACCAAATAGGTTTCCAGTGCTGCAACTGCCAGCAGGGACGGAATTGCAATGTGTTCTTGATCCACACCACGATCCGTCAGAATCAAGATCGCTGCTCCGGCATCGTGTGCAGCATCTGCCTGTGCATACAGATTGGAAATGGCATCTGCCAGTGAAGTATCCTTGGTATACAGCATGGAAATGTCAGCCGTCTGCAAACCCTCAATGTGAGAATCCCGAATTTTCATCAAATCCAGACTGGTCAAAATCGGATTTTCTACTTTCAGTACCCGACAGTTTGCCTCTTCTTCTTTCAGAAGGTTGCCAGCTGCTCCCAGATAAACGGTCGTATCTGTGATGACGGATTCCCGAATAGAGTCAATCGGCGGGTTGGTAACCTGTGCGAACAGCTGCTTGAAATAGTCGAACAGTGGCGGATTCTGCTTGGAAAGCGGCGGAATCGGCACATCAACACCCATGGCTGCGGTCGGTTCGCCACCGTTCAGAGCCATTGGAATCATCATGCTGTACATGGTTTCGTAGGTATAGCCAAATGCACGCTGCAACCGCTTTAGTTCCATACCGTGATACCGGAACGGACGCTTGTTCGGAATTTTCAGGTCTGCCAGCGGATACAGGTTATGGTCTAACCATTCGCCGTATGGCTGCCGCTTTGCGTAGTCATTTTTCAGAGTTTCGTCCTCAATCAGTTCACCCTTTACCGTATCGACCAACAGCATTTTGCCTGGGTGCAACCGTTCTTTTTTGACGATGACATCAGACGGAATTTCCAATGCACCAACTTCCGAGGAGAGAACCAGATACCGGTTACCCTTGCCGTCGTCAGTCAGATAATACCGAGATGGACGCAGACCGTTTCTGTCCAGCACTGCCCCCATGATGTCGCCATCTGTGAAGATGATAGATGCAGGGCCGTCCCACGGTTCCATCATCGTTGCATAATACTGATAGAATGCTTTCTTTTCCCGACTCATTGTCGGAATGTGCTGCCATGGTTCTGGAATGGTTGCCATGACTGCCAGCGGCAGATCCATGCCCGACATCATCATAAATTCCAGTGTGTTGTCCAGCCGTGCAGAGTCAGAACCTCTGACATCCAGCATCGGGACAATATCTTTCATCCGGTCGCCGAGGACATCGCTTTTCAGGATGTTTTCCCGGCTCAACATCTTATCCACATTTCCTGTGATGGTATTGATCTCGCCGTTGTGTACCATCATCCGGTTCGGATGCGAACGCTGCCAGCTTGGGTTGGTGTTGGTACTGAATCGAGAGTGCACGATACCGATTGCAGAATGATAATCCGGACTGTTCAAATCCTCGTAGAACAACCGCAACTGCTTGACTAAGAACATCCCTTTATAGACAATCGTTCTGCTGGAGCAGGAAACCACATAGGTTTCTGTTTCCCGCTTTTCAAATACCATTCTTGCAACGTACAGCTTCCGGTCGAATGCAATGCCCTTTTCGCAATCTTTCGGCTTCTTGATGAATGCCTGCATGATGTGCGGCATGCTTTCCAGTGCCTTAGAGCCCAGAACAGACGGATTGACCGGAACTTCTCTCCAGCCGAGGAATTCGAGGTTTTCTTCTTTCAGAACCTGTTCAAAGGTTTTCATTGCCTTTTCGTACTTTGCCTTGGTCTGTGGGAAGAAGAACATCCCAATGCCATATTCCCGCTTGTCGCCAATCGGAATATTCAATTCCTTTGCAACCTTGGAAAAATACGTGTGCGAGATTTGCAGCAAGATGCCGACACCGTCACCGGTTTTTCCCTCTGCATCTTTTCCGGCTCTGTGTTCGAGGGTTTCCACGATTTTCAGGGCGTTATCTACAACACTGCGATCTGTTTCGCCCTTCATATTTACAACGGCACCGATGCCACAGTTTTCATGTTCAAACCGTGGGTCATAGAGTCCCTGTGCCGGGAATGGTGCTTGTTCTCTATAGTTATCCATAAGCCTTTGCTCCTTGTCGTTTTTTGAACCGTAACAGCCGAAAAAACAGAAAACACCCGTAAAGACTTTTCACTTCTGAAAAATCCTTACGAGCGTCATTGCTCTATCTTCTATTTCTTGACTGTTCAAATGAACTGTTCTTATTATAGCGAATCCGGCTTGATTTGTCAATAGCAAAACTGGTGTTTTTTCTAAGAAAAATAAGTTTTTTCGCTTTTTTCTTTCGTTTTCCTGTTTCGTCCTTGCAAACAAACG
>CABQIF010000008.1 GCA_902464115.1 uncultured Ruminococcus sp. | reverse complement strand
ATTGCAGGAAAAATGTCTGGAACATCTCCGGAATATATGCATAATGATTGGAATCAGCATAAATTTTGCATTCTGCTGTTGTAACACCATCTGCCTTCAATCGCTCCATAAGATGTGTGATACCCTCTAAAGTAGAATCATTCTCCCCATAATAGGACGCATAATCTGCATCTTCCTGTTCCCCACCACACACATATAATGTCTTGTTGAAACTTGTATTTCGGTCAAAATAACCATATTCTGTCTGATACTCTGGCGGGTTCGATTCACTTTCTAGAAAATAAGGCGACCAAAACGCCGGACTGCCAATGATATAATACTGAAATGGCTGATTTTCAAATAAATCGGACTGAAATGCTGCGTAATGCGTAAAAGTACCGCCAAGAGAATGCCCATATAAAGCAGACTGAGAAAAATCAATGGAATAAGATGCATTCAAATACGGCATTAGGTTGTCTGTGATAAACGATAGAAACAGGTCTTTTTTCTCACAAAAATACGTTGCCCTCACCGCATTATCTGTTCCATCCAACTGGAAATCATATCCAATGCTAACTAAAATGACATCTTCCACTGCTTTTTCCTGCATGAGATTCCAGAGTGCAGGATGATTGCCAAACCGCCATACCCCATCTGTCATGACAAACATGGGATATGTTTTCTCTGCATCAAAATCCGGCGGCAATGTTACATGTATGATAAATGTTGTATCCAGTTCTTCATCATACATAGAAATTTCCTGAACAGAATCTGCAATCGAAGCCACTGCATCCGCATCAAATTCCCATTTGTCTTTGAAATCCTCGCCTGTAGAAATGGTTTCTATTGGCTCTTCTAAGACTTCATATGTTTCATTCATTACACTTTGAAACAGTACCAGCATATCTGCATATGTTTGGTCTGACTCTTCCTGCGTCATTTTCCCAGTTTTCACTTGCTGGTCAAGATAATCCCGATACATCGGCTGGAACGCTTCAAATGTATCTGCATGAATCATTTCTCCTGTATCAGAAGAATAGTCGAGTGCTCCGCCGGTATATCCGTAAGATGGCAGAAATCCTGTGTAATACCTGCCATCAATCAACGCTCCATGAATGGATGTAAACGAATTGGATTGATAAAAATCAACCTGCCTTTGATAGTCTTGCTCCGAAAACTGTTCCTTATGTTCTTCCATCCAATTCAAATAATCCAAGTTATCCCAGAGTTCCACTGCCACAACCGGTTGCTCAGAAGAGCTGGCATCTACTGTATTCTGCCCCAGCAATGTCAATGCTCCAACAGAAACACGCTTTTGCTCCTGTTCTGACATCTGATTTTTCAACGTTCCGATTCCTGTTTTCACTTCCTCCGTTGTGAGAGTAGTTGTTTCTGAACGCTGCTGTGATATGGTTGTCTGACAAGCACAAAGACTCAACAGGCAACCAATCGCAATCCCAACTGTAAAAATTTTTTTCAAACTTCAAAAACTCCTTTCTATTAAATGCCGTTTTTTATTCCACAACCGTATACATTCCGGCTGCGTCATCTTTCAACACGTGTTCCAGCACCTGTTCCACCTTTACTTTCAACGCCTTCTGTCCCATGTTGATTTCAATGACATCGCCCACTTTTACATCATACGATGCACGGGCAACCTTTCCATTTACCAGCACTTTTTCTGCATCACACGCTTCATTTGCAACGGTTCTCCGCTTAATCAGACGGGAAACTTTCAAATATTTATCCAATCGCATCGGTCTTTGCTCCTTTCGCCTGCTGCCAGAATGTTTCGAGTTCTTCCGGCGAGCAATCTTTCATCTTCTTTCCTGCTGCGGTTGCTGCCTGCTCCACTTTTGCAAAACGGCGAATGAATTTCTCCGTTGCAGCGGTCAAAGTTTCTTCTGCATCGACATCCAACGCTCTCGCCAGATTCGTACAAGAAAACAGCAAATCGCCCAGTTCTTCCGCAGCTGCATCGGAGTCCTTTGCCTGAATAGCTTCCTGCAACTCGGTCACTTCTGACTGCAACTTTGCAAAGGTATCCGCTGTATTTGCAAAATCAAATCCCGATTTTGCAGCCCGTTTTCCGACTTTCTGTGCTCGCATCAATGCCGGCAGAGAAACGGCAACGCTCTCCAGCGTTTCGGTGTACGTGGTCTGTCCCTTAGTCTGCTGTTTCACCTGCTCCCAGCTATTCACAGCTTCATCAGTATTGCCTGCTTGTACATTACTGAACACATGCGGATGGCGGATAATCAGCTTTCTGCAAACTTCATCACAAACATCATCAAAATCAAAGTTTCCCTGTTCCCGTTCCATCTGTGCATGAAAGACCACCTGCATTAAAACGTCGCCCAATTCTTCCCGCATCAGGGCAGTATCGTTCTTGTCGATCGCTTCAATGACTTCATAAACCTCTTCGATGAAGTTCATGCGGATGGATTCATGGGTCTGCACTTTGTCCCATGGGCAGCCATCCGGCAACCGCAACATCCGGATGACTTCGATTAAATCGTTGATATCATAGCGTTCTTTCTGTGGATATGTCATCATGATTTCTGTTCCTCTCTTTCGATTGATTCTGTAAAAAATCAAACAGGACAGTACGAAACTGTCGCCGTGCTGTCCTGTTCTCCCAATCGAACCGGATCTTTTAATCCCATTCGATTTCGTCTTCTGTTGTTCTCAGAATCTGGTAAATCTGCTCTGGATGTGCCAATAATGCATGGAGCAAGTCGGCAAGCTGCAGGGCTTTCCGATGATTTTCCGGCGTTGCTGTTTCATAATAAGCTGCATACATGCCGGCTTCTGCATCTGATTCCAATCCCTCCAACAAATCCGGTGCATACTGCTCCAAATAATATTGAAAGAAAATCGCCCAGTTTTCCCCGTTCATATATGCTGCTTCCTGAATTTCCTGCATCGCTTCCCCAATTTGTAACACAACGTCCTGCTGAACATCCAGAGAAATTTGAATGCCATCTTCATTCGATAAAACAGTTACCAAATTCTGCATATTTTTCTCCTTATCGAGCGTCTACAAAGCCGACTTTGTGGTAAACCTTGCTGACAATTCGCTGCGAATATGCCAGTGCCTTGGCTGCACCGTCGGTGTAGCACTGTTTCAGATATGCCTTGTCGGCAAACAGCTTCTTGAATTCATCCTGAATCGGCTGCAAGTGGTCTGCAACGGTTTCACCAACTGCCATCTTGAAATCCCCGTAGCCCTTACCAGCAAATTCCTGTTCAATTGCAGCATAATCCTTGCCTGTCAGGCTGGAATAAATCGTCATCAAATTGTTGATGCCGTCCTTGCCCTCTGCATACCGAACGGTGCTATCGCTATCCGTTACAGCACGCTTGAACTTCCGGATAATCGTATCTCGGTCATCCAGAATCAAGATACAAGCATTCGGGTTTTCATCGGATTTCGACATCTTCTTTGTTGGCTCTTGCAAAGACATCACCTTTGCACCAACCGGCGGAATATACGGTTCCGGCAGGGTGAAGAATTCGCCATACCGCTGATTGAACCGCTGTGCAATGTTTCTGGTCAATTCCAAATGCTGCTTCTGGTCAACACCAACCGGCACTAAATCGGCATTATATGCCAGAATATCGGCTGCCATCAGAACCGGATACGTGAACAGACCTGCATTGACATCATCGGCATGCTTGGCACTCTTGTCCTTGAACTGGGTCATTCTGGAAAGTTCGCCAAACTGCGTATTACAGCCCAGAATCCAACTCAATTCTGCATGAGTTCTGACATGGCTCTGAATGAACAGAATCGACTTTTCCAAATCAATTCCGCATGCCAACAGCAATGCATATGCCTGCAAGGTGTTCTGCCGCAGCTTTGCCGGATCTTGCCGAACGGTAATCGCATGCATATCAACAACACTGTATACACAGCGATATTCATCCTGCAATGGTCCCCAGTTCCGGATTGCACCGATATAGTTGCCCAGTGTAAATGTACCAGTCGGCTGAATGCCGCTGAAAATTAACTTCTTCTTTCCTTCTTCCATTGTGGATACCTTCTTTTTCAAATTTTACTCCGTGCGGATGCTTTGCTTACTTGCCAGCGTTGGAACGATCCTTTACCTGTGCATTCTGCAGTGCACCCATTACCTGCTGATACAGGTAGAAAAATGATTGTGTTTCCTTGGATTCGTTCGGCAGGTTTGCCAGCCGCAAATCCTTCTTATAGATACCATTCTTGCTGATGAGATAAATATAGTGATGCTGTGCATTCGGCAGGTCGGTTGCAGTGGTCTTAACAGCTTCCGGCAGCAATCTTGGAGCACTAGCAACAGCGATCCGAGCCGGCTGTGCAACAGTCTGGTACTTCTGTGCAGCACCGATGTATTCTGCACCATTGTTGAAGTACAGGTTTGCTGCACCGTTGATGTACATAACCAATGTGCCGAGCAGGGTCGGGCTCATCGGCATATCGACAACAACACCATAGATGGTGTCTTTGCTGGTGACCAGTTTTCCGAAAATCTTCGGTGGGAAATGCAGGGCTGTGCCTCTTGTTACGATGTATTTTTCAGTGACCATATAACGGTCGAGTGGAGAATGGTTTGTGGTTGCCATGGTTCAAAATTCCTTTCTAATATGCGTCATGGTGAACGTCAATTTTTTTAGATTTTATTCCGAGAACAGTTCTTTTGTCATTCTGCCGAGAATGGTAATACCGGTGACAATCTGTTCATCGGTCGGTGTGGAGAAATTCAGACGGAACGAAGTGGTCGGCTGGGATTCGTCTACTAAGAATGCGTTGCCCGGTACGACTGCAATTTTATATTCTGAAACTGCCTTCTTGCAGAATTCCGGCATATCGCAGTTATCCGGCAAGGTACACCAGATAAACAGACCGCCTTCCGGCTTTTTCCATGTAACTTTCTTCGAGAAGCAAGCTTTCATGGTATCTGCCATCAGTGTGCATTTATGCCGATAGATCTTCCGCAGTCCTTCCAGATGTTCTTGCAAGTCCACATTCTTCAAGAATTCGGAACACATAATCTGTGCCCAGATATTTGTATGAACGTCAGAAACCTGCTTGCAGACAACGACTTTTTGTACCAGTTCCTTTGGTGCACTCAGATAGCCCACCCGGAAACCCGGTGCTAAAATCTTTGAGAACGAACCTGCATACAAAACTCTGCCCTCTGTGTCCATGCTCTTGAGGCTTGGAACGGATTCGCCGGAAATTCGCAGTTCGCCATACGGGTCATCTTCCAGAATGGCAACATTATACTTGCATGCCAGTTCGTAAATGCCCTTTCTCTTTTCGAGCGAAGTCACCCGTCCAGTTGGGTTCTGGAAATTCGGAATGATATAGATCAGCTTGCAATTCGGTTCGGTTTGCAGGGTGTGTTCCAGTGCAGCTAAGTCCATTCCATCTTCTTCGAGCGGAACAGAAACCAGATTGACCCCATAAGAACGGAATGCATTCAGCGAACCGATAAAGCTTGGAGCTTCGCAGATCAGCGTATCGCCCGGATTCAACAGCACCTTACAGGAAAGTTCATTTGCCTGCTGTGCACCGGATGTGATAATCAAGTCATCGGTTTCCGGGGAAAAGCAATGCTTTTCGGTCATCCACTGCTTGAGCTGTTCCCGCAATTCCGGATAGCCCTCTGTAATGCTGTACTGCATTGCCAGAACGGGATGTTCCCGCAGCAGCTTGCTGGAGAGATCCGCAATCAGTTCGGTTGGAAATGCTTCCGGAGCAGGGTTCCCTGCTGCAAACGAAATCACCCCCGGCATACTCGTAAATTTTAAAATTTCCCGAATCGCAGAAGGCTGTAATTTTGCGACATCATTTGAGAATTGAAATTGCATCGAAAGTCATCCTTTCTCCTTTGAAAAAAATGAATCGCAGCCATCTGCACCGTGTGCAGATTCTGCATTTTATTATTATAGCACATATTTTCTGATTCTGCAACATAATTTTTAAGCAGACCGACAAAAAATCACGGAACAGGGATTTCCTGCCACCGTTTTCATGCAAAGGAGATACTTTTTTTGAAAACACAGACATTTCTAAAAGGTTCTTTTATCTTATTTCTCTCCGCTCTCATCACGAAAGCTCTGGGGGCACTCTTTAAAATTCCGCTGACAATGCTGCTTGGCGGAGTGGGGATGGGCTATTTTGGATGTGCCTACGGGTTATTTCTGCCCATCTATGCCCTTTCCATCACCGGACTTTCTACAGCGGTCGCCTCTCTGGTTGCAAAAGAACACGGTGCAGGACATATTCAGAACGTCCGGAAAATTCGCCGAACCGCACGCCTGCTCTTTGCTGGAGTGGGGCTGCTACTCAGCGGATTCATCTGGTTGTTTGCAGTGCCGTTTGCCCGTTCCACGGCTGCGGATGTTTCCGCAGCCTATGCCATTCGGATGATGGCACCAGCTGCCTTTTTTGGTTGTCTGGCAGCCGTTGAACGGGGCTATTATGAGGGACTTTGCAACATGTATCCAACTGCCATTTCACAGGCAGTGGAATCCATTGCAAAAGTGGCATGCGGCTTGCTGTTCAGTCACTATGTCTTTACGCATGAAACGCAGGTGCTCGCCTATTTTCCGGCTGGCACGCCGATTCTCCCCATTGCAGCAGCAGCTGCCGTTCTGGGCGTTACACTCTCCACTGCCTGCGGTGTCTTGTATTTCTTTTTCCGCAATCTGGGCGGCGATGGGCTGCCAAAGGCTGCATCTTCCTCCGCTTCGCTCTCGATTGGCTCGCTCATGCGGTCACTGTTTCAAATCATGCTGCCGGTTGCATTGGGGTCATTCGTCACAAATCTGACTTCCCTGATCGACTTGTGCACCATGATGCGGTGTTTCGACCATCTACAACAGACACAATCCGCTGCACTCTTTCAAAAGTTCGGAGCAGTTGCAGCAGAGAGCACGTTTCCGGCATTGGTTTACGGGGCATTTTCCGGCATGGCTCTGACGGTATTCAACTTAGTGCCATCTGTCACCAATATGTTTGGAAAATCTGTTTTGCCATGTGCTGCACAGTCTTGGGCAAAGGGACAAAAAGAAGCTGTCCAGAAACAGTTGCAATCTGTTTTGTTTTTAACAGCATTGATTGCACTTCCAGCAGCCGGCGGATTATTTTGCCTGTCCGATCCGATCTTAACGCTGCTCTATCCGGGACAGGAAACTGCTTGTCGCATTGCTGCGGAATCGCTGCGGTCACTGCTGCCGGGCATGGTGTTTCTCTGCTTTACCATGCCATTATTCAGCATTTTACAGGGCATTGGCAGGGCAGATTTACCCGTCAAATATATGTTGCCCTGCGTTGCTGTCAAGCTGCTGGGAAACATCCTCTTCCTGCAAATTCCAGCATGTTCCCTGTTGGGGGCTGGGCTGTCAACCAGTCTTTGCTATGCTCTGCTGTTCGGCATGACGCTTTTCTCCCTCTGTCGCATGCTGGGGATGTCCCTCCGTGGATTAAAGCCCATTCTTCCGCTGTGCTATGCAGCGACGATGAGCATCACAACTGCGTGTCTGTTCCGAAATCTAACTCGAATGATGCCGTTACCAGTTATGCTGCTGTGCAGCGTTGGCAGTGCGGTCGTGATGTATGGGGTTGTACTATTGTTGCTGGAAAAGACCGCAAACCGCCTGCGAGAGGGGCTTTGTTTCCGGATGATCTGAAAATCATTTTGGTGTCCCGTTGGATTTGCCGGTTGACAGCATTCCAAAATTACGATATAATAGAGGGTATGTGAGCAGTTGGAGCTTCAAGCAATCCCACTGCCGGAAATTCATCAAAAAGGAACGGGAACATCGTTATGAAATTAGGTATGGTCGGACTTCCCAACGTCGGGAAAAGTACGTTATTCAATGCATTGACCAATGCAGGGGCAGAATCTGCAAACTATCCATTCTGCACCATCGAAAAAAATGTTGGTATCGTTTCAGTACCGGACAGCCGTCTGGATGAACTGGCAAAAATCTATGAACCGGATAAATTCACCCCGGCAACCCTCGAATTTGTCGACATCGCTGGTCTGGTAAAGGGTGCTTCTAAGGGCGAAGGTCTGGGCAATAAATTCCTCGGAGATATTCGGGAAGTGGATGCGATTGTCCACGTTGTCCGCTGCTTTGAAGATGTCAACATTGTTCATGTTGACGGCAGCATCAACCCGGCAAGAGATATTGAAACCATCAATCTGGAATTGATTTTTGCCGATTTGGATATGTTGAACCGCCGAATCGACCGTGTAAAAAAAGCCCTCAAGGGCGACAAAAAGCTGCAAAATCAGCTGGACTTCCTGGAACAGCTCAAGGCTCACCTCGAAGAGGGAAAATCTGCCCGTGCATTCGATATGACCGAAGAAGAACAGGAATGGCTGAAAGAAACACCGCTGCTCTCCGCAAAGCCGGTAATCTATGCAGCAAACCTCTGTGAAAAGGATTTCTCCGGCGATTTGGCAGAACATCCGCATTATCAGACTGTTTGCAAGATTGCAGCAGAAGAACACGCAGCCGTTTTGCCGATTTGTGCAAAAATCGAAGCAGAAATTTCCGACTTGGAAGATGACGAAAAGGAAATGTTCCTCTCGGAAATGGGCTTGGAAGAATCCGGTCTGAACCGCATCATTCGGGAGGGTTACAGTCTGCTTGGACTGATTTCCTATTTGACCGCCGGAAAGCCGGAAGTTCGTGCATGGACGATTCGCAAGGGCACGAAAGCTCCGCAGGCAGCCGGAAAGATTCACACCGACTTTGAAAAGGGCTTCATTCGTGCGGAAGTGGTTTCATTCGATGACTTCATGGCATGCGGTGGCTCTATGGCAGCAGCAAAAGAAAAGGGTGTTGTTCGCCTCGAAGGAAAAGATTATGTGATGCAGGATGGTGACATTGTACTGTTCCGCTTCAATGTATGATCCACTGATCTTACAGATACTTTAACAGCCTAATCGCAAAAATCGGCTTTCAGAATGCGTTTCTGAAAGCCGATTTTTTGTGATATTCTTCAATTGAAAGGATAAGGAACAGTTGGCAAGTGAGCGTGTTCCGTTACCATATTCTGAAAGTCCCGAAAGAAATCCGTATAGAGGTCTTTCGACAAACTTTCTTTCAAGTATACAAACTGAAAATTTCCCCAGAGAAAAAAATCATCCATCTGCAAGCGTTGCAGCCGCCGATTCTGAACGTCTTCCCGTACATTGGATTCAAACAGAATCGAAACGCCGATTTGCTGTGCCAACAGCTCCCGTATCATCGTAATGCTGTTTACCACAATCACCCGTTCAAAGTCCGTCAGTGCCATGCTGCGAGAATTCAGCCAGTGCATGATAATTTCCCGCAAACCAGAGCCTTCCGGCGGTAGCAGTAAGGTTTCCTTTAGAATCGCAGAAACCGACCGCCCATACAAGCGGGCTGCGGTGGCTGGATCAGATACCAGCGTCAATTGTTCCTGATGATAAATATGCTGCTCAAAAATCGAACCATTCAAAAAGAATTGCTCCGAAAAAACTACATCCAGCGTTCCATTTGCCAGATTTCCCCGTAGCTGCTGCATATCATCCACCAAAAACTGAAAGTGGATCTCGGCATTCTTCCGAATATAGGCTGCCAGATATTTCGGCACAAACGATTCACTCACCGAGGGCGTCATTCCAATTCGCAGATGCTTTCCGTTCGCCATCTGTTCAATATAGGATTCAATCTCTTTTTCGTTGGTCATAATGCCAACTTCTTTTTGATAGAGATATCTGCCCTCTTTCGTCAGCTTCAGGTTTCTGCCCTCAAAATAAAACAAATCACATCCATAATGCTGTTCCAATGCTTTGATATGCTGGCTGACAGAGGGCTGAGAGATGTGTAATTGTTCTGCTGTTTTGGTATAGCTTCTGGTTTCACACAGAGAAATAAAGGTATAAATCCGATAATCCAACATCACACAAGCCCCCTCTCACCTTGCTTGAACTTGCTTTCCGGAATGTTGTCGGTGAATCTCCATCCCTCAAAGTTCCTGTTCTACCCATTCCGACCGCTGTGGTCGACACATCAATGCATAAATCGCATCTTTTGGATTTCCGCCATGGAATAACACTTGGTTCAGCTGTTCGGTGATCGGCATTGAAACGCCCATCTGCTGTGCCAGTGCATAGGCAACTTCACAGCAGTGATAGCCCTCTACTGTACCAACCTGCTGCACGGCTTCTTCCGGCGAAACGCCTTCCCCAATTAAAATACCTGCTCGGCGGTTACGGCTGTGCATACTGCAACAAGTTACAATCAGGTCGCCAATCCCAGAAAGTCCAGCAAAGGTTTCCCGCTGACCGCCCATCGCAACCCCTAGCTTTGTGATTTCATGCATGCCTCTTGTCATCAGAGCCGCTTTTGTATTATCCCCGCAGCCCAATCCATCACAAATACCAGCACTCAGGGCAATGATATTTTTCAGAGCACCGCCCACTTCACAGCCAATGATGTCCGAATTGCGATACAGCCGCAGCGTTTCACTGCTCATGGTTTTCTGCACATATTCCGCTGCCTGTGCATCTGTAGAGGCAGCAACAACCGTTGTCGGTACATTCCGTGCGACTTCCTCCGCATGGGATGGGCCTGTAATCGTGACGATCGGCAGGTGTGGCAGTTCCTCCTGCAAAATCTGGCTCATGGTGTAATGCGTTCCAGCTTCCAAGCCCTTTCCTGTATTGACAATGACCATCGGTGCATGCAAATAGGGGGCTGCCAACTTTGCAGTGACACGCAGGAACGAAGACGGAATACCAAAGATAACCAAATCCGCTCCAGAAATCGCAGCTTCTAAATCTGCGGTCAGCGTAATTTCAGATGGAATCGGAACGCCTGGCAATTTTTGCTTGTGCTCGCCATCTCGCCGAATGGCTTCCAGTTCTTCCGGAAACTTCGACCAGACTTTTACAGTGTGTCCGCTGCGATAAGCGGACAGTGCCAGACTCAGCCCAAAACCGCCAGAACCTAAAATGGTGATGTGTTCCATAGACATGCTCCTCTCTGTCAAGATTTTGGTTTGGTTGCATCCGCAGAACGATGAAAAGAAAACCGGTTTTCTGTCCCATTTTTCAAGCGTTCCATATTTGAGCGGTGCATAAAGATCACCCATCCGCCCATCAGAGCAGCCATTGCCGTATTCACCAACTGATACCACAGCGGCAATGGTTCTGCCCGAAAATGCTGCATCAGAAACGTAACAATCGGACAACATCCGGCTGCAATCATCGAACTGAGCGAAACATATTTCGATAAAATCAAAACAATTGCAAATACCCCGATTAAAATGCAAAATACTCGCCAGTCAATAACTAGAAAAACCGATACGCCAACCAGTACACCTTTTCCGCCTTTGAATCCATAATAGAGCGGAAACACATGTCCCAAAATCGCAAAAATACCGGCGATATAACCGACCAGCTGCAAATCTTGAGCATCTGTAAAGCCCACTTGCAGCAAATGAAAAATGCCCTTACTCAGCAATACGGCAACGATTCCTTTGCCCAGATCACCGATCAGGGTCAGGGCTGCACAGCCCTTTCCAAAACAACGCAGTGTATTCGTCAATCCGGCATTATGGCTGCCGTAATCTCGAATATCTTTCTTCTGAATCAGTTTTCCTACAATAATCGCAGAATTACAGCTGCCCAACAGGTAGGAAACGACAGCTGTCAAGAGAATTGCAATGACAAGCATACTCCTGTCCTTCCTTCCGATTGGTTATGACTGGTCATCCCGATTCCGTTCCCGTACGACAAATCGTACCGGCGTTCCGGTCAGACCGAACGAAGCCCGAATCTGGTTTTCGAGATACCGCTGATAGGAGAAATGAAACAAATCTGCCCGATTCACAAAGACTACAAACGTCGGCGGATTCGTAGACGGCTGTGTCATATAATAAATCTTCAAACGGCGACCCTTATCCGATGGCGGCTGCACCCGTGTGGTTGCATATGCCAAAATATCGTTCAGTGTACCGGTTGTAACACGGATGGAATTCTGCTGGTAAACGTCCTTAATCATGCCGAACAGCTTAGAAACACGCTGTCCCGTCTTTGCGGACAAAAACAGGAATGGCACATAAGACATAAAGCTGAAATGTCCCCGCAGTTCTTCTTCAAAGTTCTGCATGGTCTTTCCGTCTTTTTCCACCAAATCCCACTTATTGACGACAACAATAGATGCTTTTCCCTGTTCGTGTGCATATCCGGCAACCTTGGAATCCTGTTCGGTAAAGCCTTCGGTTGCATCGATCACAATCAGACAAACATCTGCCCGGTCAACTGCCATATAGGCACGCAGGACGCTATACTGTTCGATTTTTTCCGTTACCTTGGATTTTCTCCGGATTCCGGCGGTATCAATCAGAATAAACTTGCCCTCTTCGTTTTCCACAATGGTATCTGTTGCATCACGGGTTGTTCCGGCAACATTCGACACAATCACACGCTGTTCCCCAGCAATGCGGTTGACCAGAGAGGACTTGCCGACATTTGGTTTCCCAATAATGGCTACTCGAATGGCATCGTCCTGTTCTTCCAGTTCCGATTCTGGCGGCAGAGCATCATAGACAGCATCCAACATATCACCGCTGCCGTGACCGTGTTCCGCAGAAACGGGAAACGGGTCGCCCAGTCCCAGATTATAGAACTCGTAGAGTTCCATCGGCGGTTCGCCGATTTTATCGCATTTATTGACTGCTAAAATAATGGGTTTTCCGCTCTTTTGCAGCATATTTGCAACAGCACTATCATCCGCCGTGACACCACAGCGAACATCTGTCACCAAAATAATGACATCTGCCTGTTCAATGGCAAGCTGTGCCTGTTCTCGCATCTGCTTCAAAATCACATCTTCTGTGGTTGGCTCAATTCCGCCCGTATCCACAATCATAAAGGCACGGTCTCGCCATTCACATTTTGCATAAATGCGGTCACGGGTCACGCCCGGCGTATTTTCAACAATGGAAAGCCGCTTTCCAATCAGCTTATTAAACAAGGTCGATTTTCCGACATTCGGTCTGCCGACCACGGCTACAATTGGTAATGCCACTGGCATCCACTCCCTTCCGTTTTTTCGATTGCTTTTGTGCGTTTCAATCCACGGTCGGTCATTTTACGGAGTCCGACATGTCAGAAGTTCCAACCGTGTTTCACTGTATGTCAGTGGGGGATACCGATTATACTCCGCCCACCACTGCCGTTTCGTTTCTTTCTAGTAATTCCTCTTCTACCTTCACTTATACGGAGAAGAAGGAGATTTCTTCCTTTATTTGTTGAAAAAAAGGAGAGGCGAAACCATTCCGCCTCTCCCCCTCAACGTAGGTTGCTTATTCAGCGTCCATCTTCAATACAGCAACACCCTTATAATATCCGCAGCTCTTGCAGACCTTATGCGGTGCTTTGTATGCTCCGCAATGATCACAAGTTGTCATTGCCGGTGCATCCAGCTTCCATACAGCAGAACGTCTCTTATCCCGTCTTGCCTTAGAAACCTTTCTCTTCGGTACAGCCATCGTTGGCACCTCCTTTTTCCTTCAGACAGTCGCAGTCTGTGACGTTTCGGTCACATCCGCAAATATCGCACAAACCCTTGCAGTCCTCCCGGCAAAGCAACTTTGTCGGCAGCATCAGCAACAAGTCTGAGATTGCTGTCTCATTCAAATCTATCTTGTCATTTTCAGCGACCAAATAGGCATCATATGCCGGATTGTCACTGTGTAATGACGGTACAACGGTGTGAGAAAATGTATACGAAAAGGAAGGGGTAAACGGCTTGAGGCAACGGTCACAGACCGCATCCAAACGGCAGGACACCTGATAATGCAAGGTCACAATTCCAGCACGATTTACGAATTCGCCTTCTACAGCGATCGGTTCTGCAAATGTATATCCATGTACATCTTCCAACTCCGAAAGTGGGATGGAATACGAGACCGGCAAATGCATTCCGGTTACCTGAAAGATTTCCCGAAGCTGTAATTTCATAGTCTTTTCCTGTCTTTCCTTTCACACACTGCAACAATCATTATATACTACTTCTGCGTCAATTGTCAAGCTTTTTTTTCAAAAACCTGTAAAAAGCTGCTTAGTCCAAGAACTTTGTTACGCTGGACGGCAGTTCTGCATTGTCAGCGGAAACAGTAAATGCAACGGTTACATCATCGCCAGTCAGCTTGTCCAGCTTGCCCAGCATCAGACCGAATTCATCGAAATCAGCACCAGCGATCCGGAAAATACCGTCTACGAAGATTTCCTTGATATCGTAGTTACCAGCCAGCATACCAGCAACAAAGCCATAGAATGCTGCGAAGCTGTCGATTGCGAACTGTTCTGCATCACACCATCTTACCTTGTAGCTGATGGAACGGCGGAGGGTTTCTCCCTTTTCCACGCAAACGAGGCATCCGTTGGTGTCCTTTACAGCGTTGTTGATCTGGTCGATCAGAATCTTTGTCTTGCCGCTGCCCTTTTTACCTGTAATCAACTTTATCATAAATAAGCTCCTTTCATGTCAGAAGACATTGTTTTTTCGGAAATGGGGTTTAGTTCAGCTTTGCTTCGAGTTCCGCCTTGCGGTCTTCATAACCCGGCTTGCCCAGCAGAGCAAACATATTCTTCTTATAGCTTTCTACACCCGGCTGGTTGAACGGATTGACACCCAGCAGATAACCGGAAATTGCACAAGCCTTTTCAAAGAAGTAAATCAGATAGCCGAGGCTCTTTTCGGATGTGTCATCCAGTTCCAGAATCATATTCGGAACGCCGCCTTCGGTGTGTGCCAGAATAACGCCTTCGAGTGCCTTACGGTTTACAACAGACATATTCTGATTGGTGAGGAAGTTCAGTCCATCCAGATTTTCTGCATCCGGTTCGAGGAAGAAGTCCTGCTTCGGCTTCTTGATGTCTACAACGGTTTCAAACAGGATTCTGGAACCTTCCTGAATATACTGACCCATGGAGTGCAGGTCGGTGGAGAATACGCCAGCTGCCGGATAAATACCCTTGTTGTCCTTGCCTTCGCTTTCGCCGAACAGTTGCTTATACCATTCGGACATCATCACAAAGTTCGGATCATAGGAAACCAGCATTTCTACGGACTTGCCCTTCCGATACAGGATGTTCCGCAGTGCAGCGTACTTGTAGCAGTCATTGTTTTCAAAGTCTGCCATGTAGTCCTTCTGAGCCTGAGCAGCACCATCCATCAGTGCTTGAATATCACAGCCAGCAACTGCAATCGGCAGCAGACCAACCGCAGTCAGAACGGAATACCGTCCACCAACATCATCCGGAACAACGAAGGTTTCATAGCCTTCTGTGTCAGACAGGTTCTTCAACGTGCCCTTTGCCTTGTCAGTGGTTGCAAAGATTCTATCCTTTGCACCTTCCTTGCCGTACTTGTCTTCTACCAGCTTCTTGAACACACGGAATGCCAGAGCCGGTTCTGTGGTCGTACCAGACTTGGAAATGACATTGACAGAAATGTCCTTGCCTTCACAGATTGCCAGTACTTCCTGCAAGTAAGACGGATTGATGTTGTTGCCGACATAATAAATGTCCGGTGTATCCTTCTTCTTGTTGTTGTAGAACGTAGACTGTAAGAATTCGATTGCAGCCCGTGCACCCAGATAAGAACCGCCGATACCAATAACAATCAGGATATCGGAATTGCTCTGAATCTTCTTTGCAGCAGCCTGAATTCTTGCAAATTCTTCCTTGTCATAATCAGTCGGCAGTGTCAGCCAACCCAGGAAATCATTGCCCAGACCAGTCTTGTCGTGCAGAACTTTTGCACAAGCGTTGACAGCCGGTGCAATTCCAGTCAGTTCGTCTTCGCCTACGAAAGAAGCGAGATATTTGGTATTCAACTTTAAAGCCATAACTACATTCCCTCCATTTTTATAAAAGGGTACGTTCGTACTCTGCACAGGGCAGGGCACTCCCCCACCAATTTATCATATCCATCATACTATATTTTCGCACGAATTGCAAGAGAAATCCGGATTCTTGTGTTTTTTCTACAAAATTGAACATTAAAATTTAAGCATTTTGACCGTAATTTTGGCAAAAGCACGAGAAAATGTCATGGCTTCCACGGGTTCTGTTGTCACCAATGCCGTTTCATATAGCATCGTATCACCATTATAAAAGGCAACGCTTCCGATTTTTCTACCTTTCTGTACAGGTGCTTCAATATAAGATGGGAGCTGCAAAACCGCTGTCAAATCCGGTTCGGCTTTCGGAACAACCACACCGTGCACATCATCTGCCGTGAACCGCACGGCTGTTGAAACGCCGCCCTTTACCGTCAGCGGCTTCAAAAATTCATCGGAAAACAACGGCTGCATCACCCGATACTGGGAAAAGCCTGCTTTCAGCAGCTGCTTGACATCTGCAAATCGCTGGTCTTCCGCACCATTCAGAACAACTGCAATGCAAGTCATTCCGTTTCGGGTTGCTCCCTCCGCCAGACACCAGCCGGACTGTTCCGTGTGGCTCGCCTTAAAGCCGATATGCCCTTCATAGGTACGGGAAAACGTATTTTCATTGACCAGTTCGGTTGCTTCCCCTCGCAGAAAATCCCGCCACGTCTGAAAATAGGGCTGCAAGGCTTCATATTCCGCCAATCTCCGGCACAGTTTCGCCAAATCCCGTGCAGTTGTGCACTGCTTTTCATCATCATAGCCCTGCGGATTTGTGAAAATCGTCTGATGCATGCCGAGGTCAAATGCACGAGCGTTCATCTCCATCACAAACGCCGGAACACTGCCGCTCACACCTTCCGCCAGCACGGCTGCGGCATCGTTGGCGTTTCCAATAATCACCGCTTTCAACAGGTCGGCAACCGTCATGGTTTCCCCAGCTGTCAACCAGACTGTTGCCCCCTCGCAGGTGTTCACCACGTCCGAGGCTGTCAGCACCGTTTCCAGCGTCCATGCACCCGATTCCAGCTGTTCCGCCGCTAACAAAACCGTCATCAGCTTTGCCATCATACCCATCGGCAATGGAACATCTGCCTGCTCTTCCGCCAGCACTGTTCCGCTCTCCTGTTCCATCAATACATACGCCTGTGCCTGAATGGGTTCTGCAAGATTTGCCGCCTGCACTGGCAGCCGCACCAACAACAGACACAGCCAGATGCCTGCCAGCCATCCGGCAATGATTTTTCGCATCGCACGTTCTCCTCTCCCTGTTCCCGTCAAATAGATTCTTGTGCTATCTTATGCGAAAATCAGAGAAAACAGACATCGGACAGAAAAAGAGCGGCAATTGCTTGCCGCTCTTCTCCCTCTTACTATTCTACTCAATCTTTGAATGACAACTTACTTTACAATAAACTTGTCGATTGCCTTAATCAATGCTTCCGGATCTTCAGTGTGTGCCTGCAGCTTGATCGGCTTTGACAAGTCCAGACTGAAAATACCCATGATAGACTTTGCATCAACTGCATACCGACCAGACACCAAATCGATGTCGTAATTAAACAGCATTACGGTGTTTACAAAATCCTTTACATCATTGATTGCCTGCAGAGAAATCGTTGTTTCATACATGATGCATACCTCCTTCGCCCCAAATCATTTTTTTGTGGGTTGCTGTCCAGAACGAATCAACAGCTTGCGATGGAACTGTCGCTTTCCGTTCTGTTAAGCATAGTATACTACATTTTTTTTTTTTTGTCAAGACGGTTGCTTTATTTTCGTGATTATAGTATAATAGGTGCGGAATGCGTCTCCTTTTTTTTATTCACACCCACTAAACTATGTGGAATTTCTGTGACAATCCACAAAAATACCGTTCACAATCCCCCCGAAATTTCCCAGATTTCTATGGATTTTCCACCCGTCTGCACGTATTTCCAAAGGAGGATTTTTTCGATTGAATTGTTATTTTTTTACCTTTGGCTGTAAAGTCAACAGCTGCGAAACTGCCGGAATGGAGGCAATCTTTCAGGCTGCCGGATACACCATCACCACTCAGCCCGAACAGGCTGATGTGATCATATTAAACACCTGCACCGTCACCGCCTCCGGCGACAGCCGCATGCATACTGCACTCCGCCGTCTGCGTGCCGGAAATCCGGATGCCGTTATGGTGTTGACTGGCTGTTTTGCACAGGCATTTCCGGAAGAGGCTGCTGCCCTGCCGGAAGCAGACCTTGTCATCGGCACACAAGACCGTGACCGCCTGCCACAGCTGGTACAGCAATTTCTCATGGGAAACCGTGCCCCGATGCAGCACATCCCAGCATATACCGGAACAGAGGCATTCGCCTGTCTGCCCCATCACCTGCCAGCTGACCGCACCCGTGCCTTTTTAAAGATTCAAGACGGCTGTAACTGCTTTTGCAGCTACTGCATCATTCCCTATGCAAGAGGTCGCTGCCGCTCCATGCCGCTGGATGTCCTGCAACAGGAAGTTTCTCAATTTGCAGCAGAGGGCTATACAGAAATCGTGCTCTGCGGCATTAACCTCGCCTTTTACGGGAAAGAATGGGGCGGTTCGCTGCTCGATGCCGTTTCGCTCTGCTGTCAAACATCGGGCATTCAACGAGTGCGACTGGGTTCGTTAGAGCCGGAACGCATGACAGCAGATTTATTGGATGCACTCGCTGCCCTTCCGGCATTCTGTCCGCAATTTCATCTCTCCTTGCAGAGTGGCTGCGACCGCACCTTGAAAGAGATGCACCGTCGTTATACCACACAGGAATACGCTGCCCTCTGTACAGCCATTCGCAGCCGGTTTCCAGTCTGTGCCATTACGACAGATATTATGGTTGGCTTTCCAGGGGAAACCGATGCTGACTTTGCGGAATCACTGGCATTTGCAGAATCCATACAATTCGCAAAAATTCATGTATTCCGCTATTCGCCCCGTACCGGAACACCAGCTGCCAAACGCACCGACCAAATCTCGGATTCTGTGAAACATACTCGCATGGTTGCCATGCAGCAGCTGGCAGAAACTGCCCGAACTGCCTTTCTCTCCAGCCGCATTGGACTGACGCTACCCGTGCTGTTTGAACGGGAACGGGACGCTGCATTTCACAATGGGCACACGCCGGATTTCACCCCTGTAAAAATTCCTGCGGAAAATGAGAAAAAAAGTTTGCGTAAATCTATTTTTTATGTTAGAATAGAAGAAAGCGATTCTGCTTGCTGTTTCGGTCACATCGTGCCGAAAGACAATGCAAATTCATCACAAAAGGAGTAATCGTATGTCTGTTTATCGAATTTATGTGGAAAAAAAGCCGGAATTTGCGGTAGAAGCACAGTCTGTGCTGAACGACCTGCAAACTGCTCTTCGGCTGAGTGTTACGGGGGTTCGGATTCTGAACCGCTATGATGCCGACCACCTGACCGAAGAGGCATTTCAAAAAGCCATCCCGACTGTTTTTTCTGAACCAGCGGTCGATGTCACCTATGACACCCTTCCGGAATGTACCGGCAATCAGAGAATGTTTGCTGCCGAATACCTGCCGGGACAGTTTGACCAGCGGGCAGACAGCTGTGAACAGTGTATTCAGATTCTGCTGCAAGGCGAACGCTGTCGGGTTCGCACCGCTCAGATTTATATCATCAGCGGCAATATGACCGATGCAGAATTTCAGCAGATTCAGTCTTATTTGATTAACCCGGTAGAACGCCGGAAGGCTTCCCTCGACAAGCCGGAAACGCTCGATTCCAACTATGAAATTCCGACCGAAGTCAAGACCCTGCACGGGTTCTGTGACCGCACCAAGGAACAGTTGGATGCATTCATTCGGGAATACGGTCTGGCAATGGATTTGGATGACATCCAATTCTGTCAGGATTATTTCAAGAATACCGAACACCGTGACCCAACCATCACGGAAATCCGGATGATTGACACTTACTGGTCTGACCACTGCCGTCACACCACATTCTCCACCAATATTGAACAGGTTGAAATCGGTGCTCCTTATATTCAGAAAACCTATGACGCTTACCTGAACATCCGCCACGAACTGGGCAGAGATGCCAAGCCGATTACCCTCATGGATATGGCAACACTGGCAGTGAAGAAGCTCAAGGCAGACGGCAAGCTGAACGATTTGGACGAAAGCGAAGAAATCAATGCTTGTTCTGTGAAAATCAAGGTAGACGTTGCAGGCAGAGAAGAAGACTGGATTCTGATGTTCAAGAACGAAACCCACAACCACCCGACGGAAATTGAACCGTTCGGTGGTGCTGCAACCTGCCTCGGCGGTGCAATCCGTGACCCGCTGTCTGGCCGTTCCTATGTTTATCAGGCTATGCGTGTAACCGGTGCAGCAAATCCGCTTGTTCCGGTAGAAGATACCATTGCCGGCAAGCTGCCGCAGCGGAAAATCACCATCGGTGCTGCAAGCGGTTACAGTTCTTATGGTAACCAGATTGGTCTTGCAACCGGACACGTTTCTGAAGTATACCATCCGGGCTATATGGCAAAGAGAATGGAAATCGGTGCGGTACTCGGTGCAGCTCCGGCAAGCAACATTCGCAGAGAAGCTCCAATTCCGGGCGATGTTGTCATCCTGCTGGGCGGTAAGACTGGACGGGACGGCTGCGGCGGTGCAACTGGTTCTTCCAAGTCCCATACCATTGAATCTTTGGAATCCTGTGGTGCAGAAGTACAAAAGGGGAACGCTCCGGAAGAACGGAAATTGCAGCGGTTGTTCCGTGACCCGTATGTCACCCAGATGATCAAACGCTGCAACGACTTCGGTGCAGGCGGCGTTTCCGTTGCCATCGGCGAACTGACAGACGGTCTGGAAATCGACCTGAACGCTGTGCCGAAGAAGTACGACGGTCTGGACGGCACAGAAATTGCCATCAGTGAATCGCAGGAACGAATGGCAGTTGTTGTTGCCAAGGAAGACGCTGAAAAATTCTTACAGGCTGCTTGCAAGGAAAACCTCGAAGCAACCATCGTTGCAGAAGTAAAGGCTGAACCAAGACTGAAAATGCACTGGAACGGCAAGAACATTGTCAACCTGAGTCGGGAATTCCTGAACTCAAACGGTGCTGCAAAATATACCGATGTTGTCATCCCTGCTCCAAAGGCAGACGCTCCGGCAGCAATGCCAGACTGTGCAGAAAGCTGGAAGGAACTGCTCTCCAACCTGAATGTTTGCTCGCAAAAGGGTCTGGTGGAAATGTTCGACTCCACCATCGGTGCAGGAACGGTTCTGATGCCGTTCGGCGGTGCTTATCAGCTGACACCATCCCAGGCAATGGCAGCAAAGATTCCGGTTCTCCGTGGCGAAACAAACACCTGCTCGCTCATGGGATGGGGTTATAATCCGCTGATCAGTGAACGCAGCCCGTATCACGGTGCAATGTGTGCCGTTGTAGAATCCGTTGCAAAAATCGTTGCAGCAGGCGGTAGCTGGCATCACTGCTGGCTGACCTTCCAGGAATACTTTGAACGGACACAGAACAATCCGGAACGCTGGGGCAAGCCAATGGCAGCCCTGCTCGGTGCGTTCCAGGCACAGTTGGAACTCTCCTGCGGTGCAATCGGCGGTAAGGACTCCATGTCTGGTACCTTTGAACAGATCGACGTTCCGCCGACACTCGTTTCCTTCGCTGTTTCCACTGCAAAGGCTGACCATGTTGTTTCCACAGAATTCAAGAACACAGACAGCAAGGTCATCCTTGTCAAGCCAACTTATCTGGAAAACGGTCTGCCGGACTTCGACAGCATTCGTGCTTGCTTCGACCAGGTAGAAGCCATCATCCGGGACAACCGTGCAGCTGCTATCTGGGCAGTGGACTTCGGCGGTGTTGCAGAAGGCATTGCAAAGATGTGCTTTGGTAACTTCATCGGTTTCCGCTTCACCAAGCAGCTGACACCAGAAGAACTGTTCCAGCCGTGCTGCGGTGCATTTGTCATTGAATTGAACGGCGATGCAAAGGCAGATGAAACCGTCATCGGTACAACCACCAATGAACAGACCATTGTTTGCCCGAATTACACCATGCAGCTGCCGCAGCTCCTGCAAATCTGGGAAAAGAAGCTTGAACCTGTTTTCCCGTGCAGAATCAAGACCACGACAGAAAAACCGCCGGTTTACAGCTATAACAATCCGGTTCACCAGTTCTCGACCATTAAGACCGCTCGTCCGAACGTTCTGATTCCAGTATTCCCAGGCACAAACTGCGAATATGATACCGCTAGAATCTTTGAACGGGCTGGTGCAAGAGCAGAAGTCTTTGTCATCCGCAACCTGTCTGCTTCTGCAATTACAGAATCTGTTGAAGCCTTTACCGACCGCATTAAGAATGCCCAGATCATTATGATTCCGGGCGGATTCAGCGGCGGTGACGAACCGGAAGGCAGCGGTAAGTTCATTACAGCATTTTTCCGCAACCCGAAGATCATGGATGCGGTTCACAACCTGCTCCAGAATCGGGACGGCTTGATGCTGGGTATCTGCAATGGCTTCCAGGCACTCATCAAGCTGGGACTTGTTCCGTTCGGTAAGATTGTCGAAATGGAACAGGATGCTCCGACACTGACCTTCAATACAATTGCTCGTCACCAGTCTATGCTGGTAACAACCAGAGTGGCTTCCACCAAGTCCCCGTGGCTGTATGGCTGCGAAGTGGGCGACCTGCACACCGTTGCAATTTCTCACGGCGAAGGTCGGTTCGTTGCTCCGCCGGCACTCATTGAACAGCTGGCAGAAAACGGACAAATTGCAACCCAGTATGTCGATTTGGATGGCAACCCGACCATGGATATTCACTACAACCCGAACACTTCCATGATGGCAATCGAAGGCATTACCTCTCCGGACGGCAGAGTCTTTGGTAAGATGGGACACAGCGAACGAATCGGTACAAACCTCTATCGCAATGTTCCGGGTGAAAAGGATCAGAAGATCTTCCAGAGCGGTGTTGCTTATTTCCGGTAATTTCCGGCAGCACCCCCCTGAAACAAGCAATATAATATACACAAAAGCGGCAGCATTCCTTGCGGGTGCTGCCGCTTTCAGTTATGATGCGAAATCCTCCAGCAGCCGCCGCAATTCCTGTTCGGTCTGGACGTGAATGCCGGCTTCGATTGCTCCCTGGTCTTCCTCCGGCAGCAGCTGCACCGGCATTTGCAACACCTGATACGGCTTTTGCTGTTCGCCCCGAAAGACTGCCAGATACCCCTCATATTCCCCCAGCACATAATCCACTTGCGGCAGCGTCGAAGATTCTTCTGCCTTTGCCGCCGTCCGTTTGTTCTGAATCGACTGCGACAACGCACACAGCACGATCACTGCTGCAATCAAAATGCTCATCAATACGATGGAAACAGCCCGATATCTTGTTGTCATATGGCTTCCCTCCTGTTCGGTTTCCCGTCTGATTTTTCGGATAAGTACCAGAAACAGAATTCCCAAAAAAGAAAAATTTATACAGGTTGTATATTTTTCTCACTTTTTTCAGAAACCACTTAACATCCGACCGGCTTTGTGGTATAATAAAAGAAATATTGCCCGTTTTTCGACCACTGAGCGGCTGAAAATTCCAAAAAATCCTATTTTGGTCACCGCTCCCAAAAGTCTGATTTTTTCATCATCAACAGAAAGGATGCACAGCAATGGATCAGGAATCATCCCGCAACCCGAAACACCGTCCGGCTGCGGCAAAAGCCGGAAATCCCCGTGCCGGAGGAACTGCACCAAAACGGTCATCCGGCAGCCGCCCGGTGGCTGCACCGCACGGAAAGCCATCGGCAAAAAAGCCGACTGCTGCCAGAACAGCTGGCACGCAGAACCGAAAACCTGCTGACAAAAAACCAACCACACCCAAAAAGACGGCAAGTCCGCCTGCAAAGCGACTTGTTTCTAAGCCGCCTGCAAAACCAGCAGCCAGAACAGCAACTGCAAACCTGCCGGCAAAGAAACCCGTTCCGCCAACACCGCCGCCACCCGATCCCAGAGAACGGGTCATCTATGAGAGCGAGGCAGATGCGGCTCTCTGCAATAAGCCCCCGACAGGAACGCCGGAATATCCGTATTATAACGATGCCCTTCAGGCAGAAAAACCAAAACGGTTTCCAAAGCTCCGAAAAGCGTTCTCAATTCTCTGTACCACACTGGTTTCCCTGTTTTTGATCTGTATCATCACCGGAACCATCGTGGCAACGGGCATGACGGTCTATGTTATGAGTTTCCGGGATGAAGTTTCCGATGTTACCATCGAAGAACTGGAAATGAAAAACAATACCTACGTCTATGCAAACGATTCCAACGGCGAACTGGTCTGCCTCTATAAGGTCAACAACCATACCGAACGAATCCCTGTTACCATCGACCAGATTCCACAGCACGTCAAGGATGCGTTTGTATCTGCCGAAGACGAACGCTTTTACACGCACGATGGTGTCGATTATCGAAGAACCTTCTACGCTTTCGTGAATATGTTCATTCACATCTATAATACCGATGTCGGCGGTTCGACCATCACCCAGCAGCTGGTTAAAAATATTACGGGTGATGATGTCCAATCTCCAGCCCGAAAAATTCGTGAAATTTTCCGTGCAATGGAACTGGAACAGAATTACAGCAAAGATGAAATTCTGGAAAACTACCTGAATTATATCGGTTTCGGCGGCCCAATCAATGGCGTTCAGCTTGCTTCACAGAAATATTTCGGAAAAGATGTCAGCGAACTGGATATTGCAGAAGCAGCTTCCCTCGCTGCCATCCCAAAAAGCCCGAACACCTTGAACCCGTTCGCTGGCTATGAAGATGAAACCACTGGCGAATTTATCAACACGGGCAAAGAAGACAACAAAACCCGTCAGAAATATGTTCTGCGTCAGATGTATGACAACGGCTCGATTACCTATGATGAATATCAGGCAGCCTTGAACGAAGAACTGATTTTCACAGACTCCGACCAGTATCAGGAAACCCATCCGGAAGAAGACAACAAGTATTTGAGTGCAGAGGCAACCTCCTGGGTCGTTGATACAGCGATCTATGAATTTGCCGACTACCTCGAAAAGACGTACAACCTCACCTCCAACGAAGCCATCGCCCGCATCAATGCCGGCGGCTATCAGATTGCAACGACTGTCGATCTGGATATGCAATCCTATGTTGAAGACAAGTACAAGGATTTGGACAACCTCGTTGGAAACAAAGAGGATGTTGCCCTTTATCTCGACCAGAACGGAGATGGCGACTATTCTACAGACGAAATTCTCTATCCGGAATCTGCATTTGTTGCCATGGACTACGAAGGTAATATCAAGGCAATTGTCGGCAGTATCGGAGAAAAAACAGAATCCCTCTGCTGGAACTATGCTACGATGGAACCCCGTCAGCCGGGTTCTACCATCAAGCCGCTGACCACCTATGGTTTAGCACTCGAAAACGACAAGATTCACTGGGGCTCTACGTTCACGGATGAACCGCTGAAACAAGTGGACGGCGAAGACTGGCCGGCAAACTACAGCAACTCCTACTCGCACAGTTCTGTATTTGCATACGATGCCCTTGCAAAGTCTTTGAATACCGTTCCAGCAAAAATCTGCGATGACCTCGGCACGCAGGCGGTCTTTGATTTTGCAACCGAAAAAATGGGCTTGAAGCTGGACAACATCTCTACTGACAACGAGAGCGATAACGACCTTGCACCGCTTTCACTGGGTGCGTTGACTTATGGCGTTACCTTGGAAAATCTGGTTTCCAGCTATATTCCATACGGAAACGGCGGAACACATTTTGAACCGCACATCATTAAATGGGTAAAACAGGGTGAAGATACCCTCATCTATGAAAATGATGGCAGCCCGAGAAAGGCTGTCAGCAGCGAAACTGCCTACGTCATGAACAAACTACTGCAAAATGTCGTTGAAAACGGCACGGGCGACAAGGCAAAGTTACAGAATAAACATGTTGCCGGAAAAACAGGGACAACCGAAAACTGGTATGACTTGACCTTTGTCGGCATGACCGAAGATTTCGTCAGCGGTGTCTGGATCGGATACACCGAACGGCAATCCCTGCCGGAATCCCTCGAATCCGACCAGATCTGGTATAACATCATTGGCGAATACGCTGATAAATTGGATACCGGTGCAAGCTATCCGAGCAATGATGATGTGATAGAAGGCTATGTGTGTGCAAAGACCGGTAAAATTGCAGGGCCAAACTGCAAGAAACTGGGTGTTGGCTACTGGAAATCCACAAACGCTCCTGTTTGTGACGGCAACCACTACACTGCTCCAGCGGTTACGACACCATCCAACAGCCACACCACCAATAGCAGCAGTGATGAAAGTTCTGAAAGCTTCAGCAACACCGACCATAGCAGTCAGGGCAATGGCGGACATGAAAATTCCAACAGCTCCGGCGGCGATACCAGTCAGAGCAGCGGCGGTGATTCCGGCGGCGGCGATTCTGGCGGTGACAGCAGTGGAGATGCTTCCGGCGGTGATTCCGGCGGAGAGTCCTCCGAATAAAATCGAATTCGTACAACCCAAAAAAGAAGCACAGCAACTTAAAATGATGTGCTTCTTTTTTCAAAAATCATCTTCTTAAAACAGAAAGGAATACTACCATGCAACATACATTTTGGATGTGCTGCCCGTGTCATTTCGGTCTGGAGCATACGCTTCACTTTGAACTGAAAAAGCTGGGAGCAGAACAGATTCAAGTACAGGACGGCAGAATCTTATTTCGGGGCGATTATCACCTTTTGGCAATGGCAAACCTCTGTCTTTCCACTGCGGAACGGGTTCTCGTTCAACTCGGCAGTTTTCCGGCTTATAACTTCGAGGAACTCTTTCAAGGCATGAAAAAGCTGCCGCTCGAAGAGTGGATCGGAAAAGATGATGCATTCCCAGTCAAAGGACATGCACTGGATTCCAAACTGCACAGCGTTCCGGACTGCCAGTCCATCTTGAAAAAGGCAGCTGTAGAACGGTTGCGGCAGAAATACCAGACCAGCTGGTTTTCGGAAAGCGGTGCAGTACATCAGATTCAGTTTTCCATCCGCAAAAATATCGCAACTATCTATTTAGACAGCTCCGGTGTTGGGCTGCATAAGCGAGGTTATCGGAGAAACGCCAACGCTGCCCCCATCAAGGAAACCCTTGCCGCTGGCATTGTCGACTTGGCACGGGTCAAGCAAAATAGTGTCGTCTGTGACCCGTTCTGTGGAAGTGGTACGCTGCTGATTGAGGCAGCATTCAAAGCCATGCACATTGCCCCAGGCTTGCACCGCCACTTTGCAGCGGAACGCTGGGATTGTATTCCGGCATCTATCTGGACAAATGCTCGTGCAGAAGCAATTGCCGCCATTCGGCGAGATACCACCTTTGAAGCATATGGGTTCGATTGCGACCCGGAAGCCATCCGGCTTTCTGAAGAAAATATTCGCAAAGCTGGCGTAAAAACGCGGATTCATGTAATGCAGCAGGACATTGCAGACTTTACAGCCGTTCCGGAGCAGATCATTATTTGTAATCCGCCATACGGCGAACGGCTTTTAGATGTACAGGCTGCGGAATCGCTCTATCAGATCATGGGCGGTGTCTTTCCGGCAAACAAACAGTATCCCTGCTATGTAATCTCGCCAGATACCAACTTTGAATCCTTCTTTGGCAAACCAGCAACCAAACGGAGAAAGCTCTACAATGGTATGATTCCGTGTCAGCTGTTCTCTTACTACGGCGAATAAATTTTTACAAGACAAGACAAACAGAACTGCCCGTGCACGAGAGGGTGCATCGGGCAGTTCTATTTTGCAGCGTGTTATTTTCCAGAACGCTTCTGCTGCTTTCCACAGCCTTTGTCAAATGCCGGATTACAGCAATAAAAGTTCTTCGCATTCAACTCATCCTGTACCATTCGCATTGCCTCCCCGAACCGCTGGAAATGCACGATTTCCCGCTGCCGGAGAAATTTAATTGGCTCTCGAACGTCTGGGTCATCACACAGACGTAAAATATTTTCATAGGTGCTGCGTGCCTTTTGTTCCGCTGCAAGGTCTTCCGTCAGGTCGGTGATCGGATCACCCTTTGACTGGAAATAAGCAGCCGTAAACGGCATACCAGATGCCCCCTGCGGATAAATACCGGCGGTATGGTCGACAAAATATTCTGCATAACCGTCCTGCAAAATCTGTTCCGGTGTCATGTCACGGGTCAGCTGATATAAAATCGCCGATACCATTTCCACATGTGCCAGTTCTTCCGTTGCAATGTCGGTCAAAATCCCCTTGACCTGATTGTTTTTCATGCCATATCGCTGGTGCATATACCGCAGCGAAGCGGCAAGTTCTCCGTCTGGCCCGCCCAGCTGGGAAATAATAAACTTTGCAAGCCGAGGATTTGGCGTTTTAATGTTTACCGGATATTGCAGTTTCTTCTCATACGTCCACATCGCCGTTCGCCTCCTTTTCCCACGGCCACGGTGCATCCACCCAGTTCCAACGCTCTGTTGTGTTGGACTGGCTCGGACGAATCGGGCCATACTTTTCCACATACATCTTTTCGGCTTTCCGCTTCATCTCCAGATGTTTCCGGTACTGCTCCATTGCCCGTTTGCAGTTCGGATGCGTATCCAGATACAACTGCAACTCGTACAACATAAAGTCACACTGCTGTAGACTCCGCAACAGCAATTCCTGTTCACGCATGCCGTTCACCTCCCGGACAAAATGGTTTGTACAGCTGCGGGAAAATCGTTCCCTTCGGAAATCCTTCCTCTGCTGAAAAAATCGTATCCCACTGCTGATAAGGCACATATGCCATACCGATCGGCGTTTCCTCCGGCAGTGGTGTCCGCATGCCAGTCTGTTCCGGCGGCTGCGGTGTGTCCTCAAATAAATGGAAGTGATCCCACGCCATTTCTGGCTGGAACTCCAATTCCATTCCCTGATGATTCCATTGCATCAATAACCCCTCACTTTTTCCATCGTTTGGGAACGGCACTGCTTTCCTCCAGACCGCCCCTTACTGCAACATATGCCCCGTTTTTCAAAAGCGTGACTCCGTTTCTACATTTGTACAACTTGCTATATTTTTTATCTGTGTTGTAGTAAATTTCAACAAAAACGAAAACTTTCCACACCCAAAGCATTTACATTTCGGAAAAAATATGGTATACTAAACCCATCTGGTTTTTTTAGAAAGCAACATCACTTTGCTTTCTATCAAGAAACGTTCTTGTTTTATTTAGGGAGGTTTACATTTATGAAACAACACACAGGCAAAAAGCTTCTTGCGGGGCTGCTGGGTGCTGTGCTGCTCAGCACATCCATCCCCTTTGCAACCGTGACCGCAGCCGACACGGAAACCGGTGCGGTCATCTACAGTTCTGATTTTGAAGACAGCAGTGCTGCTCTGCCGTTTACCGGAAGAGGCGGTGTGGAATCCATTTCCTACACCACCAGTCAGGCACACAGCGGCTCTTCTTCCATGATGGTATCCGACCGTGCCAAGGGCTGGCATGGCCCGCAATTCTTGTTGGATGACGTTTGTGAACCAAACAAAGAATACACCGTCAGTGCGTATGCAAAAGCAGAATGGTACAACAACATCAACCTCAGCATGGAATACACTGACGCTGCCGGCGAACGGCATTACAGCAATCTGGCAAGCGGTACTTCCAACGGCGACTGGGTTGAATTTTCCAATGTCAAGTTCAGCTTCACCAGCGAAGTTTCCAAGGTCTATGTTTACTTTGAATGCAACGATGCATCCAACTTGTACATCGACGACTTCACCCTTGCAGAAGCTCCGATCATTCCAATTCAGAATGACATCGCATCCATCAAGGATGTTTACAACGGCTATTTCAAAATCGGTACTGCCATTATGGCTTCCAACCTGGCTTCTCCGTCTTTCATGGATCTGGTAGAAAAGCACTTCAATGAAAGCATTACATTCGGCAACGAACTGAAACCGGATTATGTGCTGGATCAGGCTGCTTCACAGGCAAGCGGTGACAATACAAATCCACAAGTCAACTTCGCACAGGCAGATTCCCTGCTGAAATACTGCGGCGAAAATCACATTCCGGTTCGTGGTCATACCCTCGTATGGCACAGCCAGACACCAGACTGGTTCTTCAAGGAAAACTTCTCAGATGACGGCGACTGGGTCGACAAGGACACCATGCTCAAGAGAATGGAAAACTACATCAAGAACGTGATGGAAGGTCTGGCAACTCAGTATCCGGATGTTGACTTCTATGCCTGGGACGTTGTCAACGAAGCATGGCTGGATGATGGAACTCCTCGAAAGGCTGGCTCTAGCAAGTCTGAAGATTCCAACAGTTCTGCATGGGTTCGGATTTTCGGCGACAACTCCTTCATTGAATATGCGTTCCAGTATGCAAGAAAATATGCTCCGAAGAACTGCAAACTCTACTATAACGATTTCAACGAATATATGCCAGGCAAAACCACTGCTATCTACAACATGGCAATGGAACTGAAAGAAAAAGGCTTGATCGATGGTATCGGCATGCAGTCCCACTTGGATGTTGGTTTCCCAACCGCTTCCACTTATCGCAAGGCAATCGACAAGTTCGCTTCCACTGGTCTGGATATTCAGGTAACCGAATTGGATATTACCACTTCCGATACCTCTGAAGCAGGTCTGGAAAAGCAGGCTCAGATGTACAGCGACATCTTCGACATCTACACCGACTATGCAGACAGCATTTCTGCTGTTGTTATCTGGGGCGTTACCGACGATCAGAGCTGGCGTGCAAGCAGAGTTCCGCTGCTGTTCGATGAAAACTTCCAGGCAAAGCCGGCATATTATTCCATCGTGGACAATGTAGAACCAAAGGTTACAACCACTACTACAACTGAAATCACAACTGACACAACACCAGCTGAAACGACAACCACAACCACGACTATAACAGAACCTGCCTTCTTATTGGGCGATGTGAATCTGGATGGAACATTGAATGTACAGGACGTTGTTCTGCTGCAAAAGTATCTGATTCGCAAGGAAACTCTGACCGCTGAACAGGCAAAAGCCGCAGATGTCAACGAAGATGGTGTTGTCAATGTCATTGACCTGTCCCGTCTGAAATTCTTGATGTTCAGAGATTTCTAATCCACAACATTCATTTAAAATTACTTGCATCCAACAGCGTTTTCTCTTCGGGGAAAACGCTGTTTTTCTGTTTCTGTACCTTGGAATGCAGGCAGTTTCGATATTAGCGCTCTCTGTTTGTACTTGTTAGCACTCTTTTCCGTTGAGTGCTAAATTTCATCTAGTTTTCACAATTGCGTGACACAGTTTTCATATAGCGGCAGTATCCTATAGACAATGAAAGAAAGGAATGAGCCCCATGAGAAGGTATCGGAAATGTTAGTAAGATTCGCAAGAACGAATCCGAAAATCACATGAATTTGAACGCAGAGCGATCTGCTTTTCTAAGGAGGCATTTTTATGTATACCATGACACCGTTTGAAAAGAAGCATTTTGATTTGCTGAATGCATTTCATGATTTTGAAAACGACTTTTTCGCTGGAACTGGCTGGAGCACCTGCAAGGTTGACGTTCGAGATGAGGGCGACAAGTTCGTGATGGAAGCCGAGTTGCCAGGATTCGAGAAAGAAGACATTCACCTTGATGTGCAAGGCGATTGCCTGAAACTGTCCGCAGAACATCACACCGATTCTGAGGACAAGGACGACAAGAAGAAGTACATCCGCAAGGAACGCTCTGAAGTGTCTTACCAGAGAAGTTTCGACTTGACTGGCATTGATGCGGAAAAGTTGGATGCCGAATACAAGAACGGCATTCTGTATGTAACCCTGCCGAAACAGCAGCCGGAAACCCCGACCAGCAAGCGGCTGGAAGTCAAATAAAGAATTGTTTCGTCTGTTCGCAGCTGTAACCAGCTGCGACAGCCGTTGATTCCATCAACACATCTTGAAGGAGGAATTTTTATGTATACCATGACACCATTTGAAAAGAAGCATTTTGATTTGCTGAATGCATTTCACGATTTTGAAAATGATTTTTTTGCTGGAACGGGTTTGAGTTCCTGCAAAGTGGATGTTCGAGATG
>CABQIF010000007.1 GCA_902464115.1 uncultured Ruminococcus sp. | reverse complement strand
TGGCAAACAAAAACAGCCACGTTTGCTTTTACACCAACGTGACTGTTTCGAGAAATCTATTTTTTCTCTTACTTCTTATTCAGTTGATACAGATAATAACGAGCAGCACATACATTTTCGCACAATTCCCCGAACGCATGCAAGACAATCATATTCAAATAAGCAAGCAGCGGTGAAATGAGCACATAAGCAACACCAATTGCAATTTCTCCTTCTTTGATGTTCAAATATCCCAAAATTTCCCCGCAAACCAGAATCACTGCAAAAATAATTCTTGCAAGCACTTGCAACTTGAGTCCTGCATTCTCCGGAATTTTATCGCTGGAACTCACAATATTTTTTCCGGCAGGCGGAAGCGATTTCCCACAGTTTCCGCATTGCAGTGCATCATCTGGATTTAGAGCATCACAATATTGACAATGACGCATTTTTATTTCCTCCTTTCTCCCTTTCAGAAAACATGCCTCCTGTTTTCTTTTTCTCATTATAACACATATGTATTCACTTGTCAACATATGTGCTCATGTTTTTTCTAAAAACCGTTTATCATAAAAGCAGAAAGGGGGTGGATATGCTTGTATCATGCCACATTAAACCCGAAAATTGTCGGACAAGTCATTGCAGCATTCAGAAAGAAAAAAGGCGTTTCTCAGGAAGTTCTAAGCGGTCTGGCTGACATCGGACGCACACATTTAAGTGCCATTGAACGAGGCGAACGAAAACCGACACTGGAAACGCTCTACCGCATCTCTACTGCATTAAATGTTTCTATGAGCGACATTGTAAAAGAGATTGAACGACAAATCGAAAACTAATTTCTCCCACCAACAAAAGCAGCCTCGGAATCACTCCGAGGCTGCTTTTTATCAGTAATTCTATTTCTATGACTATCCGCTTACTTCATCAGCTTTACCATAACGGCTTTCTGTGCGTGCAGACGGTTTTCTGCTTCTTCAAAGATTTCATCAGCGTGAGCTTCAAATACCTTTTCGGTGATTTCTTCTTCCCGATGTGCCGGCAGGCAGTGCAGTACCATTGCATCTGCATGAGCCTGTGCCATTACATCATCGTTGATCTGATAGCCATTGAACGCAACCTTCCGCTTTTCTGCTTCGCCTTCCTGTCCCATAGATGCCCAAACGTCTGTAATCACAACGTCTGCATCCTTTGCAGCTTCCAGCGGCTGATCTGTCAATGTGAACTTGTCGCCGTATGCCTTTGCAAATTCCAGAACCTGCGGGTCTGGGTGGTAGCCCTCTGGGCAAGCAATCGAAACTTCCATGCCCACTTTCAAACCGCCAACAATCAGAGAATTTGCCATGTTATTACCGTCCCCAATAAAGCACATCTTCAAGCCGTCAAATGTGCTCTTGCGTTCCCGAATGGTCATCAGGTCTGCGAGTACCTGGCACGGATGGCTGAAATCGGTCAGTCCGTTGATAACCGGAATGCTGCCGTATTCTGCCAAGTCTTCGACTTCTTTCTGTTCAAATGTCCGAATCATGATACCATTCAGATACCGGGACAATACTCTTGCGGTATCCTGTACCGGTTCCCCCCGTCCAATCTGCAAATCGCTGGCAGACAGGAATAGTGCATGACCGCCCAGCTGATACATCCCTGTTTCAAAAGAAACCCGTGTCCGAGTGGATGCCTTCTGGAAAATCAAACCGATAGACTTGCCTTTCAGATACGGATGCGGAATGCTGTGCTTCAGTTCATACTTCAGCTGGTCAGCCAAATCCAGAATTTCCAGAATTTCTTCTCCGCTCAGGTCGAGCATCTTCAATAAATGTTTCATAACTTCATACGCTCCTTCTTTGCTTTTAAAAACTTACTTGCTCAATACGTCTGCTAAGATGGCAACACCACGATCCAATTCATCCTTGGAAATCGTCAGTGGCGGCAGCAACCGTACCCGGTCTTTTGCTGTCAGCAGCAAAAGACCCTGTTCCAATGCAGCATTTACGACATCAATCGCCTTTTTATCTGCATCCAGCTGAATACCAACCATCAATCCCAGACCGGTAATTGCCTGTACATGTGGCAGCTTCGCCAGCTTTTCCCGCAGATAAACAGCCTTTTCCTGTACGCTTGCAAGGAAACCATCTGCGGTCAGTGTCTGCAAAACAGCCAGTCCACCTGCACAGCAAACCGGATTTCCGCCGAATGTAGAACCGTGAGAAGACTTATCCAGAACACCAGAACACTTTTCATTTGCCAGACAAGCCCCCATCGGCAAACCGCCAGCAATGCCCTTTGCCAGCGTCACGACATCGGCATGATGTCCGAACTGTTCGCCAGCCAGCAGTGTGCCGGTTCTGCCCATGCCTGTCTGTACTTCATCGGTCATCACCAGAATATCCCGCTTTGCACAACGGTCATAAATGGCATCGACAAAATCCTGTTCCAGTGCCATGACACCGCCTTCACCCTGTACATATTCAATCAGAATTGCACAAACAGTATCATCTATCTTTGCATCCAAATCGGCAATATCATTTGCAACGACATAATCAAAGCCTTCCAGGAACGGGAAGAAATAGTTGTGGAACACGTCCTGTCCGGTTGCGGAGAGCGTTGCCATTGTTCTGCCATGGAATGAATTGACCAGTGTCAGAATCTTATGCCGACCCTTTCCGTATTTATCAAAGCTGTATTTTCTTGCCAGCTTGATGGCACATTCATTCGCTTCTGCACCGCTGTTGCAGAAAAACAAGTCCTGATATCCAGTTGCCTTACAGAGTGCCTCTGCAAAATCTGCCTGTGCTTTTGTATAATACAGGTTGGAAGTATGCTGCAAGGTCTGTGCCTGCTTGCAAACAGCATTGACCCATGCTTCGTTGCAGTAGCCTAAAGAATTCGTTCCGATACCGCTGCCGAAGTCGATATACTGCTTTCCGGTTTCATCCTGACAGGATTCCTGCTTGCCCTGTTCCAATACAACTGGAAACCGTCCATACGTTCCCATGATATATTGATTTTGCTTTTCCTGTGTTGTCATGTCAAATTCCTCCTTTTTCTCCTGTTTCTATTTCCATCCACTGCAACGGCACACAGATATTTTGTTTTGCTTTCCGATTTGAAAGAGAAACAAATACTGTTTTTCCGTCATCTCGCAGTGCTTGTATTTCCTGATAATCCGACGCTGTCACCAAATAGGACACCGTTACCGTCTGCCCTGGCGGAATACAAAGATCAATATCATAATTATTCACGCCAGCAGCATTGATTTCCTCATAGAGTGAAATCGGCTGCAAAGAAAAATGCATCTTGCTGTTATCCGGCTGCTCGCTCTCCATCACATAAATCTGCGGCAGGTATTTTTCCAGTGTATCGCCGATGTTATGCAGCGTCACCGTCAAATCATACAAAGAATCTGATTCTCCGGCATTCCCAGCAACGAACGTTGCCTGTTCGATCTGAAGAGAACCGCTGCCCTCGAACGATGATTTTTCTGCTGCCAGTCGTTCTGTCCAATCACAGACCCGAGATTCCAACAGAATCAACCCGCATAGAACCACCCACAGCCACACAAGCGGATGTTTTTTGATACTTGGGATGTGTTTCTGCACACACACATGTTTTTTCACTCGCATGCTCATACACCCATCCCTTCCGCATCTGCTGTATGGGTCACCGTCAGCGGTATTTCATAAACCTTCTGTACTGCTACAGCGTTCTGTGCATACCGATGGGAATCTTCGCTCTCTGTTCCGGCGAAAATACAAAGGTTCAGCTGTTCCAAATCCATTTCTTCCGGCAACAGGAACAACAAAATTCCCGTTCCGTTATGTAGTTCCCAATCCACACCCATATCCGACAATTCGTTCCAGATTGCATCACTGCCTGTAACATCGCTCAACGACAACGGCGTAATATACTGGTTTGTCTGTTCGAATTTTAACGCTGCCCATGCAACGTCATCGATTCGCTGAATGCTGCTGTCCGGATTTTTTCCGCTGCTCGTATAGGAAACTGCCAGATATTCACCGGATCTTGGTGCAGTAATCAGCGTTTGCGGAAACAAATATGCCTGCTGAATGGTAAGCTGATAGGATTCAATGGAAATGGTCTGCTGCATTTCTATCGTTTCCACTGGATAGGAAACCGGTTCAGAAGTCTGCTTTTGCCGCAGGTCAATCAGATTCTTTCCAATCCGATACCCGAAACTGCTTACCGTCAGCAGCAATCCAACGGTGAAAAGCACCGGCAATTTTTTCAGCTTGCATGATGGTTTCTTGGCAAAGGGCGGCGGTGATGCCGTTTCCTGCTGGTGAACCGCCTGCTCTGTACTATCCAGAATGACTTGTCCGCAAAATGGACAAATCCAACCGTGCTGTTCATAATCAAATTTCTTTCCACAAGAAGGGCAGTGTTGTTTCATGGTGTCCTCGTTTCTTTGTTGCTGGGTGTAAATGTTGAGGTTGGATGCTCTTAGAAAAACCGATTGAATCAGGTTCGGCAAATACGCTTCGCTGTTTGCCTTTGTCGCAGTTCGCCAGTGGTTACGTCTTCCAACTGAGTTATCAGTCTTTCTTAGATTACAGCTTACTGGAAGTTTTTTGTTTTTAGAATGGCGAACTGCGATTTACTTGTTTCTCTTAGATTTCAATATTGCTTTTTGCAACCTTCGTTAAGGAGGGCAGCTTGCCCTCCTTAACAATCCACCTCGCCGAGCTGAGCCAGCTCGACCGCAATTCGCCTGCGGCGTTTTTAACGGAACTGTGTACCGATGCCTTCGCTGGAAAGCGTTTCAATCAAGATGGAATGCGGAACTCTACCGTCAATGATGGCAGTTTTCTTAACCCCTCTTCGAACGGCTTCTACGCAGCAATCAATCTTCGGAATCATACCGCCGGAGATAATGCCCTTCCGCTTCAAAAACGGTACTTCACTGACATTCACGTTCGGAATCAAGGTAGACGGGTCATCCTTATTCCGCAGCAATCCAGCAATATCTGTCATCAGAATCAGGTTTTCTGCACGCAGCTGTGCTGCAATCCGAGCAGCTGCGGTATCTGCATTGACGTTATAAGTCTGTCCCAGCTCATCAGATGCAACGGTTGCAATAACCGGAATGTAGCCGTTAGAAAGTGCATCCAGAATCGGCTGTTCATTGACACTGGTAATATCGCCAACATAACCCAAATCTTCGCCATTTGCACCGAACTTGCGTTCTGCACGCAACATATCGCCGTCAATGCCACAAAGCCCCAGTGCCTTGCCATGATTCCGGCTCAGCAAAGTCACCAATTCCTTGTTGACCTTGCCAGCCAGTACCATCTTTACCACATCGACAGTATCTTTGTCTGTATACCGCAGCCCGCCGATAAACTTATTTTCAATGTGCAGACGGTTCAGCATATCCGAAATTTCAGGGCCGCCGCCATGTACCAACACCACTTTTACCCCCACGAGGGACAGCAAAACAATGTCACTCATGACTGCCTGCTTCAGTTTTTCGTTGGTCATTGCATTTCCGCCATACTTGACAACTACAATTTTATCGTTGTACTTCTGAATATACGGCAGAGCATCTACCAGTACCTGTGCACGCAACTTATTATAATTTTCCTCCATTTGGGAAGTCCCCTTTCTCTTTTCGCTTATGAACGATAGTCCCCATTGATTTTTACATAATCATAGGTCAGGTCGCAGCCCCATGCGGTTGCAGTGCCTGCACCATCGCCGACAGAAACCAGAATCTGAATTTCATCCTCCAGCAAAATTTTCTTTGCTTCTTCTTCGGAGAATGCAACGCCTGCTCCATGTTCACAGACCAGTACCGAACCGGCACGAGATGCGAGTGTTACAGAAACAGCGTGAATGTCGAATTCTGCCGGTGCATATCCAACGGCACACAGCACTCTGCCCCAGTTGGCATCTGCTCCGAACATCGCACACTTAAACAGTGGCGAACAAATAACGCTCTTTGCAATGATGATTGCCGTATCCAAATCCTTTGCACCGGATACCGTGCATTCCAACAGCTTGGAAGCCCCTTCGCCATCCTTTGCAAGCTTTCGAGTCAGGTTCATCATGACAATATACAATGCCTGCCGGAAAACGGCATAATCTGCATTCTGTTCGGTAATCTCTGCATTGCCAGCCAGACCGGATGCCATCACCATACAAGTATCATTGGTGGACTGGTCGCCATCGACAGACAAACAGTTATAAGTTACTTTTACCACATCAGACAGAGCCGTTTGCAGCAGTTCCGCAGAAATTGCAGCGTCTGTGGTGATGCAATTCAAAGTCGTTGCCATATTCGGGTGAATCATTCCGCTGCCCTTTGCCATACCGCCGAGGTGACAAGTTTTTCCGCCCAGTGTAAAGGAAACTGCCACTTCCTTAGAAACAGTATCCGTGGTCATAATTGCAGTGGCTGCTTCCAGATTCCCATTCGGAGAGAGCTTTTCACACAATACCGGAATTGCCTGTTCAATCGGCTCTAACGGCAAAATCTGCCCGATAACACCGGTGGACATCACCATCACTTCTTCCGGTGCAATGCCCAGTGCATCTGCGGTCAGCTTGCACATTGCCTCTGCCTTTTCCTCGCCGTCTGCATTGCAGGTGTTGGCATTCTTGGAATTGGCAATCAAAGCCCGTGCTTTTCCGCCCGTTGCAGCCAGATGCTTCTTCATCACTAGAATTGGTGCACCTTTTACTTTATTCTGTGTATAAACCGCAGCGGTGTTACAGAGGGTATCTGCAACCACCAATGCAATATCATTTTTTTCCTTGCCGATTTCTCCTTCGTTGCTGTCTGGAGCCATCGCCTTTTTGATGCCGCAATAAGTACCGCTTGCCTGAAATCCCTTTGCAGCACAGATTCCGCCATCCAAATAGGTATAGCCTTCAAATGCTTTCATGCTTGTTCCTCTTTCCTTGTTGGATCGCTCCTGTTTCAGGAGGATTGATTTTCCTTTTTCTGCCACACGCTGACAATCTGTTCCACCGTCTGCCGGACAAACGCATCCAGCTGTTCCGCCGTAACCAAATATTGTTCCGGCGGTGCAACGGGTTTTGCATATCGTTCCCGCAGTTCCTGCAACTTCAGCGTTAGCGTATCTTCCGCATAGTAGGGCAAAACATCATTTGGAAATGCTTTTGTCTGCTGTGCCAATTCCCACGCTGGAAACGATTTTGCCTGTCGGCAAAATGTCTGCTCCAAATACGTCAAATTCTGCCGCAACCGTCCATCATAGGGCGTTCCGGTAAAATGGGCAATGCCCAACTTCTGCTTCAACGGCTTCAGAATCTGCCGAATCCATTCCACATCCGTCCGGAGATGGGCTTCATAGCCCCGATAAAATGCTGTTTTCTCCGGCGTTAATGCTGGATTTTGCAGGTATGCCCGACAAAATGCCTCTGCGTCAATATCCCGTTTCTTTCCGGTCGGTGTCCAGTGGGTCATTGCAGAATCCGGCACATAAACATGCGGAGATACCTCCACGCCGCCATCTGGTGCAAGATTTCCAACGACAAATGGCAGTTCCGGCAGCGTTTGCAGCGGCTGCCAACGATTTCGCAGGGCATCCGCTACCCGCAGATGAATAACCCATGTTGCCATCAGAGCAGTCCAGTGGTTTCGTCAATGCCCATCATAATATTCAGGCACTGAACCGCTGCACCCGATGCACCCTTTCCGAGGTTGTCCAGACGTGCACACAACAATACCTGGTCAGCACTGCCAAATACAAAAATCTGCATCAGGTTTGTGTCCCGTAAATCGTTCGAGGACAGCTTGAATGGTGTCATTTCTTCGCTGGTGAGCAGCGGCATCACCTTGACAAAATTCTGTCCCTGATAGTGTTCTGCATACATTGCGTGAACGGCTTCCGGTGTAACAGAATGTCCGGCAATTGCAGATTGTACGGAAACGCAAACGACCATGCCATTGAAGAAATCGTCTACAATCGGGGTAAACATCGGCTTGTTTGCCAGTCCGGAAATCTTCTGCATTTCCGGCAGGTGCTTATGATTGTTTGCAAGCCCATAAAACCGAGGGCTTTTTGACTCTTCCGGACAATCCGGCGACTGAATTTCTGCAATCATCTTATTGCCGCCGCCGCTGTATCCGGAAACTGCGAAGCACTGTACCGGATAATCTGCACCAATGATGCCATGCTGCACCATCGGATAAACCAACGCATTAAATCCACTTGCATAGCAGCCCGGAACGGCAACTCGTTTTGATGTCCGGATCTTCTCCCGATGTGCAGCGGACAATTCCGGAAAGCCATATGCCCAGTCCGGATTGATGCGGTGTGCAGTGGATGCATCGATTACCCGTACCTCTGGATTTTCAATCAGAGAAACCGCTTCTCTGGCTGCTGCATCCGGCAGGCACAAAAATGTGTAGTCACTGCTGTTGATCAACCGTTTCCGTTCTGCAGCGTCTTTCCGCTTTTCCGGGTCAATTTGCAGCAAAGTAATATCCTTCCGGTTTGCAAACCGGTCTAAAATTCGCAGACCAGTTGTTCCAGCCTGTCCATCAATAAATACATTTACGCCCATACTTTTCTCATTCCTTTTCGTTCCGCAGCCCCAGCCAAACACTCACGGCACAGGTTGCTAAAATTACAATAATCAGCCAGACCCGAGAAGCTGTCATGCCCAAATTCCAGACCAGACTAATCAAGCATTCTCCCAGCACCAACACCAGCACGGCGAGCAGGCAGAGCGGAACAATCCATTTTAATCGATTTTTCATTGCAGTTTTTATTTATTCCCAGCTTTCCAGAATCTTCTTCACCTGTTCCAGCTGAACAGCAACTGCCTTTGGGGAAGGGCCACCCTGAGAAACTCTGCCCTTAACACAAGTTTCCAAGCTAATGGCATCATAAATATCCTCTGTAAACAGCGGTGTCATTTCCTGATAGGCTTCAAGCGGCAGGGTTTCGAGGGTCAGGTTTTCCCGAATGCACTTCGCAACAAGTGTACCTGAAATCTTATAGGCATCCCGGAACGGCATGCCCTTCTTGACCAGATAATCTGCACAGTCAGTTGCATTGATAAAGCCCTTTGCAGCAGCTGCACGCATATTATCTTTCCGAACGGTCATGGTTGCAATCATCGGGATAAAGGTTTCCAGACACAGTTTCACGGTATCGACTGCATCGAAAATGGCTTCTTTATCTTCCTGCATATCCTTGTTATATGCCAGCGGTGTACCCTTCATCATGATTAACAGCGTCTGCAAATCGCCGTAAACCCGAGCAGTCTTCCCCCGAATCAGTTCGGTGATATCCGGATTTTTCTTCTGCGGCATGATGGAAGAGCCAGTTGCAAAGGCATCGTCCAATTCAATGAACTTAAATTCCCAAGAGCACCACAGAATGACTTCTTCGGAGAACCGGGAAAGGTGCATCATAATCAGCGAAATGGCATTCGCCAGTTCAATACAATAATCCCGGTCAGAAACGCCGTCCAGGCTGTTTGCCATCGGAGCATCAAAACCCAGCAGTTCTGCGGTCTGTTCCCGGTTGATGTGGTAGGTCGTTCCTGCCAGAGCACCACTGCCCAGCGGACAAACATTCATTCGCTTTTCGGTGTCATCCAGTCTGCCCAGATCCCGCAGCAGCATCTGCACATATGCCAGCAGATGATGTGCAAACGTTACCGGTTGTGCACGCTGTAAGTGGGTATAACCCGGCATGACCGTTTCGGTATGCTGTTCCGCAACATTGACCAGTGTTTTGCAGAGTTTCCGCACCAGTGCCCGAATTTCTGCGATCTCTGTCCGCAGATACAGCCGCAAGTCCAATGCAACTTGGTCATTTCTCGAACGAGAAGTATGCAGCCGCTTTCCGACATCGCCATACCGCTTTGTCAGTTCTGCTTCTACAAACATATGAATGTCTTCTGCATTCGGGTCAAATTCCAGCTTTCCGCTGTCCAAATCAGCTAAAATTTCCTTCAAGCCCTGAATGATCTGGATACTGTCTTCCTTTGGGATAATGCCACAGTCGCCCAGCATGGTTGCATGTGCAATGCTGCCTTCAATATCCTGCCGGTACATTCTTGCATCAAAAGAAATGGATGAGTTAAATGCGTTTACGCCTGCATCAATTTCCTTTGAAAATCTTCCTGCCCATAAAGCCATACAATAACGTCCTTTCTATCGGTGCAGGATTCTTTCCTCTGCACCATCGAAAAAAGCCGGCATGGAAGCCGGCTTTTCTGTTGATTCGTCCTAAAAAATACAGCTGCTTACTTGCCACGCTTCTGGTCGAGCTTTGCCTTTACATGAATCGGCAGACCGAACAGATTGATAAAGCCTTCTGCATCCTTCTGGTTGTAAACATCTTCTGCATCGAAAGTAGCAACTTCTTCATCATACAGAGTGTACGGAGAAGTAACACCAGCGTTGATGATATTGCCCTTGTACAGCTTCAGCTTAACATCACCAGTTACTGTCTTCTGGGTTTCGTTGACAAATGCAGTCAGAGCTTCCCGCAGCGGTGTATACCACTGACCGTTGTATACGATGTCAGCGAACTTGATGCTCAGATACTGCTTGATTCTTGCAGTTTCCTTGTCCAGTGTGATGGTTTCCAGAACATCGTGTGCGTGGTACAGAATTGTGCCGCCCGGTGTTTCATAAACGCCTCTGGACTTCATACCAACCAGACGGTTTTCTACGAGATCAGCCAGACCAATGCCGTTTTCGCCGCCCAGCTTGTTCAAGGTTTCAACGATTTCAACGCCGCCCATTTCCTTGCCGTCGATGGCAGTCGGGATACCCTTTTCAAAGTGAATGGTTACATAAGTCGGCTTGTCCGGAGCATCGATCGGAGAAACGCCCAGTTCGAGGAAGCCTTCCTTTTCATACTGCGGTTCATTTGCCGGGTCTTCCAGATCCAGACCTTCATGAGACAGATGCCACAGGTTCTTATCCTTGGAGTAGTTGGTTTCCCGGTTGATCTTCAGCGGAATGTTGTGAGCTTCTGCATAGTCGATTTCTTCATCACGGCTCTTGATCGACCATTCTCTCCACGGAGCGATGATCTTCATATCCGGAGCATATGCCTTGATTGCCAGTTCAAACCGAACCTGGTCGTTCCCCTTACCGGTTGCACCGTGGCAGATGGCATCTGCACCTTCTTCGAGTGCGATTTCAGCCAGCCGCTTGCCGATGATCGGTCTTGCAAAAGAAGTACCCAGCAGATACCGGTTTTCATAAACAGCACCAGCCTGTACGGTCGGGAATACATAATCGTTTACGAATTCATCCTTCAGATCCAGAACGATGAGCTTAGAAGCACCGGTCTTGATTGCCTTTTCTTCCAGTCCGTCCAGTTCTGTGCCCTGTCCAACGTCAGCAGAAACAGCAATGACTTCGCAGTTATTATAATTTTCTTTCAGCCACGGAATAATGATGGATGTATCCAGTCCGCCCGAATAAGCCAGAACGACTTTTTTAATTTCCTTTGCCATAGGGAACTCCTCCATTTTTGTTTTCAAAAATTGTCATCAGCAACCATCCGCCGGAAAGCAGCGGCTTATGCTGTCACTGCTTTCTATTATACACGCTTTTTTGGAAATGTCAAGCATTTCTGTATAAATATGCATGAAAAATTTTTGTTAACCGCCCTTTTTTGGATAATATTCATTTTAAATGAATATTTTGGAGCGTTTTTCTGTATATATGCATTTCCCATGCATAAAGCCCACAAAAACAGAAAACGCTGTTCCCCACTCCAACAGAGCAGGCACAGCGTTTCTTCTGATGAAAATTCTCATTTCTTGCAGATTTTGCAAATCGTCGGCTCAGGCATCCGTTCTTTCATAGGCTGCCAGAATTTCACCGACAAATAATTTATGCAGCGGATCGGTATTGTACCATCTCTGGTAGGTTTCCGGAATCAAAAATCCCTCCGGCTTCAGCATATCGGTATACTGCTTCTTGCAAATCAGAACCAGTTTTGCTTCTGCAAACGTTGCAACACCATCCAATTCGACTGGTGTCAGCCCTGTTTCCTTTGCCTTGTCGCAATCTCTGCCGGAATGTGTTCCACAGAACTGCAACGCTGCACGCTGGGATTCCTCAAAAAATGACACACTGAAACAGTCGTTTTTCTCCATAAAAGAAAGCGTATGTCGATTTGTCCGAACACCACAGAGGAAAGACGGCTTGCCCCACATTTCGCCCATAAAGCCCCAGGATGCGGTCATGGTGTTATAATCGGACAGACCGCCGGCGGTCAGTAAGTACCACTGTTTTCCAATCATATCGAATGGATTCCACTGGATCTCGGAAAGTGTTTTTTGTTCAAACTGCATATTGATTCAGCCTCCTGCATAAAATATATTTATGCGACTTTTGGAATTCAGATGTTCCGTATTCCAAAAACCGGAGGAAATCCAAATTCACTTATGCCCACCGCCGTTTGTTTCGGCGGTATTGCAGCCGCAATTTATCCGTAATCAACGCAATAAATTCGGAGTTGGTCGGCTTTCCTTTTGCCGTATTGACCGTATATCCGAAGAATGTATTTAACGTATCCAAATCGCCCCGATCCCATGCAATTTCAATGGCGTGGCGAATGGCACGTTCTACACGGGACGAGGTGGTATCAAAATGTTTTGCCACTGCGGGATAGAGCATTTTTGTGACACTCTCCAACAATTCCTGATTGTCAATCGAAAGCAAAATGGCTACCCGCAGATAATGATACCCTTTGATGTGTGCAGGGACACCCAGCTGATGAATCGTTTCGGTTACAACAAACTCCAAATCTTCTTCTATCTCTTTGGTTGGTTCTTTCAGGTCGCCCTGTACCAGCCGAATGATTCTCTGTCCCAGCATTTCCAAATTGAATGGTTTCAGCATAAAATAAGATGCACCTGACTCCATCGCCTGTTTCTCTATAAATGCACTATCATATGCTGATGTTACAATAAAATAGGGTTGCTTGCCCGTTCCGGAACGGACACGCCGCATGAGTTCCATCGCATCCAGATTCGGTAAAACCGCATCCACGATGACCACATCCGGTGCGTCATGCTGAATCGCATCGACGAGTGTCCGTCCATCCTTTCTTCTGGTAATGACGTACAGACCGGCTGCCCGCAGGCTGCTGGCACATGCGATGCCGTATTCCGCACTATCATCACCAATCAAGACTTTGATTTTGCTGTCCATTTTGGGGTCTCCTCCCTTTCTCTCAACCTACCAATATCATTTTAACATAATTACAATATTTCTGCAAGAGAAAAGATTGTCGATTTTTGTCAAAAAAGAGAGTATTCTATAAAATATCATAAAATCGACAACGAGTTTTTCACAACAATTCTATGATTTTTCATTTTTTACAGATTCTCACAGGCAAATGAAACGGATTTGCGATATTCTTGTTACAATTTCAAATCATTTTAGAGATTTGGACAAACCATTGATTTTCCGGATTGTTCCATCCAAACCACCCTGTCATTTGCCTACAATAATCGCCCCAAATTGGTACATAGTATTCTCAGAATGCAAGGGTTGCATTCTAAATTTGAAGAAAGAAGGTTCTTTATGCAAACATGGTTTCGCCGCCTTGCTGCGGCAATGCTGCTAACAGTACTTCCCGTCTATGCAGCTGCCGGATATTACGCCTGGCGGCTGCCGGACAGCTATTATGTCCGGAATGGTTCTGCACTGGCACTCTCCACCGCCCTGCACATCACCGCAGAATCTGAACCAGAACAAGTTAAGGCTGCCTTTTCCAGCACCGCTGCAACTGAAGAACAGTATACACTATGTCTATTCGGCATTGTTCCAATTAAGACCGTTTCCGTGCAAACCATTGCAGCCCCGTCCTTTGTCCCCTGCGGTCAGCCGTTTGGCATTAAACTGCACATGGATGGTGTCATGGTCGTTGGATTTGGAAACGTCACCAGTACCGACGGCACTTGCTGCCCGGCAGAAGATGCCGGCTTTCAAAAAGGCGATATGATTCACGCCATCAACGCCGTTCCTGTCAACAGCAGTGAAGAGGTACAAGCCTCTATTCGCAATGCTGGCAGCGAGCCGCTCTCAATCACCATTCAACGAGCCGGAAAAGAACAGACGCTGATGGTGCAGCCCGTCTATTCCACGGCTGACCAGCAGTATGAAACAGGGCTATGGGTACGGGACAGCACTGCTGGCGTTGGCACATTTACGTTCTATGAGCCAGAAAGCGGTGCATTTGGCGGACTGGGGCATCCCATCTGCGACACCGACACCGGAACGTGTATCCCCATCTCAGAGGGCGAAGCCTGCCCTGTTCAGATTCAAAGCGTTCAAAAGGGCAGTGCCGGAAAGCCGGGAATGTTGCAGGGGCAGTTTTTAGACGATGCCGAGCCATTCGGCAAGCTGCTCTGCAACAATCGCTGTGGGGTATTTGGCATGCTGAACCAAAATCCAGCTCCGAACACAGAAGCAATTCCCATGGCATTCAAGCAGGAAGTTGTCCCCGGAGAAGCCACCATTCTTTGCACCATCTCCGGCACAGAACCGGCATCGTATACCATCGAAATTGAAGAAATTGATTACAATGGCAGCGACAGCACACAGAACATGGTACTCTCTGTCACAGACCCCACCCTGTTACAGGAAACTGGCGGAATTGTACAGGGGATGAGCGGCAGCCCGATTCTACAAAATGGAAAACTCGTCGGTGCTGTCACACATGTATTTGTCGATGACCCCACCAAAGGGTACGGGATTTTCTGTGAAAACATGGTGCGATTCGGACAAGTTGGCTCATAATAGCCCCAAAAAAGCATATAAAAAACCTCACAGAAGAACGAATGCCCTTTCGGGTGTTCTCTCCTGTGAGTTTTCACGAAATCTCGTGATGCATTCAGATTGTGCTTACCAATTGTGAAAAGGCAACATACTGTTATCTTGTTTCTTCGCTAAAGCCGCTTTCTACCAGTTCTACCAGTGCATTTACAGCAGCCTGTTCATCTGCACCATCAGCGATGATCTTGATCTGTGTACCGCCAATGATTCCCAAGGACAAAATGCCCAGCAGACTCTTAGCGTTTACACGACGTTCTTCCTTTTCGATCCAGATAGAGGAACGGAATTCGTTCGCCTTCTGAATAAAGAATGTAGCCGGTCTTGCGTGCAGACCAACCTGATTCTGTACCATTACATCTTTACTGTACATAAACAAACTCTCCCATCTTACTTATATATTGAAAATTTACTTTCCCAACTTCATTGCAGCTTTTGGCTGCCAGTGCCTTTCACTGTTCTTATTATAGCGGATTTCCACAGGTCTGTCAACGCACAATTTGCGAAAAAAGGTGCTTTTCCCAAAAAATTCTATGCATTGTCGCAAACGCTGTTACACAATCCGGCCCATTTTGTGTATAATCACAACACTAAAAACTGTTGATTTTTTTCACTCACAGTTTGTTAAAATGGGGTAACTGTTTTTCTCTATTTTTTGTCAACATACTTTGCATAAAGATCCGGACGTTTCTCTTTGGTTTCCTGCAAGCTGGCAGCAAACCGCCAAGTTTCAATATTTTTGTGGTGTCCAGACAGTAAAACTGGTGGAACAGCCTGCTCATGCCAGACTTCTGGACGGGTATACTGCGGATATTCCAGCAAGCCGTTATAATGGCTCTCCTCTTCAAAACAGACTGCATCCGGCAACACGCCTTCACACATTCTTGCAACGGCATCTGTCAGAACCAATGCTGGCAGCTCTCCGCCCGTCAGCACATAGTCCCCAATGGAAATCTCCTCGTCTATTATGGTATCCAAAATTCGCTGATCAATTCCTTCATAATGCCCACAAAGCAAAAATAAATGTGGCAGCTGCGACAATGCAACGGCTTTCTGCTGCGTGAACACGCTGCCCTTCGGGGAAAGATAAATACAATGCGGCTTGGACTCCCGTTCTGCACAAACTGCTTCCCAGCAGCGATAAATCGGGTCTGCCTGCATGACCATACCCCGTCCGCCGCCATATGGCACATCATCCACCCGCTTGTGCTTGTTCAGCGTATAATCCCGAATGTTCCAGCACTGCACGGAAATTGCACCGCTTTTCTGTGCTCTGCCGAGAATGCTCTCCTGTAAAACCGCATCACACATTTCCGGAAACAGTGTTGCAATGTCAATTTTCATCCAGCAAGCCCTCCAATGGTCGAATTTTCATGCAGTGTTCTTCTATGTTTGTTTCTACAATGACATCCGGAATGGCTGGAATTAAGATTTCCTTTCCGCCCTCTGCCTGTACCACATAGACATCATTCGCTCCGGTTTGCAGGACATCTTTCAGTGTTCCATAAGTCGTTCCATTGTCTGCATCTATAACATCCAGACCAATCAAATCCTGAATGAAATATGTTCCCTCTTCCAGTTCGACATCTTCCCGATTCAGGTATAAAATCTGATTGCGGAGGGTTTCTGCCTGCTCTGGGGTGTCATAGCCTTCTAAGTGCAGCAGCACCATGTTTTTTTGTGGGCGAGCGTGGGATACTTCCACTTCTTTCTTCTCTTTTCCCAAGTATAATACCGGAAATTCACATAGAAATTCCGCATCATCACACCAAGGCTGTACCTTTACATCGCCACGCAGCCCATGCAGGGTGACGATTTTTCCAATCTCTAAATACGATTTCATCTGCGTTTCTCTCTCCTTACTGCCGTTCATAATATGCCATGCCGGCGGATGGTTCAAAATAGGTTCGCAGGTAGCCATCCACAGAAACCACTACAAATTCGTTGGTATCGGCTAAATAATACACATCGTCGCCGTCCTCTGATTCATATTTATGCAGAACTTCCGGATTTGCAATGACGGCATTCGCTGCCGCTTCATAGGCGGCTGCACTGTCAAATCCCATTTCAATTCCATGCTTTTCATAATGGCTTTCCAACAACGCATCTGTTCGGAATGTATAATAGGATGCCCCTTTTGTATCCGAAACCAGCGTCATTGCCGGAGCAGATTCCGTCTGTGCTGGTTCTGTTGTCTGCATGGAAACGGTCGTGGTTTCGGTCGCTGCGGTGGTCTGATATGTTTCAGTTGCAGCAGCCGTGGTTTCCGAACCGGAGGCAGTCAGAGCATCCGACGAAGATGCTTCTTCCGGCGAATCCTGCAAATACTGCACACCGGTAATGCCGCCAATCAGGACGAACAAGGCTGAGGCGATGGTAATTCCAATCTTTTTCGGATTCATAAGGGAATCGCTCCTTTCAAAAAGTTCTGCTTACAAAAACAGACGTGCCGTTTCCGGTACGCCTGTTCTGCGGTGATTCAATCAATTTCAACTGCAATTTTCTGATTGCTCTTTGCAGCACCAGAACGCATGATGATCCGAATCGCACGGGCAATTCTGCCCTGCTTGCCGATGACACGACCCATATCGTCTGCCGCAACGTGCAAATGATATACGATCACGCCTTCTTCATTCGGTGCGTCTTCGGTAATTGCAATTGCAGACGGGTCTTCTACCAGACCAGCTACAATTGTCCGTAATAATTCCTGCATGATGCTCCTCCTTCTCTCAGAAAGGGAAAACGGATGTCAACACGGACAATTCCGTTCCGGCTCATCCATTCTTCTTAGAGAATGCCTTCCTTCTTCAGGATGCACTTTACAGAATCGGTCGGCTGTGCACCGTTACCCAGCCACTGCTTTACCTTGTCAGCGTCAACAACAACTGCTGCCGGATTCTTGGTCGGGTCATAAGAACCGATTTCTTCGATGAATCTGCCATCTCTCGGGTACCGTTCATCTGCTACTACGATCCGATAAAAAGGAGCCTTCTTTGCACCCATTCTTCTCAGTCTGATTTTTACTGCCATTTTGGTTTCCTCCATGTTACTCTTGTAATTTTTTATTGGCACACGTTTCTAAAAACGTGCAATCTATCTCCAGCAGTTAACCTGCGGGAATGCATGTTATTTTTTCGGCATCAGCCCCGGCGGAACGCCCGGAATGTTACCCGGAATACTGTTCTGGAGCTGTTCCAGATTCATGCCGGCAAGCTGCTTTCTGGCACGCCGACCCAGTTTTCCATTTTTGCTGCCGAACTGCTTCATCATCTTTTGCATCTGTTCAAACTGCTTTAACAGCCGATTGATTTCTTCCACCTTGGTACCGCTGCCGGCTGCAATTCGCCGCTTGCGGGATGGATTGATGATCGAGGGCTTTGCCCGTTCTGCTTTGGTCATTGAAGTAATCATTGCTTCGATTCGGACAAACTGTCTGTCATCCAAATCAACATCTTTCATTTTATCGCCGACACCCGGCAGCATTCCAATAATCGACTTGAGCGAACCCATTTTCTGAATCTGCCGCAGCTGATCCAACAGGTCATTCATATCGAACTTGTTTTCTTCGAGTTTCTGTGCCAGTTTTCTGGCATCTTTTTCATTGACGGTGCTTTCTGCCTTTTCGATCAGCGTCAGCACATCGCCCATTCCCAGAATACGGGATGCCATTCGTTCCGGATGGAACGGTTCAAAATCATCCAGCTTTTCGCCCATGCCGACGTATTTAATCGGCTTACCGGTCACTGCCAGAACGGACAGTGCTGCACCGCCACGGGTGTCAGAATCCAGCTTCGACATCAAAACGCTGTCGATTCCCAATGCATCATCAAATGCCTTTGCAACATTGACGGCATCCTGACCCGTCATTGCATCGACAACCAACATGATTTCATCTGGATGGGTGAGTTCTTTCAGCTGCTTCAATTCTTCCATCAACTCTAAGTCGATGTGCAAACGTCCGGCGGTATCTAGAATGACAACGTCATGCCCGTGGTCTTTTGCAAATTTCATCGCTTCTTTTGCAATAATCATCGGGGAAATCTGTCCCATTTCAAATACTTTTACGCCAGCCCGTTCGCCAACGACCTGCAACTGATGAATCGCAGCCGGACGATAAATATCGCACGCAACGAGGAGCGGATAATGTCCCTCTTTTTTCAGCATCTTCGCCAGCTTTGCGGCATGGGTCGTTTTACCGGAACCCTGCAAGCCGCAGAACATGATCACACACGGCGACTTTGATGGGAAATTGATGCGTGCATTGTTGTTACCCATCAGGGCACACAATTCTTCGTTTACAATCTTGACAACCTGCTGTGCCGGAGTCAGGCTGTTTAACACTTCTTCTCCGACCGCACGGGCAGAAACCTTTGCTACAAAATCCTTTACGACTTTATAGCTGACATCGGCTTCGAGCAGTGCCATCCGGACTTCCCGCATGGCTTCCTTTACGTCTGCTTCTGTGAGCTTTCCGTGCGAACGCAGTTTTTTGAACACGTTTCCAAGCTTATCTGACAATCCTTCAAACGCCATGGTGAAACCCTCCCTGCTGTCGTTTTTCGTTTAGAGCAGCTCTAAGCCCGCTTCCACACAGCTGCAAATCGCAGCACAGGCATGCTGTACCGCAGGTTCGGCACGATTGGCTGCCAGTGTTTCCGCTGTCTGGGCAATTGCCGCATAATTTTGCCGCAGTGCACAGAGCTTTTCTGCAAACTGCAACTTTTCTTCCATATCATTCAGCACTTGTTCGCTGCGTTTTACGCTATCCCGCACAGCCTGTCGAGTTGTCCCCGTCAAGGCAGCGATTTCGCCGAGCGACAAGTCTTCGCTGTAATAATGCGTCATCATTTCCTGCTGTCGGGGAGTTAAGAATGCCCCATAGCAATCCAATAAAAGAATGATCCGCAAATCTTTTGCCATGTCCAGCCCTCCGTTATCTGTAAAGGTAGACTGCTTTACAAGTATAACGGATTTTTCCGGATTTGTCAAGGGGGTTTTACAATTTTTTTCAGAAATCTGTTCTACTGAACACATTGGAGGGATTCTGTCGCTTTTTCTGTAATTATGCACAAAAGCAGGGTTCTTTTTTCGACACAAGATAAATGTTTCCACGTTTTTTTCACGGTTTATCTGCATTTACATTGACTTTCCCCCAGAATTCTGCTATACTATAAACAATATGCAGAAGAATTTCCAACCGGGAAATCAAACCTGCAAACCGACAAGCGACACCGCAAAAAAGAGCGTTGTCATGCAGAAAGGACGATTTTTTTATGACGTTTTTTGAAATGTTTGACGCAGCAAAAGCTGGACTTGCAAATGCCAATGTCAGCGGTCTGAATGGTCACGTTGCCATTCAAATTGAAGTAACAGAGGATGGCTGCGGCATCTTCTATGCAGAAATCACCGATGGTGTACTGAATGTACAGCCGTATGATTATCGTGATAACACCGCCGCAGTTACCCTGCCGCACAGCACCTTGTTTGCACTGCTGCGGAGAGAAACCACACTGCCGGAAGCTGTTGCACAGGAAAAGGCATTTGTACAGGGCTGCATGGAATCCGCTGCAAAGCTGTTTGCTGCTGTACCAGTTCCGAAGAAGGCAGAAGCTCCGAAAAAAGAAGCTGCTCCGGCAGAAGAAAAGAAGCCGGCTTGCTGCAAGGCAACTGCTGCTGAAACCAAGAAAGAAACCGCTTGCAAGGTCACTACAACCCCAGTGACAGAAGCAAAGGCTGAAACCACTTGCAAGGCTGCTGCTCCGGTCGTTGAAGAAAAGAAGGAAGCTGCTGCAACCGCTGCAAAGGCTACCACTCCGGTTGTAGAAGAAAAGAAAGGAGCTGCTGCAACCGCTGCAAAGGCTACCACTCCGGTTGTAGAAGAAAAGAAAGAAGCTGCTGCAACCACTGCAAAGGCTGCACCGAAAACAGCTGCTGCAACAAGCACCAAAAAGCCAGCTGCAAAGCGGAGAAGAAAATAAGCGATTTTCTGAAATATGAAACAAATAGAATTCCCAGCACAGTTGCATTTCCACAAACTGTGCTGGGAATTTTTGTTTTTCCAATTGCTTTTCCCCATTCTACAGAATTTCTCCGGAAAATACAGGCTGCTTTCAACGAGTTTTCCACATTGCCTGTAGATGTTTCGTTTTGAGAAATCCAGTATTTTAGCCGGTTTTTGCTTTGATTTTGCTGCAATCGGCAAAAGAAAAAAGACCTTTGCCGCCGGTTCGTTCCGGCTGCACAGGTCTTTTTTTCGTCATTTTTGTAAGAGAGCTTGCATTAATAAATCGGCAGTGCTGTATAATGACCGATCAGGTGCTGTAAAATAACAGCAACGTCTGCTTCGTCCAGCACGCCATCTGCAACACAATCGGCATTTGCCATTTGTTCATGGGATAAGAATACCATGCCATTGATGTGTTTTTGCAGAAGAACGGCATCAATTGCAGTCACTTCGCCGTCACCATCAACATCCCCATACAAGGTTGCAGCAATGCCATGATTCTTGTTGTCATCAATCGCAGCTGCGGTGGTCGTTGTAACGGTTTCTTCGGTTGCAGAAGTTTCGGTTTCTGTTCCTTCTGCGTCCGTTTCTACAGTTGTCGTTTCTTCCATTGTGATTGCTTCTGTAGTCGTAGTTGTTTCTTCTGTTGTGGTGATTTCTTCAGAAATGGTTGTCATTTCTTCCGTTGTGGTTGTGGTTTCAGTAGTAGTGGTAGTTGTTTCTTCTTCCGGAACGGTTGTTACATCCGGCATTACCGTCAGGTAATCCATGGAGCAATAACCATCCTTGCCCTCATACGTTACGGCTGCCCACTTTCCATCTGCCATTGTTACAGTTACCACTGCATTTCTCGGCAGGGTTGCAACAACAGAAGCGGATGTGGACGGATTACTTCTCAGATTCAGAGCAGAAGCAGTTACAACATAAGTACCTGCATAGCTGTCCGAAAACTCAGAAGTAACCACAGTAGTTGTTTCCTGTGTCGGTTCGTCGGTTGGGTTGGTAACTGGAGCGGTGGTTTCCGTATCTCCGCCACCAATGTTCATACTCAGAAGGCTCTGATAAACCATGTTGGTACGCTGTACAAACGCAGCGTCCGAATTGTAGCTGTCATTCATTGCGGCACGATACATATCATCCAGAGAAACTGCACCGTAAGAACCAGCATAACCTGCTGCACGGGAAGCGATTCTGGAAGCGATGCCGCTGCCAAAGTTGTAAATATCGGCATACATGACCAATGCACCTTCGCTCACCAGTCCTTTATTCTGACCGGAAACGATGTAACCCTGTACATCAGAATAAGCGAGTGCGTCCTGTGCTGCAATACCAGCATCCGTTGTCAGCAAAGTTGCAACGGCACTTCCCTCAGAAACTGTAAATGTTCTGTAATTCCAGTTTGGAGAAGACAGGATTTCATTGTAAAGCGTGCTGCCCAGTGTGGACTGGGACAAGTCCGGAGCATTATAGCAGATGCTCTGGAGTAAGCCCAGTGCCCGACCAGCGTGCCATTGCAGCTTTCCGATGCTGACAGCACCACAGTCGTTGCGGTTGACTGAGCCATAAGAACCTTCATGGGACATGATACAGGAGATTGCAGTAGATGTCATCTCGTCAAGGGTTGCTGCCGCAGTATGTACTGCACCGCCGATCAGAGATAACAGCAGCAGAAGAACCGTGATACAGGAACAAGCGACTGCTGAAAGTTTTTTGAACATAACGTATACTCCTTTGTTGATTCACTTCAGGTGCGTATACAGCAGTCTATGGCTGCATCGCTGTACGGCAGCCGAAACATGCCGTCCGGTCTGTCGGCAATGCAGTTGTTCGATGCAGGGAAAAACGTGGAAGCAGACTTGCCCGGATTCGTTGCAACAGGGTGCATTGTCCTGCAAAACCTACCGTTGTCGGAAACAGCCTGTCGAGCTTCTGGGTTTCTCTCTGTCCCGATCGCCTGCATTGCAAAAGAAAACGGCATTGTTTTTGATAAAAACTTGCCGTCCCCCACGGCAGAAAAGATAGTTCATTTCTGTACCGTACTGCCCTTATTATAGCACACTTGTAACCGTTTTGCAAGACTTTTTCATCGGTTTTTTCCGTTCTTTATCGAGAAAGTACAGTTGGAAATCCAAAAAATTCGACAATTTTGTGCAAGAAATACAAAAATTCCTGTTGATTTCACACGGGAATCGCCGTTTTCCCAACAATTCCCGTTTGCATCCGAGTCTTATTTTTTCCAAATATCACCAGCGGTTTTGGAAATCCTCATGAGAATTTACAGAATTTTACTTGTACCCGAAACAAATCCATGCTACAATAAGAGCGGTATTTGCGAGGATGATTAGACAACATCTTTCTTTTATGTGTTGTCTTTTCTGCGTTTTCTTTGACGGCTGCTGTATTTTCTGCCCTTCCTGTCGGAAAAGTTTGGCGAAAACAGCAATTGCAAATGCACCAAAAACAGAGTATAATAAATATAATTAGTGGTATCAACGATGCAGGTGCCGCTTCCCCTGCCGGCAATTCTCGCACGGCAGTATCAGGATTCATTTTTCATGCATCGAGGAACGGAGAAAAAATTTATGGAGAAAAAACAACTCACGCAAAAAGAGGAACTGAAACAGCAGTTCATCGACCGTTTGCAGCTGGATTGCAGCGTTTCCCCCGATGAAGCTTCCGACAGCCAGATTTATCAGGTTCTGTCTGCGATGATGGTACAGCGTCTGAAGCATATGCGGCAACACTTCGTCAACAAGACCAATTCCATCGGCGGAAAGAAAGTTTATTATCTTTCCATGGAATTCCTGATGGGTCGTTCCCTCAAGACAACTTTATACAACCTCGAACTGGTAGACGATGTGACTTCCATCCTGGATGATTATCACATCAACATCAACCAGATTTATGAACAGGAACCGGATGCTGGTCTGGGGAACGGCGGTCTGGGCAGACTGGCTGCTTGCTATCTGGATGCAATGGCAACACAGGGCATTCCGGCAACCGGTCATTCCATCTGCTATGAATACGGTATCTTCCGTCAGGAACTTCAGGACGGCTGGCAGACGGAATTCCCGGACAACTGGCTGCCGGGCGGTTCTGTATGGCTCGACCCGAAGCCGGATGAAGCCATTGAAGTACACTTTGAAGGCGAAATTCAGGAATACTGGCAGGATTCCTACCACTACCTCTCTCACCACAACTACAACACCGTACTGGCAATTCCGTACGACCTGTATGTTTCTGGTTACGGCAGTGAAGGCGTTTCTGCTCTGCGTCTGTGGCAGGCAAAAGCTCCAAGCTTTGATATGAAGTCCTTCAACGAAGGGAACTATGCAAGTGCATTGAGCCAGAACTCCATGGCAAATGCAATTTCTAAGGTTCTGTATCCGAACGACAACCACCTCGAAGGCAAGTCCCTGCGTCTGCGTCAGCAGTACTTCCTGAGTGCTGCTGCCATCGGTGACATCGTAAACCACCACATGAGCGTATACGGCACACTGGATAACCTGCACGAAAAGGTTGCCATCCACATCAACGATACGCACCCGACCCTCGCCATTCCGGAACTGATGCGGGTTCTGCTGGATGACTGCGGTTATACTTGGGATCACGCTTGGCACATCGTTACCAACACCTTTGCTTACACCAACCACACCGTTATGGCAGAAGCTCTGGAAAAGTGGGATGTCAACCTGGTAAAGCAGATCATTCCGAGAATCTTCCAGATCATCGTAGAGATCAACAACCGTTACTGTGCAAGCCTGATGGAACGCAACGGCGGCGACAGTGCAAAGACCACCAGAATGTCCATCATCAAGGACAATCAGATCCACATGGCAACCCTGTGTGTAATGGCTTCTCACAGCGTCAACGGCGTTTCCAAGCTGCACTCTGAAATCATCAAGGAATCTGTTTTCCATGATGAATATCTGGATACCCCGAACAAGTTCAAGAATGTTACCAACGGTATTGCTTACAGAAGATGGCTGTATCAGTCCAATCCGGGTCTGACCAAGCTGCTGCGGGAAAAAATCGGCAACAAGTTCCTGGTAGACGGCAGCGAACTGAAGAAGCTCGATGTCTTTGAAAACGACAAGGCCGTTCTGGAACAGCTGCGGAAAATCAAGAAGGAAAACAAGGAACGCTTCGCAAAATATGTTAAGCAGAAGAGCGGCATTCTCCTGAATACCGACAGCATCTTTGACGTACAGGTAAAGCGTCTGCACGAATACAAGCGGCAGCACCTGAATGTCATGAACATTCTGGCTCAGTATCAGTACTTGCTGGATCATCCGAACGCTGACTTTGCTCCAAAGACCTACATCTTCGCTGCAAAGGCTGCTCCGGGTTACTATCTGGCAAAGCAGATCATCAAGATGATCTGGGCATTGTCCGAAGAAATCCGCAAGAATCCACGCATTTCCGAAAAGCTGTCTGTTTACTTCCTCGAAGATTACAAGGTTACCCTGTCTGAACTGCTGATGCCGGCAAGTGATATTTCTGAACAGATTTCTCTGGCTGGTACAGAGGCTTCCGGTACTGGTAACATGAAGCTGATGCTGAATGGTGCAATCACACTGGGGACTCTGGATGGTGCAAACATCGAAATCGGCGACGCAGTCGGTGCGGATAACATCCTCATCTTTGGTATGAAGACCGAAGAAGTGAACGCCCTCCAGGCACAGGGTTACCATCCGGGTGCATACTACGAACAGAATCCGATCATTCACAGCTGTATCGACCGGATGTATGCTGGCATCAACGGCTGCAAGTTCGCAGAAGTTGCAGATTCCCTGAAGAACATTGACCCGTATATGGTTCTGGCAGACTTCGATTCCTATGCAGCAATTCAGAAGAAGAGCTCTGAACTGTATCAGGATACCGAAAAGTGGACAAAGATGTCCCTGCACAACATCGCTGGTGCTGGCATCTTCTCTGCTGACCGTGCTGTCAATGAATATGCAAGAGATATTTGGGGCGTAAAGTAAACCCGAATATTTCTCTTTTTCTAATGTCCAAAAGCGTGGGAGGTCGGGCAGCTGCTGCTTCCTCCCACGTTTTTCTTTTTACAAAGCCCATTTCAGATTGAAATTTGAAGGAGGATCTTTTCTATGCCCTGTATGTATGACAGTTGGGATCTACACTATAAATTCCCGTTCGGTGCAATTCGCAGACGTTCTGACTGCAATTTCACCATCTATCTGCCGGCTGGCGTAACACCAGACTTTCCGCCAGTTATGGTATTATTCCGCACTGGCTTTAAGGAACGCTTTCTGCCAATGAACGCCAACGGCGAACAGGACGGCTGCAAGTGCTATACCGTCACTTACAGTCCAAAATATGCCGGTGTGCATTACTATTATTTTGCCTATACCAGCAATGGCGTGCGGCACTATATCAAGCGTGGCACTGCTCACGAAGCAGCACTCGACCACGGCGAATTGTATCAGCTGACCGTTTTTGCAAAGCACTATGAAACCCCGAACTTCCTCAAGGGCGGTATCATGTATCAGATTTTCCCTGACCGATTCTGCAAGAGCGGAAAGCCGCATGAAAATGTTCCAACTGACCGAGTACTGCGGGACGACTGGAATGGCACACCGTACTACAAGCCGGATGCAAACGGACACGTTTGGAACAATGACTATTTCGGCGGTGATTTGGAGGGAATCCGCAGCAAACTCGACTACCTCGATAAACTGGGTGTTACCTGCATTTATCTGAACCCGATTTTTGAATCCCACGAAAACCACCGCTACAACACTGCCAACTATCGGAATGTTGACCCACTCCTTGGTACAAACGAAGATTTCCGGCTGCTCTGCGAAGATGCGGAAAAGCATGGCATTTCCATCATTCTGGACGGCGTTTTCTCTCACACCGGTGCGGACAGCATCTACTTCAACAAGTTCGGTCGGTATGATACCGTTGGTGCTTGGCAGTCTACAGATAGCCCGTATTATAGCTGGTATACGTTCTTTGGCGACCACCAGTATGAGGCTTGGTGGGGCATTGATACCCTGCCGAATGTTGTGGAAACCAATCCGGACTATCTGAACTATATCTGCGGCGATGGCGGTGTTCTGGATTACTGGATTTCCCTCGGGGCAGCTGGTTATCGTTTGGACGTTGCAGATGAATTGCCGGATGGCTTCCTTGATGCTCTGCGAAAGTGCGTCAAGAAGAATGGCGAAGAAAAAATTGTCATCGGTGAAGTCTGGGAAGATGCTTCCAATAAGGAAAGCTACGGCGTAAAGCGGCGGTATCTGCTCGGCGACCAGCTGGACAGCGTTATGAACTATCCGTTCCGAGAAGCCATCATCAACTATATCAAGGGCATGGATGCCAACACATTCAAAGATTGGATTATGGGCATTCTCGAAAACTATCCGAAGCAGACTGTTGATGTCTTGATGAACTTTGTTTCCACGCACGACATCGAACGGGCAATTAACCGCTTTGGCGGTCAGAACTGTGATGACAAGTCAAAAGACTGGATGGCAGAAAACTGGCTGTCCGATGCAGAATATCAGCGTGGCAAACAGCTGTTAAAGGCTGCTATGGTGCTGCAATTCTTCCTGCCGGGCGTTCCGAGTATTTACTACGGAGATGAAGTCGGCTTGCAGGGCTGGAAAGACCCATTCAACCGTCGCTGCTTCCCGTGGGGCAACGAGGACGAAGACCTGCTCGAATACACCAGAGAACTGGGGATTCTCCGCAAGAGCAGTTCTGTTTTTGCGGATGGGGAACTGGAATTCCTGCTAACTGGAAACGAACTGCTGGTATTCTCCCGATTCCATCGGAACAGCGGTGAAAGCGTTATCCTGATTCTGAACCGCAGCGAACACACCCAGCATTTTGACTTGCAATCGGATATTCTCAAGAACTACGCCCTGAGCAATGTTGCTTCCGGTATCTGCAAGGAAAATGAACTGGTTCTGCCAGCTTATTCTTACGCTGCTCTGTTTGCTCTGCGAACCATTGACCGAAAAGTCGAAGAGGAAGAAGCGGATGAAGAAGCAAAGGAAGATTTTGACGCAAAAGAAGATGTCACCGAAGATGAATATCGGGACACCTACAAGGATATGGACTAATTTCTTTCTTGGATATTCCAAAAAAGAAGGGAGCAGAATGACACCATTCTGCTCCCTTTTTCTGTTATTCTGTCTTGGGAATACAAACGGAAAAGACTTGTTTCTGCTCCCAGATGCCCTGAAAGAATCGGTATCCTGCCCCTGCTCCAGCTGCGGCATATTCCTGCATCGGAACAAGAATTTCGCCATTTCCCTGCCGTACATGGCACTGCATTCCTTCCGTTGCAAGTGGATTTCGCAGCGAAAACGCCAGCGTCTGCATGGGATAGGAAATTCCAACACCCAACGCCTTTACAAAGCTCTCTTTGAGTGTCCAAAACCGCAGAAAACATAGTTCCGGTGCTTCTGCCTGTAAAATTTCCTGCTGCTCCGAAGCGGTCAGAACCCGACGCAACACCCGTTCCCGCATCGGTCGAATGGTTTCCACGTCTACCCCTAACGGTTTCGAGCCAATGCCACAGAGCACCGCATTTTTGCAGTGGCTGAGATTAAACTGTATCTGCGGATGTTCTAACAAAAACGGCTTTCCATGTTTTCCTTCTCCCATGAAATAAGGCTTGAAAATGCCACGTTTGAACAGCATGTCTTCCAGTAAATCATGTGCAAAGTGGTGCTGTTCGGCTACTTTTGCATTCATCGGCAGCGGCTGTAAAACCACTTCCGGCAAATCAATTTGCTTGGATTCTACAGGATTTGCTGCTGTTGTTTGTACTTGTTGAATCAAGGTTTCAACCCCTTTTTTCTGCATTTCCTGTTTATCATAGCATATCCATCTGCTTGCTTTCAATTCCTAAAGATGGACGTTTTATTTTCTATGCATGCAAAAAAGTACCTTGTTTCGTAAACAAGGTACTTTTTTCTGTCCATTTTTAAACATGTTGTTTTAAAAATTCGAGCCGTTCCAGCCCCAGTGCTCAACCTCTGCATATTTTACATAGATCCGGCTTGCATCGATGTGCAGCGTTTCTAATACGATCTTACAAATTCGAGCGGTCAAGTCTGCATAGGCTGCATCTGAAGCCGAACCAAAAATGCTGACTTCTACCATCGCCGCCGGTGCATCGCTGCCCTGAAAATACAAGGTGTACTGTGGTTCAATTCCCACCATTAACCAGGTTTCTGATTTCCCCGGAATGGCAGTGATGGCACTGCCGAACGAGGTTTTCAACAAAGTTTCCTGCTGTTCCGTAACCGCAACATTCGTTTTCAACTGCATAAATGGCATAATTTTTTCCTCCGATTCCACAAAAATTTACCGCTGTCCCAACGGCACATAGGTTCGTTCTAATCCAACCGGACGATATGCCGGACGGATGATCTTATTGGAGTTGGTCAGTTCTTCAATCCGATGTGCCGACCAGCCTGCAATTCTTGCAATCGCAAAAATCGGCGTATACAGTTCCATCGGAATGCCCAACATCTCATATACAAAGCCGCTGTAAAAATCAACGTTTGCACAGACACCCTTGTTCGTCTTGCGGCGTTCCAGCAGCAGTTCTGTTGCGATTTCTTCCACAGTCTGATACAACTGAAATTCATCGTGCATCTGCTTTTCGTTTGACAGCATCTCTGCAAACTTTTTCAAAATGCGTGCTCTTGGGTCAGAAACGGTATAAACTGCATGCCCTAACCCATAAATCAAACCGCTGTGGTCAAACCCTTCCCGATTCAGCAGTGTTGTCAGGTAAGTCCGAATCGCATCCCGATCGTTCCAGTCTGTTACATGAGCTTTCAAGTCTTGGAACATTTCCATGACTTTCAGATTTGCACCGCCATGCTTTGGACCTTTCAGCGAACCCAAAGAAGCCGAAATGGCAGAATAGGTGTCTGTTCCCGAAGATGTTACTACATGCATCGTAAAAGTAGAATTGTTTCCGCCGCCGTGTTCTGCATGAAGCACCAAAGCCAAATCCAACAGCCGTGCTTCCAGCTGCGTATATTTGCCATCTGGTCGCATCATGGTCAGCAGGTTTTCTGCAATGGTTTTATCTGGCTTTGGTTTCCGCAGTACCATACTGCTGCCCTTGTGGAAGTACTGCGTCATCTGGTAGTTATACACTGCCAGCGATGGGAAGCGGGCAATCAGTTCCAGACACTGCCGCATTACATTCGGAATGCTGATGTCATCTGGTTTCGGGTCAGTGGAATGCAGTGCCAGCACACATTTTTCCATACCGTTCATGATATTATCGCTCGGCATCCGCATGATAACGCTGCTTTTAAAATGTGCTGGCAAGTTCTGATAATCTGCCAGCAGTTCATGAAAGGCTTTCAACTCGTCTGCTTTCGGCAGTTCTCCAGTCAATAGCAAGTAAATGATTTCTTCAAATCCAAACCGGTTCTGCTGAATGAATCCATTCACCAAATCCGAAATGGAATAGCCCCGATAGAATAATTCCCCTTCTGCTGGTACTTGCACGCCGTTTTCCAACTTGGTTGCCTGTACCTTGCTAATCCCCGTCAGTCCGGCAAGAACGCCTCTGCCGTCTGCATCCCGCAGACCGCATTTTACATCGTACTGTTCATAGAAAGACGGGTTAATCTGATAGTTTTCCTGATATTGCAGAGCAAGCTGTTCGCTTCGCTCAATGTTGTGTCGGTATTTCTGCACAATCTGTTGCAGTTCTGGTCTTTTTAAAATGGCTTCCTTTGTCAGCATATGATAATCATCGTCCTTTCTGAAACGGGTTTTGGGTGAATGAATGAGAGAACGTGTGGTTTTGATTTCTTCTGAAATCGAATGCACACAATCAATAGTATAACACAAATCTTTTGTTTTTGTCAATGACGGCAAAAATATGAAAAACAATTGTATATAATAACTGTCTCGATTCTAAAAATAGACAGCTTTCTATTTTAAAAATGTCAGAAAAAGGGCACTTCGATTCGGAAGCACCCCTGTTTCCTTGTTGGATTTTTTTATACGGCTCAAATGCCGCATTCATCGTAATCCTTCCACTTTTCGTGATGAGAGCGATTGCTCAGTGTCCGGCATACGATAAAGACAGCGGACAACATTGCAAGCACCAATGCCCCGACAACTGGTGCGACTTTATAGAACATACTGAGCCGTTCTTTCTTTACAGAATCCTTTTCCTTGCTCATAATGAACCTCCCTGTTCCAATGCAGCAAGCTGTGCATCCAAATCCGCATCACTGGTAGAAGTGCCCATTTCTGCCATCAGGCGCTGTAATTCTGCATCCACCTTGGTATCTGTTTCCATCTGTGCAAAGCTCTTGGTGTCTGCATTGCTATTGCCGGAGATTTCAGCAAACGCAGCAGCTTCTGCTTCCTGCTGCATGATCTTTTCTTCCATGCGGTTAAATTTATCCATCGAACTGGAAGTATTGATACCGCCCATAGACTGTGCCAGATTCTTCTGTGTCTTTGCCATCTGAGAGCGGGCAATCAGCATTGCCTGACGGCTCTTTGCCTCTTCCAGTTTTGACTTTAAGGTTTCCACCTGATTGCGGATGGCATCGGTCTGTGTGGTAATGGTTTCATACATCTGCTGATAGGATGCAACGTCATTGTCTGCCTTGACCTTATAGGATAGGGCTTTCTTTGCCATTTCCGTGTTACCAGCTGCAAGGGCTGCCTTCGCCTTGGATTCCCAATCTGCGGACGACTGCAATGCAGTCTTATACTGCCGTTCTGCAATTCGCTGGCTTGCCATTGCCTTGCCGAGTGCCTGTGTAGACTTTGCAACTTCCTGCTGCAAATCCCGAATGATCTGCTTGACCATCTTTTCCGGATCTTCTGCCTTGTCGATGAGGTCGTTGACATTTGCTTTCATAATATCGCCAATTCTTGAAAAAATACCCATGTGGATTCCGCCTCCATTGTATCTTTGATGCTTGTTTTCGTCTGCTGGGCTATAACCCAGTCCCCCTACCATTGCAGAATTTTTTACCTGCATACAAATATGGTTGTATTGATTATAACACATTTTTTATATCGTGTCAAGCATGGAGTTTTGCAGAAGTGTCGTTTTTCAGCTGCTCTTAGGAAAAACGATTGCGTAAGATTCGGCAGAATTGCTTCGCTGTCTGCCGATGGCTGGTAACGTTCTTCTAGGGAAACCACCCGAATCCGGTTCGGCAAGGCTGGGGCACATCCGCAGTTTGCCTGCGGCATGGTTATTCTTCCAGTTTTGTATAATCTGGTATGGGTGTATCAAGTGGAATCCGCTCTTCGTTCGCTTCCCAGCAAAATGTTTCGATGAGTTTCTTCCAGACGGTATTCCCTGCTTCGCAAGGACGCTGTAAAATTTGCAGCAACTGCTGCTTTTCTTCCAGACTCAAAATCCAGAATGTCTTCTTGCCAAGTGAGCCCTCTTTACAATAACTGGCATCGAAAAAGCAAATTCTCGCCATCTTTGTTGCCTCATCCGGAAACCGATGGTTATAAAGCTTGAAATACTTCCTACTAATCCGATCGGGATTTATAACGAAACAGAAATTC
>CABQIF010000006.1 GCA_902464115.1 uncultured Ruminococcus sp. | reverse complement strand
CAACGGGGCAATTGCAGCATGCTGGCAGGCAAAAGCAGGGGTGGAACCCCCTTTTGCCGGATGTTACAGACTGTTTTCCCGAAGAGCATCTCTTTTCATTGCTCTTGGAAAACCAATTGCATCCGATTCGGCAAAAATCGCTTTGCTCTTTTGCCTGTGTGCTGTTCGCCGGTGGTTGCATTGTCCGAATTGCTCATGTATCTCTCTTAAATTTCTCTTTTTCTGAATTATTTTTGCTTCTCAGAATGGCGAACAGCATTTTTACCAATTCTTCTTAGATTCCAATATCTCTTATCGTTTCGTTCTTTGCAGGGAACAGCTGTCCCCTGCACCCCTCGCCGAGCTGAGCCAGCTCGACCGCATTTGCCTGCGGCTTGCATTCTACAGCCAATTATTCCATTTATAAAAAGCCGTCCTGTACGCATTGCACAGGACGGCTTTTTGTAGAGTAGTATATTAGATGGTAATCGAGTTTGCAAAAAAGAATTCTTTACCAGCGTCCACCCGGGCGGTTATTTCCACCGCCACTGAAATTGGAAACACTGCTGCCACCGCTCAGCGTTCCGCCGGTTGCATAGCCATCGGCATTCATTGTGCCGCCGCTATAAGTACCACCGCTATAAAGTCCAACGCTGCTGACATCGCTGCCACAATAAAACAACATCGCATTGCTCATGTTCATATCAGATGGAACAGTCATAATGCTGGAAACATTGCCGGATGCATCTGCTGCCGCAAAGGTTGCCCCTGCGGTTGCAGAAACTGTTCCGGAAAGATACGTTGCGTTCGGTGTTTCAAACATATCACTGCTGCCGCAGCCCCAAACAGTACCGCCGTTAATCTGGAACGTATAGTTGCCATCGCCCTTGTCGAAGATGCCATTACCGCCGGTTGTTGGGCCATAAACCAGAACTGTACCACCATTGACGATCAAGTCACCGTTGGAGTCCAGACCGTCACCTTCTGCCCGAACAACCAGATAGCCGTCATTGATGGTCATCGTTCCAGTGGAGGAGCTCATACCGCCTCCCCAGCCGCCACCGCCCCAGCTGCCATTGTTGCCGGAGCTGTCGTTGCCGCCTGCGGCATTCAAGCCATCATCAGAAGCGTTGACATGAATATTACCGCCATTGATCTGTAGATCTGCGGCTTCCAGACCTTCATAGGATTTCGTAATGGTTACCGTTCCTGCCTGAATGTCCAGCTTGTTATCAGCATGCATGCCATCATCGCCCGTAGCTGCGGTGACTGTACCACCTGTCACGGTAATATTGGTTGCGTGTACGCTGTCATCCGTGGAGTCAATCGTAATCATACCACCGGCAATCGTAATATTTCCTTCAATGGTGTTGTTATTGTCATCGGTGCAGCCAGCCTTCAAGCCCTTTGCACTGATGTCTGTCTTATCGGCGTTTCCATCTCCGCCACCGCCTGGGAATCCGCCCCAACCGCCAGTATTGCTGTTAGAAGCCGGACAAGTGGTTTGAATATTGATGTCCCCGCCGTTGACAGTCAGCGTCTGTGAAGAATGGAATGCGTCTGCATAAGCCGTTGCCTGAACCGTACCGCCGTTAATGGTCAAATAACCCTTTCCGCTGGTGGTATCGGTGTCTTTCGTCTTAAAAGCATCGCCTGCGGTAGAAGTTGCAGTTACTTTCAAATTCTTGTAATCTGTTGCAGAGGCGTTGCCGATGGTAATGCTGTCATTGCCACGGATTGCATCGTCCTTTGCAGTAACGGTAATCGTTCCATTATACAGTTTCAGGTCATTCTTGCAGACCAGACCATCTTCTGTATTGCCGTTGATGGTCAGGCTGCCAGAGCCTTTCAACTTCATGTCATCCCGAGAGAACACTGCACCGTTGACGGGATTGGTAACGCCGTCACTGTCTACATATGTATCGGTATGGCTTGTTCCGTCTGAAATTGTATTCACTGTTCCGCTGGAGCTGTTCAGAACGACTTCATCGCCAATTGCTTCTACATAAATCGGTGCTGCGGTTGCATTGCTGAGCGTTACATTTTTCAAGCACAATTCCACAATGCCATTTGCATATGTGGTTTTATCTACATTGACCACGATGCGAGCATTGCTGCTTTCCCCAGTAACGTCTACCGTTGCCGGCTGCGTCAGTGTTACAGTGCTGCCGTCTACAGCGATCCCACTGCTATTCGAGGCGGAAACATCCTTGCCCGAAGCGTTCAACAGCTGCACGCCACTGTTGCTGTAAGAAATCGTCGCAACAGCAGTATCATCTGTTGGTGTGACAACCGTTCCGGTTGCTGCAACCTGATAAAATTCAGTTGCCGTTCCGCTCATCACAAAGTTGCTCTCCTGTGCAGTACTACCGGATGGCGTGTGTCCCTGTGCAGCACCATTTACCGCTGTGGTATAGCTGCCGGAAGCCGTCAAGCCGCTGCCGCTGAGAAGGGCATAGCTGCACTTTTTGTTCGTAGTCATTTCATAAACGGTCTTATCATTCTGCTGCACCGTAATCGGCTGTTTCTTTGCCTGCTCTGCTGCAAAGTCCAGCATCATCACACCCTGCGTACATCCGCTGAGGTCAACCGTTGCCAGACTGTCGGTGCTGTTGGTGATCTGATAATCGGTTGCCGTTGCCAGTACATCACCGCCCGTGATGTTCAGCTTTCCGCCGTCATCCAACCGGAATCCACGGTCACCGCCTGCAACGACTGTACCACCAGAAATATTGATGTCCGTTGCAGCCTGTATTGCATCATTTCCAGCCTTGACACTGACATTACCGGAAACAATATTGACCAGTTCCTTTGTGGACTTCAAGCCATCTGCGGAAGCGTCAACGGTTACGGTTGCACCCTCTACCGTCAAGGTCTTTTTCGTCTTAATGGCATCTGCATCTGAAGTGCTGTCTACGTCTGTATTTACCGCAATTGTACCGCCATTCAGGTTGATATTCTTTGTTGCATACAAGCCTGCATTCATCGAAGAAGTAACCTGCAACGTACCCGTACTATTTTTTGTCACGGTCAACTTGCCATCCGCATAAATCACACCGCTGGTATCTGCGTTGGCTTCGGTTGCTGTATCGGTAAAAGTATTTGTTCCGGTAACCGTCAACTTTGTCTTGACTGCCGACTGTGTATAGATACACGGTGCACCTGTGGAGGAAGTCATTGTTACATTGTTCAGAATCAATTCCACATCATCGGCATCCGCAGTTGTATCCGGAATGTTGACCAGAATCTGTCCATCTGCCATACTGCCATCTACGGTATACGAACCGGAAGCAGAGATGGTAACGGCCTTTCCGCTGACACTCGTCACGCCCTTTGTGTCATTTTCTACGGTAATACCGCTGTCGCTGAGATGAATGGCGATCGCATCACTGACCGGATTTGTTTGCAGAACCGTCCGCTTGATCATTGCCAAGTCAATAACATTGCAAACGCCATCTGCATTGTAATCGGCATTTTCTCCAGCTTCTGCGGAGAGTGTCCGTTCCTGTAATAAATATTGCTGCATCGCAACCACGTCACTGAGGTTCACGCTGCCATCTAAATTCACATCGCCTGCCAGTGTGGAGGCTGCTGCCGGCAATGCCGGAAGGCTGGCTGCTAAAACTGTTGCACAGAACAGACTGGCAACTGCACCTCTGCCAAACCGTTTTTTTGCTTGTTTCATAGGTAATCGCTCCTTTTTTTCCGTTTACACGACCTGAATGGCTGTCTTTCTGTTTTTCATTGTAGCGACTATTTCTGAAAGCAAACTTAAAAATAGAACAACTCTTGAAAAAAATGTGAAACTTGCACAAACAACATCCGCCTATTTTTAACAACCTGTCCAAATTTCAAAGGGATTTTCCCGAGAAAACAAAAAGCCGACAAGTGCATCGTCTGCACCTGTCGACTTTTGCTTTGCAATTATTCTGCCCGTTTCCGGACAATTGTTCCCTTTGGCACTGCAACCGGACACGGAAATGCACATGCCATCATTGCATGATTGGCAACGGTAATCCGTTCTCCTGCTTCATCGAACAGATTACCATTCAGGGGAATGGTAATCGGCTGCCGTTCCGGTGCAAGCAGTTCCACAGTATCTTCTGCGAAGAACCGGTTTCGCTGGGTCACATACAGCATTCCATCCCGCCAGTCGTCTGCAATGGCAATGACATCAAAGCTGCGGTCATAACTGTTGTCGGTATACCGCTGTCCTGCCTCTGGCTTTCCGAAGAAAAAGCCCGTGCAGTATCCACGGTGACTGACTTTGTACACTTCTTCCCGAATCCATTCCGGCAGGACAAAGCCCTCCGGCTGCTGTAAATAAGCATCCACGGCAGAACGATAGGCATTCGTTACGACTGCTACATAATACGAGGACTTCGCTCTTCCCTCCAATTTCAGGCTATCCACACCAGCAGCCAGCAGCTCCGGAATGTGGTCGATCATGCAGAGGTCTTTTGCATTCATGATATACGTTCCCTCGTCGTGTTCTTCCACTGGAAAATACTGTCCCGGACGGGTTTCTTCCATCAGGTGATACTTCCAGCGGCACGGCTGGGCGCAAGCCCCCTGATTCGCATCCCGTCCCGTCAGATAAGCAGATAGCAGGCAACGTCCGGAGAAAGATACGCACATTGCCCCGTGGACAAATGCTTCCAATTCCAAATCTGCTGGGGTTTTCGCCCGAATCTCTGCGATTTCTTCGAGGGAGAGTTCTCTTGCTAAGACAACCCGTTTCACGCCCAAATCATAGAGCGCATTTGCAGTTTCATAGTTGACGATGCCCATTTGTGTGGACATGTGAATCTCCAAATCCGGCAGTGTTTTCCGAATCAATGCCAGCAAGCCCAAGTCGGCAACAATCACCGCATCAATGCCCGTTTCTGCCATCTCTCGCAAATAGGGCAGGAACTGCGGTAAGTCTGCATTGTGTGGCAAGGTGTTGCAGGTCAGATAGACCTTGACACCCTTTGCATGGGCAAGCTGCACCGCTGCTGCAAGCTGTTCCACCGTGAAATTCGCCGGTGCTGCTCGCATGGTAAATTGCTTTCCGCCCAAATAGATGGCATCCGCACCATATTGCAAGGCAAACTGAAATCGTTCCCAGTCCCCTGCTGGTGCTAATACCTCTGGTTTTCTGATGTTCATGCTTTTTTTATTCCCCATTCTCTTCCGATTGTGTTTCTGTGGTCGTCAGCAAATTGCCGTATTCATCCGTTGGCGGTTCTGTTGCAACGCTCGTTCCCACGCCAAAGACAACCTGTGTTTCTTCCTGACTGTCCTTCGTGGTCACTGCTGGTTGACGAGTCCGTTCTACCTTTTCCATAATGGCTTCGTGTTCCTGCAAGGTACGGCTGAAATAGGTTTCCTTTGTATCCAGGTTGGAATAGAAGTAATAATAATCCGTTTCTGCTGGATACAGGGCTGCCCGGATTGCATCCATGCCCGGATTGCAGATTGCCCCCGGCGGTAAGCCGTTGGACTGATAGGTATCATACGCTGCATACAGTTCCGGATCTGCCTTTTTGATATTTGGCTTGATGACATCTTCCACATAGTTGGTGGTTGGGTCAGACTGCAACTTCGGGTATTCGTTCGAATGGTTCAACCGATTCCAGAATACAGAAGAAATTTTCGTCATCTGATCCACCGTTCCGGCTTCTGCCTGAATCATGGATGCCAGCGTCAAGGTCTGATCCAAAGACAGATTCAGTTCGTCCATTCGTTCGTAGTATTCCGGTGTGATCTTGCTGTTGAAGTTTTCCAGAATCTTTTGGCACACCAAGTCTACATCCATATCTTCATAGAAAATATAGGTGTCCGGGAACAAATAGCCTTCCATCGGATAGAATTTTTCATTGACAAAGCTCGGCAGGTGGGATTCATACGTATAGCCGTATTTTGCATTCTTGTTGAAAAATTCCAGAAATTCTTCTGCCTTGCAAACGCCCGTACTCTCCAGCATGTCAGCTGCTTCCCGCAGGTTGATGCCCTCCGGAAATGCGATCTGTACCGTTCCGGCTTCGTTCATCGCCGGAGATGCCAGCTCTTCAAAGATGGTTTCATATGCCATATCCGGACGGAGTTCATGTTCGCCAGCGGTGAACTGCCCATCTTTATCACTTCTTCCTGCAAAGAATGTAAATACTTTCGGATGGCTGATGATGCCAGCTTCTTTCAGAATGTCGGCAATTTCACTCGTGTTCGAGCCGGACGGAATGTCTACAATACGGGTTTTCGTATCGTTATTAATGCCCAGCAAATCCCGACCAAACGTCATGGTCAGAGCGGAAACCACAACGGAAATCGCAATGACTGCAAACGTAATGATCAATGCGGACAGCACTCTGCCCTTCCGCCGTTTTTTCTTTTTCTTCTTTTTCTTCTGCTGCTGTGGCAGAACAGGTGCTGGCTCTTGCTGGCTGATGCCGTCTAAATCTTCATAGAGCTGTGCCGTTTCCGCAGCAGAATATGTCTTTACCGGAGCAGCATGTTTTCCGCCCGTATTGGTCTGAAATGCCTGTGTGCTGCCAATGTTCCAGTCGGGTTCTGGCAGGTCGGCATCCCGTGGGTCAATCGGTGGTGCTGCTGGCTCTGGACTGGGTGTAGGTGCTGCGTGGGAAACCGGTGCACTGTTTTCCACAGCGTGAGAAACCACCGGAACGGGTTCTTCTTCCGCTGCATGAGAAACGGGCGGACGCTGCGGTGATTTTGCAGCTGGACGGTTCGGGCTGGTATCATCGAGAATTTCCCGCAAAAGGGCATCCCGTTCCTGCGAGTCGGTCTTATGTTCCTGATCCATACAATTCCTCCTCTGTTTGTTCTGTAATTAAATATTGCACGGGGCAATCAGTTTCTTCTCTCGGTAAAGTTTCTGCAACGTGCATCGACGGGCAATAACCGACCCGAATCAACTGCGGATGCTGCTGCAAAAATCGGTCATAATAGCCGCCGCCATAGCCCAGACGATACCCTGCCCGGTCAAATGCCAGCCCCGGAACAAGACAAACGCAGCCTGTTTCCGGCAGCGATTCGAGGGGCGGGCAAGCTGCATCCGGCTCTAAAATGCCGTATGCACCCCGATGCAGCTGCTGGGAATTCGTTACCTGACAAAACACCATCTGCCGTTCCGGCAGACATTTCGGCAATCCTACAATCTTTTCATCCTGTAACGCCTGCGATAAAATCCATTCAGTTTCTGGTTCTGCAATGGTTGCTGCATAGAGCAACAGCACTTTGCTGTCCCGATAGCAGGCAGATGCACAGAACCGCTCCTGCATGACAAGGTCAAGCTGTTGTTTTTCCTGAACCGTGCGTTCTTTGCGGAGCGTGCGGTAATACTGGCGGAGTTGTTCTTTTTTTGTCTGTTGTTCAGGCATATACAATTCCCTTCCGAATCTCTGCACTTTTTTCTGCACCGCAGAGAGCTGCAACCAATGCCAAACCAAAATCAATGGCAACACCTGCACCTCTGGCGGTGATGATGTTTCCATCCTGTACAACGCCTTGTGTTCCAACTTCTGCACCTGTCAAGGCTGATTCAAAACCCGGATAGCAGACAGCATGCTTGCCGTTCAACAGTCCCCGATGTCCCAGAATGGACGGAGCTGCACAGATGGCAGTCAAATAGCGGTTCTGCTCTGCACAATAGGTGATGGCAGCCTGTACCTGTTCGGAAGCTTCTTCGTTCAATGTGCCCGGCATTCCGCCCGGCAGCACAATCATTTCCAGCTGGTCATTCAGCTGGATTTCATCCTGTGTGATGTCTGCCGTTACTGGCACACCGTGGGAACTGGTGACAACTTTTCCCGTTACGCCAACGGTTACCACTTCTTTTTTTGCACGGCGAAGCATATCAATCGGTGCGATTGCTTCAGTTTCTTCAAATCCATCTGCTAAAAATACATAAATCATAAAAATGTTCCTTTCTCTCTCAAGTTCATTTTGGTGCGAGTTCGACGCTCGTCGCCTCCACCATTTACAGTTGCGTAAATTATTGCATGGATGCTGGAATGACCAAATCGCCTTTCTCCAGCAAATACACCGGATAATAAGACGCTTTCGCCTGCCGTAAACCGGCAATGCCCAAATCTTCCTCCCGGTTGATATAGCGATACTCCTTTGCAAACTGTGCCGTAAATGCCTGTGTCAAAGCGGTATATGAACCCTGATAGGCAACGTCTGCCTTTTCAATGTGCGTCACAAAAGTATCTCGGTTCAGCGGTTCGCCAATCGAAAAGCCTACTAATTTTCCATCTACTCGCAACACTCCACCGCAAAGCCCCAGCGTGTCCCAATGCGTGAAAAAGGTGTGAATTGCAAACTGTTCCACAATGCTGGAACGGTCATCGTAGCCTTTTTTTTCATTGTACAGAGCAGCACTGAATGCAATGCAAGCATCTTGGTCTGCTGCTGTCAGCGGTGCAAACGTCCAGTTATACCGCTCCTGAAATTGATGCAAGTGATTGCGTTTCTTGTGGTAGCGTTTGCCCTTTAACGTAATCAAATCTTCTGTTCGATAGATATAATCATACGCCGCCGGGTCAGGCTGCCAGACCGCATCCGGAAACCGCTGCTGCAAAAACGCTGCCATTTCTCGAGTCACGCCTGTAAACCGCAGCGGTTCGCCGTTCGGGCAGAGCGTTTCCACCAACTCCCGCAGCAGAGCGTCCCAATCGCCGCTTCCACTCGGAACGGTGACATCCGGAATCCCGTCCGGCGTATCAAATGCCGCAATGATATAAAAGCCCTGAAACGCTGCAATTCTCGAATCGCTTCCCCGATACCACGCAAAGTTATTGGCAAAGCTGTATTCACAGCCCTGATACTGGGACTGCTGCAAGGCTTTTTGAATCCATTCCCGGTCAGAAATGGAAATCGTGCGAAACGTCAGCATGTTTTTTTATAACCCCCAACTGGTCTGTACATGGCGGAACAGTTCCTGATGAATGGTTTCCACGGGCAGCGGTTCACCGTTCCGGCTGCACGGCAGCACTTTCCAGCCCAGCTTTTCTGCTGCGTAATAAGCCGCCTGCTGACACTGCAACTGAAAGGCAATGTCTGCTTCGTGCAAATCTTTCTTTCCAGCATCGCCACCATAGCGTTTGGAGAGCAATGCTTGCTGTACCGATACCGGCATATCCAAATAGATCACGGTATCCGGTTCTGGCAACTCCAGCCGCCCATATTCATATTCTGCCAACCACTGCAAATAGTTGTCCCATTCGCTCTTTGGCAGCTTGCCCATCTGATAGATGGCGTTGGAAGTGGTATAACGGCTCGCTAAAATACAAGTTCCGTTGTGATATGCCTGCTCCCAGTACAAATGATAATTTGCATAGCGGTCAACCGCATAAAAACTGGATGCTGCATAGGCATTCACGCCATCCGGCGTATTGGAAAGTTCGCCGTTTAAATACATCTTCACCAAGGCAGCCGAAGGGCTGTCATAATCCGGAAAGCTCACTGCCTGAATCGAAACGCCCTGCTTTTGCAGTGCCGTTTGCAGCAATTCAAACTGTGTGGACTTTCCGCTGCCGTCCAATCCATCTAAGACCAATAATTTTCCGTTTGGCATCCGCTCACCTCGTTTCTGCGGTGGACGGTGCAGCGTGCAATGCTGCGAACCGTTCCCGAACGGCTGCCATCTGTCCACAGGTCATCTTTCCCTCTGGACATCCGCCCTGACAGCAAGCTGGACCTGCATGGCGGAACAATGCCGGAGCTGCTTCGCAGCAAAGTTTCAGCATCTGCGTTGCCAAATCCCGAATTTCCCACTGTGCCCGATTGCAGCAGCGTAACTGGAAAAAGTGCCGCAGGCTGCGAACATTCATCGTCACCATCATTTTTGTTTCACAGGCGTTCGGCAGAACATAACGAGCATCTTCAATTGCTTTCTTTTCTGCCTTGGAACGAGCTGCCTTTTCGGTGCAACCCTCCGCTAAAAACTGCGGATAATAGGTTGCCTGTAAGCGGTCTGCCAATGCATTGTAAGCCTGCACAGTCTGTTCCATCGTCTGATGATACAGGGCAGCTGCTGCCTCATCGGCTGCAATTGCCGGCGGTGTCACATAGGCGAACTGATTCTTCCGCACATAGCGTTGACTCTGCACGGAAAATGAGGCAATCCGGTGACGGGTAATCTGTGCCAGCAGCGAACGGGAAACGCCAGCAATGCCAAACGTAAAGGTAACATGTTCCACCGGGCTTTCATGTCCCATGGTTTCCAGCATGCCAACAAACTTTTCTGCCTGCTCCGCAGAAAGCCCGTCCATCAAGTCCTCTACAGTCGTATCGGAATAACATAATTTTGCAGCGGCGGCAATGATCTGCTCCGGCTGCGGAGTGTGCGAAATTAATGTGACCGTCAAAACGGTACACCTCCCTAAAAACATTCAAAATTGTTTTCATTATAGCATAGTTCTGCGGTTTCGTCAAATCAAAAAGCCATTGTCAAACTGGCGGCGAACTTCTTCACGTTTTCCGCCCTGTTTGCATAGAATGGTAAGAAAAAGGAGGCGACCGTAATGGAAGAACGCTGGCCGATTCCCATTCCGCTGCATCGCCTGCGAGCTGGAACGACTTGCACCTTATACGCCCTGCACACTGCACCTGCGATGAAGCGGCGGCTGCAAGACCTCGGTCTTGTCCCCGGAACAAACATCCAATGCCTGCGGAATCCGAAACACTGCCCGATGCTGCTGCAAGTTCGGGGGACTTGGATTGCCCTGCGGCAGCAGGATGCCCGATTGATTCTGGTGCAAATTGCGATTTCCACGTAATGTTACAACCAATGACAAAAAGGACTGCCGCCGGCTCGCAGCGGTCTTTTTTTGCGAAACAGGCTGTAAATTCAAAAATGTGCTGCCAAATTTCGCATGGAATCTCTGCCTTTTTGTGAAAAAGAGATGAAAAGCACCCCCGTTTTTCTTGCATTTCTAAAGACAACGTGTTATAATGATTCATATCAAACCAAAAAGGGAGGCACTTTATTATGTGCGGAATCGTAGGTTATGTAGGCAGCCGGAACTGTACGGATGTCCTCATCAACGGATTGACCAAACTGGAATACCGTGGCTATGACTCAGCCGGTATTGCTGTTTTTTCAGAATCAGGCAATATTCAGGTCGCAAAATCAAAGGGCAGATTAGCAGACCTCATTCATAAAATGGAACGGGAAGGCAGACCAGAGGGACACGCTGGCATCGGACACACTCGCTGGGCAACCCATGGCGAACCATCTGACATCAACTCTCATCCACATACGGGCGGCAGAGTGACCATTGTTCATAACGGCATTATCGAAAACTATAAAGAGCTGAAAGAATATCTGTCTGCAAAGGGCGTGACATTCGCCAGTGATACGGATACAGAAGTTGTTGCAAGACTGCTGGATTATAACTATAACGGCAGCCCGATTGAAACCATCTCCAACACCATTCGGGACTTGGAAGGTTCTTATGCTCTGGGCATTATCTTTGCCGACCATCCGGATGTGGTCTATGCCACTCGAAAAGAAAGCCCGCTGATTGTCGGATTGGGCAAGGAGGAAAGTTTCATTGCTTCTGACGTTCCGGCAATCCTCCGCTATACACGGGATTATTACCTGCTCGAACAGGAAGAGATCGCCGTTCTGGATCACAGTGGTGTTAAAGTATATGATGCCTACGGCGTAGAGGTACAGAAAGAACGAAAAACCGCTGACTGGGATATGGATGCAGCAGAAAAGGGCGGCTATGCACATTTCATGCTGAAAGAGATCCATGAGCAGCCAACTGCAATTAAAACAACGATCACCCCTCGGATTCGGGATGGTCTGCCAAACCTGGAAGAATGCAACATCACACCGGAGGCTCTGAAACAGTATCACCGGATTTTTGTCGTTGCCTGCGGAACTGCCATGCACGCCGGTGTTGTCGGACAGTATGTCATTGAAAAGCTGGCACGGATTCCCGTTACTGTTGACATCGCTTCTGAATTCCGGTACCGTGACCCGATTCTCAGTGCAGAAGATTTGGTGATTATCATTTCCCAGTCCGGCGAAACCGCTGACAGCTTAGCAGCGATGCGGCTGGCAAAGAACCGGGGTGCAAAAACCCTCGCCATTGTCAACGCAAAGGGCAGCTCCATTGCACGGGAAGCCGATATGCTGATTTACACGCACGCAGGCCCGGAAATTGCCGTTGCATCGACGAAAGCTTACATGGTGCAGATCGCTGTCATGTATCTGCTGGCATTTGAATTTGCTCTGGCAGCTGGTACAATTGACGAAACCGAATGCCGGAAACTGGTTGCAGAATTGCAGCAGACACCGGATTACATTTCAGAAATTCTCAAGAATAAGGAACAGACCCAGTTCATCGCCTCTTCACTGATTACCGCAGACAGCCTGCTCTATATTGGCAGAGGTTTGGACTACGCTTTGAGTATGGAAGGCTCGCTGAAGCTGAAAGAAATCTCTTACATTCACTCAGAATCCTATGCAGCCGGCGAACTGAAACACGGCACAATTTCCTTAATCTCGGATGGCATGCCAGTCATTGCGGTTGCAACCCAGAAGGCATTGTTTGAAAAGACCATCAGCAACATCAAGGAAGTCAAGGCAAGAGGTGCAAAGGTGGTTCTGGTTTGTCGGGATACCTATCAGCCGGATGCCGATGTGGCTGACCTCAAGTTCGGACTGCCGGACTTTGACGACCTGCTGATGCCAATGCTCGCAGTCGTTCCGCTGCAATTGATTGCATACTACACATCGGTTCTGCGTGGAAACGATGTCGATAAGCCGAGAAATCTGGCAAAGTCGGTCACGGTGGAATAAACAATATCTGCATCTCGTGGAGCAGGCGGTTTCCGCTGCCTGCTCCGCATTTTATGCATGATTCCGGGGAGATCTGCACCGTTCTTGAAAAAGAGGATTTACAGCTAAAATTTTTTGAAAGACAGGAGGCGTCCGTTTCATCCGGACGAAACACACCTATGAAACATCCATTTTTTTCGCTTCTTTCCGCTTCTCTGCTGCTGGGTAGTCTGGCAGTTGGTACAGTTGTTTCTGCCATTCCGGCAGCAGCAGACGGAACCAGCGGCGACTATACCTATGAGGTTGACGAAGAAACTTTAAAGGGCTATATCACGGGTTACACGGGCAAAGACGAGGAAATCACCATTCCAGAAGAATTGGATGGCACAGTCATTGCCGGTATTTCCGCTGATACTTTTTATAACTGCGACACCTTGGAGAAAATCACCATTCCGGCATCCATTACAGAAATCGGAGAAAGTGCCTTTTACGACTGCGACAACCTGAAAGAATTTGCAGTGGCAGACGACAGCGAAACCTATTACGCAAAAGACGGCGTTCTGTTCCGCACAAAAGATGATTGCCTGATGGCATATCCGCCAGCAGCAACCGCCACCAGCTACACCGTACCAGACGGCTGCAAGGAGCTTTATTATGCTGCATTCGGCAAGTGCAACAACCTCGAAGAAATCACCCTGCCGGACAGCTTAGTCTATATTGACGACTGGGTTTTTGCCTATGACAACATTGACCACATCGCTATTCCGGACAGCGTGGTAGAAATCTGCGACTATGCCTTTGCATACTGCGAAAATATCACAGAATGGACGCTGCCATCCAGCCTGACCTATATCGGCAATGCAACTTTTGCCGGCTGCACCGGCATGACAGAAGTCGTTCTGCCGAACAACCTGACTACCATTGGACAGGCTGCTTTCGCCGGAACAGGCTTAAAGGATATCACCATCCCTGCTACTGTGGAAGAAATCGGATACAGTGCCTTCGGCTATGAGGTAGATATGACCACGGCTGTCAAGAACTTTGTCATCTACGGACAGTCTGGCACAGCTGCACAACGGTACGCCACCGACAGCGACGATACCTATGACTATAAAAATAGCTTCTCCTTTGTCACCGTACAGGATGCCAGTCAAGTACGGGGCGGACGGGATTCTGAAAATCTCTCCGGCTCAGAAGAAATCAGCGGTACAACAGAAGCAGCTGCTTCGACCGATTCCGAAAGCAAAAAGTCCAGCTTCAACAGCAAGTATTTGCTGCTGGGAATCAGCGGTCTGGTACTGGTCATCGGAGCAATTCTGGTGATTTTGGGACTGCGTTCCGGCAAGAAAACCGAACCGGATTCCACAGAATCTGATTCTGATTCCAATTCCGATTCTGATGCAACACCATCCGAAGAAATTTCCACCGAGAAACAGGACGAACAAACGGAGGATGCAGAATGATGACACGATGGAAACAGACTGCCTGCGGCATCCTCAGCGGCATGCTGCTGCTCTCTGGACTTGCCGTTCCAGCTTGGGCGGAGGACGGCACTGACCCCGTTACCAACGAAGGCGACTGGGTTGTAGATGATATTACACTGGATATGCAGGACGATGGAACAGCTTGGGTGACAAACTGCTTTCAGTCTGCCACATCAGTTGATGTTCCGGCAGAAGTGGACGGCGTGACCATCAGCGGCATTCAGGAGGGTGCATTCTCGCAGTGCTTTCTGCTGGAATCCCTGACGCTGCCGGATACCATCACCACCATTCAAGACAGTGCCTTTTATGGCTGCTCGGTTCTGAAAAAGCTGGAGATTCCGGATTCTGTCACCTCTATGGGCAAGGGCACAATGGAAGCCTGCATTGCTCTGACGGATGTCAAGCTGCCAAGCACCCTGAACACCCTGCCGACCAGTACATTCTACGGCTGCACCGCACTGGAAACCGTTTCATTTCCGGAATCCATGAACACCATTGGCTCAGAGGCGTTTTATCAGTGCACCGCACTCAAAGACGTTGATCTCTCCCAAATTGCAACCATTGAAACATATGCCTTTGAGGGCTGCTCTGCTCTGACTGACATCATCATTCCGGAAACCTGCACAACTTTGGGAGATTTTGTCTTTGACGGCTGCTCTGCCCTGAAAGAAATTCAAGTTGCAGACAGCAACCCGAATTATCAGGATATAGACGGCGTTCTGTTCAGCAAGGACGGCTCAACTTTAATCAAGTATCCAGATGATAGCGATTTGGTAGACTATGTTGTTCCGGATGGCTGCACCCGTCTGGAGGACTGGAGCTTTACCGGTGCAAAATCCCTCAAGAGCATTGACATCCAGAACATTCAAGAACTGGGCGAAGATGTATTCTTTTACTGCCAGTCCCTAACGAATATCACCATTCCGGACAGCATCACGGAAATTCCAAACAATACATTTACCTACTGCACAGAACTGACTTCTATCACGCTGCCGAAACAGCTGACCAGCATCGGCGACTTTGCCTTTTATACCTGCGTTCGGCTGGAGAACATCACCATTCCGGATACCGTTACCAAAATCGGCAAGCAGGCATTTTATAACTGTTTGGAACTGCACGAACTGACCTTGCCGAGCGGTATCAAAGAATTGGGCGATGGAGCATTTGGACTCTATGCTGAATCGGATGATACTTCCCCGTCTGTTGTAAAGGATTTCTCCGTGACCTACGGAAAAAACAGCAAGATCAAAAAATATGTTTCTCAGTACAAGATTCCAGCAACGGAAACTGCCGGCTCAAACAGCTGGGTTGTTCCGGTCTGCATCGGCGGCGGTGTTGTCGTTGTGGCTGCAATTGTGGTGATTCTTGTTGTACGAAAGAAGAGAAAGGGCGGTGCCGCATGAAACAATGGAAACAATCCGTTCTGGGATGCATGACAGCAGGTCTGCTAATGATGACCAGTTTTCCGGCCTTTGCCGCAGACAGCAACAGCGACCCCAGCGGAAAATCACAGTCTGTCACAGAGGGCAGCACATTCGATGATGGCACGCTGACCTATACCATCCTGAAAAATATGCAGGTGTCTGTTACAGGATGCATTACAACTGCTACCAACATCAGTATTATGCCGAAAATTGACGGCTATACCGTCGTTTCCATCGGTGACCAAGCATTTGCCGGCTGTTCTGCCCTGCAATCTGTCACGATGCCAAACGGCATTACGGAAATTGGTGATGGTGCATTTCAGTCCTGTACATCGCTGCAAAGTGTTACGCTCTCAGACAGCATTACAGAAATTCCAGACGGGGCATTTTTAAGCTGCTCTGCTCTGACAGACATTCAACTCGGCGACCAGATCACTAAAATCGGACGAATGGCATTTGCATACTGCTCATCTCTGACTGATATGGAAATCCCAGACAGCGTTACCGAATTCGGCGAACAGACCTTTATGGGATGCTCGTCACTAGAATCCATCACCCTGCCGGAAACACTGGAAACGCTGTCCGCTTATATGTTCCAAAACTGTTCCGCATTGGAGTCGTTCTCCATTCCAGATACGATGACAGATTTGGGCTATTTGGCATTTGTCGGCTGTCGGAATCTCAAAACCATTGACATTTCCGCCAATCACCCAACCTATCAATTACAGGACAACGTTTTATACAGCAAGGATGGCACAGAATTGTTCCTCTATCCGGCTGGCAAAACAGGAACTTCCTTCACTGTTCCGGATGGTGTGAAAACGATTTCGGATGGTGCATTTTTCGCCGCACCACTGCAATCGGTAACCCTGCCAGAGGGGCTGGAATGGATTGGTTCAGGAGCGTTTGACTACTGCACCAGTCTGACCAATATCACCATTCCAGAAAGCGTCACCGTCATTCAAGACCATGCGTTTTCCGACTGTGAATCGCTCTCCAGCGTCTTATTTGCAGGCGATGAAGAGGCAACCGACAATGCCCTGCAAATCGGCAGCTATGCATTTTTCTGCTGTGAACAGCTGATGGATGTCACCCTGCCGAAGCGAGTCACGCAAATCGGAGATTTTGCATTTGGTGTGACCGAACAACAGAAAGTCAATGCAGACGGCAGCACCTCCGATGAAACAGAAAACATTGCAGTCAGTGGATTCCTGCTGACTGGCTATGAAGGAGCAGCTGCGAAATATATCAGCAGCAGCCGGAGCAACGGCATCCGCATCAACTTCAAGTCCCTGCAAATCCCGTGGGTGAAGATCGTCAGCATTTCGCTGGGCTGCACCGCTGGATTGATTTTGATTTTCCTGTTGGTTCGGATCATCAAGAAAAAGCGGCTGTCTGCTGCCGACAAGGAAGCGTTGGAGGCTGCCGAACAGGAACGCAAAATCCCGCTTTCTCAGCGAGAACCTGACCCAGAGCCGGAAGAACCCGAAGAACCGGACTATGTCAGCATTCTGGAAGATATGTCTCATTCACAGATGACCCATCAGTTTGGACATAGTACCCTGCCGCAGGAATCTGACACTGATTCTAATACAGAATCTTCTGAAACCACTTCTAAATCTACCAAGTAACAAAAAATAGCGTACAGGTTCAAATCCTGTACGCTATTTTTCTCTCTCATAGTGTAAACGCCTGTGGTAAAAAGTCACGCAGCAGATGAACACCGTCTGTCAGCAGAATCGGGAAATCTCCATCACAAAATTCTGCTAACACTTGCAAACACGCTCCGCAGGGAACGCAAGGCGTTTCTCGTGCTTCTTCTGCTGTCTTTCCGCCAACAATCGCAATCGAACGAAACGACCGCTGTCCGGCGGCAATTGCTTGCAATACGGCATTTCGTTCCGCACAAATCGTCATGGAATAAGATGCATTTTCCACATTGCAGCCCAGAAACATTCTGCCGTCTGTTCCCTGTAGGGCTGCCCCCACAGAAAAACCGGAATACGGTGCATATGCTCGTTCCCGTGCTTCCAATGCATAATCCGTCATGGTTTTCATGTTGTTTGTCCCTCTCTATCCTCAGTCGGTCGAACGTTGTTCCACCAACTCTTTTGCACGCCTGCAATTCGCAAGCATCTGATAACAACAATCTCGTATCAAAAACAATGTATGGTCTACCGGCAGACGGGAGAACTGTTCTCGCTGTTCCGCCGTGCAGCACTGCTGCATCTGTGATTCAACTTCATCGCCCAAGCCCAAAATCGTCCCAAACAGCAGGCAGGATTCCCAGCTGGAAACTGGCCAATCTCTGCCGTGTTGCAGTGGCTGCTTCTGTTTTAAAAATTGTTTCCAGCCGGCGATCTGCACGACTTCTTCCTGCAATTCTGAAGAAAGCGAAATTTTCAGCTGCTTTTTGTGAAACAGCCGCTGCGAGGTTTCCACCCGTTCAATCTGAATCGAACCGTTCTGCTCTAATTCTGCTGAAACCAAGTCGTTTAATTCTAAATACCATTCATACAGGGAGCGGCTGCCCGTTCTGCCGTTCCGAAGGAAGCCGCTGTGCTCCCAGCACTTGCTCCACTGGAGCAGTTGTTTTCCGGTTGCGGTTCGTTTCTCTCCAATCAATGCACAAAGAGCATCCCATAGGGCTTGTTCACAGGGCGTTGCTGCCTGCAATTCTTCAAAGTGCAGCGAAAATGACCTGCCGGAAAGTCGCTGCCACGTCACTGCTCCAGTCTGAATCCAATGCGTCAGATAGGAACAGAGAATGCCAGCGTCTTCCTGCTCTGAAATAATCCCTGTCTGTACCCCCAGAAAATAAAACATTGCCGGATTCGTCCGACACGGGATATGTTCACAAATCGGAGCGGCTGCAATGGCTGCATCCAAGTTCTGAAAGACATTTTTCCGAGCCTTTGCCCGTTCTTCCTGCTCCTTTCGTTTTCCATTGACAACCAACCGAAAACAAAAGAAAATGATTCCTGCTGTAATCAACAGGGTAGACATTGGCGGCAAGGATAACTGCCCATTTTCCCAGAATCGTGTCAGTGCAAGTGTCATCCAATTCATATGCAAAAACCCCTTTTTTCCTTTTATTGTAAGGGGTCTTGCAAACAACTTGCAAGCATCTCTCTGAAAAAAATAGGTTAAAAGTTCAGGCTACTGCGAACAGCATCGCTTGTCAGATGAAAAATCCACCGTTGACCGGTAAAATCTGCCCAGTAATAAATGCTGCCCGTTCCGATGCCAGAAACAGCACGGCATCAGCAACTTCTTCCGGCTTGCCGATTCGCTGCAACGGTGTTTCTTCGGCAAGTTCCTGTCGGTCTTCTTCGGATAAATGGGCGTTCATCTCGGTATCAATGACACCCGGTGAAACGGCATTGACCCGAATTCCAGACGGAGCAACTTCTTTCGCCAATGCCTTTGTAAAGGCAATGATGCCGCCCTTCGTCACGGAATAATCCACTTCGCAGGATGCTCCAGTCTGTCCCCACACAGACGTAATATTGATAATGTTTCCAGCGTGCTGATGCAACATGGTCGGCAAAATCGCACGGGTCATATCCACTGTTCCAAATAAGTTGACCCGATACAAGGCTGTACAATCCTCTTCCGAAACACACTGGAACACATCTACAACCGATACTGCTGCATTGTTCACCAGTGTATCAATCGTACCGACCTGTTCCACAATTGCCTTTCCGGTATTCAATGCTCCGAGGTCTTCCCGAAAATCTGCAAAAATCGGGTGAATGCCATATTGCTGCTCCAACGCTTGTGCAGCTTCTTTCGACTTGCAATATGTAATATAAACGGTATCCCCTTGTTCTGCAAATTTTTTTGCAATTGCAGCCCCGATTCCACGAGAGCCACCTGTCACTAATACCTTTGCCATTTTGTCTGAATCTCCTTTCTTAATTAGACATCCCCATTATACCATAGTAAAAATCCAAAATGCAACTAATTCTCAAAAAAAGAAAGCATTCCAATCTCTGCCCATTTCACAAGGCAGGAATGGAATGCTTTTGCTTTATTTTCTGATGAAAAATGGAAATCTTTAGGAAATCCGTTTCTCTCATTCTGTTTCTGCTAACACAAAATCAATGTTGCCGGAAGAAATATCCGTCTTGGTACAAAGCACTGAAATGGTATCTCCCAGCTGATAAACCCGATCGCCATTTTCCTGTACCAGCCGGACATTGTGGTCATTTGTCCATACGGTTTCTTCGCCCAGATCCCGAATGGAAATCATCCCTTCGACAGTATTCGGCAGCATGACATAGATTCCGAAATCTGTCACACCAGTAATCAATCCACGCATGGTTTCACCCAAATGCTGCTGCATATATTCCGCAAAATAACATGCTTCGCAATCTCTTGAAACCCGAATCGTCAACAGTTCCCGTTGACTGGACTGTTCTGCTGCTTTCGCTGCAAACTTCGTGAACCGCTTCTGAACGGCTTCCGCAGAATGCGTGCTGCACCATTCTGACAAAATCCGATGAATTGCCAGATCCGGATATCGCCGAATCGGAGAGGTAAAGTGTGCATAATCGCTCAGTGCCAACCCGAAGTGTCCGATCGGTTCGGTTTCATAGGCTGCCTTTGCCATCGACCGCAGCACCATTCCATGAATGACCGGAGCGGCAGGTGTTCCGGCTGCCTTTTCGAGAATTTCAGCTAAATTTCTCGGCTGTACATTCGTCAATACCGGAACTTCTGCCCCCATTCGCAGCAAACCATCCTGCAAAGCTTCAATCTTTTCAGAAGAAGGGGCATCGTGTACCCGATAGACAAACGGCAGAGCATGTTCCTTTGCCACACAGGCAGCGGATTCATTTGCCAGCAACATCATTTCTTCAATGATACATTCGCTTTTACCACGGGTGCGAGGCTGAACATCGACACAAATGCCATCTGCATTCAGGAGAATTTTGCTCTCTGGCGTTTCAATCTCCGGAGCACCCCGCTGTTTTCTCAGGCAAAGCCGCTTGTCGCAGAGTTCGTTCAGCAGCGGCAGCATGTCCAGCACTTCTGCATATTTTTCCTGCAATGCCGCATCGGCAGTGTCATCCAACAGAGCATTGATTTCTTTATAAACGCCCTTGACCTTGGAACGAATGATACTCTTCTGGAACGTATAAGAACGAAGCACGCCTTGATTGTCCAGTTCCATAATAGCGGAAAAGGCAAGCCGGTCTTCCTGTGGATTCAGCGAACAAATGCCGTTGGAAAGTGCTTTCGGCAGCATCGGAATGACTTGGTCGGCGTAGTACAGACTTGTGCCCCGTTCCAGTGCTTCTTTGTCGAGTGCCGAATGTGGCTTGACGTAGTGGGAAACATCGGCAATATGCACGCCGAGCCGATAGCCGTTCGGAATCCGTTCCACGGAAACAGCATCGTCCAGATCCTTGGATTCGGCACTGTCAATTGTAAAAATGCAGGCATCCCGCAAATCTAACCGATTCTGATAAGCCTCTTTTGGAATCGGCTGGCTGGCAAGAGCAGCGGCTTCTTTTTCCACTTCTTCCGGAAAAATCGGGGAAATATTCTCCAGTGTCAATTGTGCCTGTGCACAGACTGCTGCACAGTCTGCATTCCCGAACGAATAAATGACTTTCGCCTTGTGTTCCGCATGGCGAGTGCCACGGGAAACGATCTCCGCTAAAACTTTATCGTGTTCCTGATAGGATACATTCCGATTTGGCAACAGCCGGATGGGGGTTTTGCTCATGGTATCCGGCAGCAGGAACGGCTTTCCATCCTCATACACAATGATACCTGTCAGGCGAGCAGATGCCTGCTCTAAAATATCCAGTACTTCTCCCTCTGGCTTTCCGCTCCGAGAGGGAATGCTCCGCATCAAAACCCGGTCTTGCGGCAATGCTCCGAGCAGAAACTTTCCCGGAATGAACCAATCGCTTTCTGCTTCCGGGTCATCTGGACGGACAAAGCCAAAGGTACGGCTCAGCCGGACAACCGTTCCGGTCTTGCAGTGCAGCGACGCACACCAGTAATATTTCCGGCGTTGTTTATAAATCAAGCCTGCTTTTCGCAGGGATTCCAAAGCCTCCTGAAACAGGGCAGAACCGTTTTTCTTCGTGCGGCATTTTGCAGCCAGCAAGGTTTCCTCCAGACCATGAATGCCGGCATCTGCTAAAAACAGCTTGCATTTTGTCTGATATGCTTCTAAAATTTCTGCTGCATCCCGTTTTGGCGGTGCAGATGGTGTTTTTCCCATAATGTTGGTTCTCCTTTATTTTATCAATTATCAAATAATCATTACAAATCCGCATACTGTATCTTTGCAGTACCGCTGCGGTGTTCCATTTCTACTTTCTCATGGATGGGTAAAAAAATACCTGTCATCCGGTTAACGAGCCGGATGACAGGACGTGTCGTTGTTATTTTGTAATCAACGGCATGACAATGTCAATGAAAAGAATGAGGACAAAGAACAACACCGTTAAAATGGTGGTTAACTTATGCAGTCTTGCTTCCTTTGTACGGCCTCTGTTCTTATCATAGAAGGAATCGTTGCTTGCACCTGTCAAAGCAGCCGTTGCGTTCTGTGGCTTTTGTTCCTGCATCATGCAAATGATGATGGTAACCAAGCTGATGAGCAGCAGAACCGCACCGATCACGATTTCTAATGTTCCCATGACCAAACCTCCCGTCTTTGATGATCTCTGTTATTATAACATATCTTTTTTGAAAATGCAAGACCTAATTTTCGGTGTTTGTAGAAATCACAAGGGGGAAAAGTTTTTTAAAAAGCGTCCCGTTGCATGCAGGGAATTGGTGAAAATGATGTTCTTAGGGAAACCACTCGAATCCGGTTCGGCAAGGCTGGGGCACATCCCCAGCTTGCCTTGGGAATCGCAATTGCCCCTGAAACCTTGTTCTTCATTACAACCTTCTGATTTGAAAGGCAATTGCGATTCTTTCGATTTTCTCTTAGATTTTTGTTCTCTCCTCTCATTGTACAGTTTCATTTGCTTCGCAAATGTGGGCTACTCGCCCACACCTCGGCAGCATTTTTGTAAAACTGCTGCACCGAAAAACTTTTTAGTCCGCCTGCGGCTCGGATTTTGTAGCTTTGTAGGAAAACAATATCTTGCATTTTGTGGAAATCTATGATATACTGGTAACAAGTAGCAAACAATGTGATTCCAGATGAATTTTTTAGAAAAAAGAAGGTGATTTTTTGCGTGACAGTGTTTGGAAATTCCTGCTGCTCGACAATCTATTGCCCTGCTTCTTGAAAACAGAAATCATAGAATGTCTGGCAGCTTGGATTTATCCAAAACGAAACTACAAGGATTTGATTTTGGTGCTTCTGGTGAATCTGTTAACCAATCCGGCAGCGGTATTCATCAACTTTTTCGTACCGTTTCGGATTACCCATCCTGTGCTTTGGGTATTGTTTTTAGAGGGCTTGATTTGGTTGGGAGAAGCATTGATTTTTCGGCGTTGTCTGATTCAAAAACGGAATCCGTTCTTGTTTTCGTTTGTGCTGAATGCTGCTTCGTATGGAATCGGATTGTTTGTGTAATGGATTTATGATATGAGAGGAGATTGATGAAACATGAAACAAATGGGAAAAGTAATCGGGAGCGGCTTATTCTCACTGCTGCTGTTGTTGGGGCTGGTAGTGCCGGTGCAGAAAACAGCACCTGTTTTGCAGTCAATGACCGTTGCAGCAGATAGTTTAAGCAATCACTTGCCTGTAAATGGTGAGGTAAAAGGAAATGGCGTTTTTGGATACACCACAAATTATGTTTGTTATGGTGGGTCTATAGAGGAAGAACATGCTGTGCAAAATGGCTGGCATATCACTGCAAAAAATTATTATTTCTCCCACGGGGTAGAATGGCTGGAATGTTGGGATACCGATGATGACGACTATTATGGATGGATTGACATAAATTATATCACATTTTATCCTAGCAATTCTTCCTCCAGCAATTCTCCAGTTACAATTACCAGCATTTCGCCTCGAAAAGGACAGGTTGCTGGAAATGGTGTCTATGGATATGCTTCGAGTTATGCCTGTTATTCAGATGGAAAACAAGTAACGCAGCATAAAGTCGAAAATGCATGGCACATCACTGCAAAAAATACTTGTTCTTCCCATGGCGTAACTTGGTATGAATGTTGGGATACGGATGACGGAGATTATTACGGCTGGATTGATGCCAACTATCTTTCCTTCTATGATACAACACCTGCTCCAGCACAGACACAAGCTCCAAAGCAGACCGTAATTGTAGAAAAAACCGTTTTGCTCACAGAACCACCAACGGAAACAATGATTGTAGAAAATACGGTACTGTTGACAGAAACCAAAGAACAAACCACCACAAAGGCAGCTGCTGCAGTCAAATTGGATGGTCGGTCTAAAAATCATTCTTCTTCCTCAGACAATTCATATTTCCCACTGATTTTAATTGGAGCAGGAATTCTCTTGTTGGTTGGTGTTTCCATTGGCTTGATTGTTTTGTTTGTCAAGAAGTCTAAGGAAAAACCAACTGGCAGCGTACAGATGCCACAATTCCACAATCCATGGGAGGACAGCAATTCTCCGATGAATCCTTACGCTGGACAGGGTTCTACTTCAAGTTCCAGAAATGGACAGCAAACAGGCGGTTTGGTTTGTCCGAACTGCGGAGCAGTTTGCAACGATCCGAACGGTAAATTCTGCGAACAGTGCGGTACACCTTTACAATAACTATCAAATCGTGCAATTTTCCCCAACAAAAAACAGCTGTCAACTTCGGTTGACAGCTGTTTTTCTTTCTGCTACTAATTTCTGTTTTGCTTATTCCAACGGCGGCAATGTACCTGTTTGCAACTGATAATACCGTCCCTTTTGTGCCATTAATTGTGCGTGATTGCCTCGCTCAATGACACATCCATGATCCAGAACCAGAATCACATCTGCATTCTGAATCGTAGAAAGCCGATGGGCAATGACGAAAACAGTTCTACCTTTCATCAGGGCATCCATGCCAGCCTGTACAATCCGCTCGGTTCGGGTATCGATCGAAGAAGTTGCTTCATCCAAAATCATAACCGGTGGGTCTGCAACCGCAGCTCTTGCAATCGAAAGCAGCTGCCGCTGTCCCTGCGACAAGCCAGAGCCATCCCCTTCCAGAACGGTTTCATAGCCATCCGGCAACAACATAATAAAGTCATGGGCATTTGCTCGCTTTGCAGCGGCAATGCATTCTTCATCCGTTGCATCCAAGCGACCATATCGAATATTATCCATAACCGTTCCAGTGAACAGGTTGACATCCTGCAAGACCATTCCCATCGAACGCCGCAAATCTGCCTTACAGATTTTATTGATGTTGATATTGTCATACCGCACCTTTCCATCTGCAATATCATAGAACCGGTTAATCAGGTTGGTAATGGTCGTTTTTCCGGCACCCGTTGCCCCAACAAAGGCAATCTTCTGTCCCGGCTTTGCATACAAGCTGACATCATGCAGGACAATTTTTTCCGGCACATAGCCAAAGTCCACATGTTCCATCTGCACATCACCTTGCAGCTGCGTATAAGTCACAGTTCCATCCTGATGCGGATGCTCCCACGCCCACAGATGTGTACGATGGTCGGCTTTGCAGAGGTTGCCGTCTGCATCCCGTTCCGCATTGACCAGATGCACATAGCCTTCATCCTGCTCCGGCTGTTCATCTAACATATGGAAAATACGTCCTGCACCAGCCAGTGCCATGACAATTGCACTTGCCTGCTGGGAAATCTGTCCGATTGGCTGCGTAAAGCTTTTACTCAGCTGCAAAAATGCAGCGATTGCACCCAATGTCAGACCGCCCATGCCGTGCAGGGCAAGTACTCCGCCCAGAATCGCAATGCACACATATTGCAGGTTGCCGAGGTTGTTTGTAATCGGCATCAGGATATTGGCGAAACTGTTCGCTTTCGTTGCATTCTCAAACAAGCCCTCGTTCTTCTCATCAAAAACAGCAGCTGCCTGCGGTTCGTGGCAAAATACTTTTACGACCTTCTGCCCGTGAATCATTTCTTCTACATAGCCGTTTACATCGCCCAATGATGCCTGCTGTGCTACGAAATATTTTCCGCTCTTTCCGCCAACATGCTTCACAATCACCATCATAAAAATCAAAAAGGCGATGACAAACAGCGTCAGCCAAACACTTGTTACCAGCATCGCAACAAACACCGCCACAATCGTAATCGTGGAAGAGATGAACTGCGGTAAACTCTGTGCCATCATCTGCCGGAGCGTATCGGTATCGTTGGTGTACAGGCTCATAATATCGCCCGTTGCATTCTGGTCAAAATAGCGAACCGGCAGCTTCTGCATGTGGGTAAACATATCATCCCGAATCTTTTTCAGAACGCCCTGCGAAACCGGCACCATCAACCGGGTATATAAAAAGGTACAAATTGCACCGCCAGCAAAAATCACTGCTATTTTCAGAATCATTGACAGCAATCCGCTGTAATCCGCATGTGACTCCAACAGCAGCGGTGCGATGTAATCATTGATCAGCGTCTTCAAAAAGGTAGCACTGATGGTACTTGCCAACGCACTGAAAATGATACACAAAAAGACAAATGCCAACCGCAGGCGATACGGTTTCAAATACCGCAGCAGCCGTTTTAATACAACCATTGGATTTTCTGCCGTTCCAGTCGGTGCGGCTGTTTTGAATCTGCTCATTCTGTTACACCGCCTTTCTTCGTCTGTTCTTCGTAGATTTCCTGATAGATCGCATTTGTTTGCAATAATTCCTCATGTGTTCCCATGCCGTTGATCACGCCGCCATCCAACACCAAAATCAAATCAGAATCCTGCAAGGAGGAGATCCGCTGTGCAATGATGAACTTTGTGGTTTCCGGCAAGTAGGTTTTCAGGGCTGCTCGAATGCCGGCATCTGTTTTCGTATCTACGGCACTGGTCGAGTCATCCAGAATCAAAATCTTCGGCTTTTTCAGCAAGGCTCTGGCAATGCAAAGCCGCTGCTTCTGTCCGCCGGAAACATTTGCACCGCCCTGTTCAAGATAAGTATCATAGCCCTTCGGGAACGTTGCAATAAATTCATCGGCATTCGCCAGCCGACAAGCTTCCTGCAATTCTGCATCCGTTGCCTGTTCATTGCCCCAGCGTAAATTCTCTTTAATCGTACCGGAGAACAGCACATTCTTTTGCAGCACCATTGCAACAGCATTTCGGAGCGTATCCAAATCATAATCCTTGACATCTACGCCGCCCACTTTGACCGTTCCGGCAGTCGTATCATACAGCCGAGGAATCAGCTGCACCAGTGAACTCTTCGAGCTGCCTGTACCGCCCAAAATTCCAACGGTCATACCAGATGGAATATGCAGGTTGATGTCTTTCAGGCAACATTTATCCATCCGCTTGGAATAGCTGAAGGAAACGTGGGAGAAGTCCACGCTGCCATCTGCAACCTTCAAAACCGGATGTTCCGGATTGGTCAAGTCGCTTTGTTCATCCAACACTTCCACAACACGCTCTGCCGATGCACGGGACATGACGACCATGACAAAAATCATGGACAGCATCATCAATGCTCCCAAAATCTGTAATGCATAGGTCATCAGGCTCATCAGTTCGCCCGTGGTCAAATCGCTGCCACCAGAAGCAACGATCATTCTTGCTCCGAACCATGACAGCAACAGCATACAGCTATAAACAGCAACCTGCATGCCTGGCATGGAAAATGAAAGTCTGCCTTCTGCCTTGCAGAAATCTGCATAAATTTTCTGCGAGATCTTCGCAAACTTGCTGACTTCGTGGTCTTCTCGTACAAACGCCTTTACCACTCGAACACCATGCACATTTTCTTGCACGACATTGTTCAGTTTGTCGTAGGTACGGAATACCCGTTCAAAAATCGGGTGCACGCTGCTCATCAAGAAAAAGACAAATGCCCCCAGAACCGGAATCGCAATCAGAAAAATAATCGACAGCTTCGGACTGATCCGAATTGCCATTGCCAGCGAGAAAATCAACATCGCCGGCGACCGCAGAGCAACTCGTACAATCATCTGATACGCATTCTGTAAGTTGGTCACGTCGGTTGTCAGACGGGTCACCAGACTGGATGCAGAAAAGCGGTCAATGTTAAAGAAGGAAAAGCCCTGTACTGCATGGAACAAGTCATGCCGGACATTCTTGGCAAATCCAGCGGATGCCTTTGCTGCAAAGTGTCCGGCAAGAATGCCAAACAACAGCGACAGGATACAGCAAACTGCTAAAATTCCACCTGTTTTTAAAATTGCCTCCTGATTCGCTCCGTCAATGCCGTCATCAATCAATTTTGCCATCAGCAGCGGAATGATGACTTCCATGACAACTTCTAAGACAACAAACAGCGGTGACAACAACGAAACGCCTTTATATTGTCGGATACAGCCGGCAAGTCGTTTTAACATGACGAATTCCCTCCTTTGGATTCATAATCGTCCAGATTTTTACACATGACCTGTAACGTCTGCCGGAATTGTTCCAGCTCCTTCTGTGAGATTCCTGCTGTCAACACCGATTCAAAAAACTGGCACTCTTTCTCGACATCGTTGTGCAGAGAAATCGCTTTTTCTGTCAGGACAATACGTTTCAGCCGAGCATCTTCCGGCACGGATTTCCGCACGATCAAGCCGTTTTTCTCCATGCGGTTTAAGGTCGCCGTCACCGTGGAACGGCGAATGCAAAACCGCTTTTCAATGTCCCGTTGATAGACTGGTTCCGTCTGGTCATAGAGAAAATGAATCAGCCAGCCATGCATACCGGTCAACTGTTCCTGTTCCCGAATCCCATGGGAACGGTTACAGTATCGGGTCATCAACGTGCAGAGTCGATGCAGTGGCGGAAACAGCCGGAACGGCGATTCCGGCGGAACTTGTTTCTTCATCTGAAACCCCTTCTTTCTGGTCAAGATTGTTCATCGTTGAACTGTTCGATGTTAAACAATATCATAACACATTGCATTCGCATTGTCAAGAAATATCAGGCGATTGCAAGCGAAAATCTCCGCCTGAAACATCCGGATTTTTTGTTGAACCTGCTCACGTTTCTGAAATCCCTGTTTTTGGAAAATCCTCTGTATTTCAACCATTTTGCATCGTTTTTTTCCTGATTTTTTGGTTTTTTATCAAAACTGCTTGACATTTGTGAAAGAAAATGATACGATAAGAACATATGCGTAACACGATTTCATCACATTATTTTCAAGGAGGATTTTATCATGCAACATCGCAAACGGACAGCCCTCATCGCTGGTCTGTTCACCATCACCTGTCTGGCACAGATTTCCATGAACACCATGAGCGGAATCTCTGCAGACGCAGCCGGCAGCTATGACATGGCGGTTACCGTCAATCTGGCTGGCGAAAAGAAAGCCATCAGCCCACACATTTATGGGGTCAATGATTCCGGTGACGGCAGCAACCTGAAAAATGTTACCGTTGACACCGTTCGGCAGGGCGGTAACCGTTTCACGGGCTATAACTGGGAAACCAACTACTCCAACGCTGGTACAGACTGGCACAACAGCTCGGATACCAACATCGGGGACGACACAGACGGCAGCGGCTACGCTGGCAGAAAACTGTCTGCGACCTGTCAGAAAAACAACATTCCTTACAAGATGACGACCCTGCAAATGGCAGGTTATGTTTCTGCGGACAAAGCCGGAACGGTTCTGGATTCAGAAGCAGCTCCATCCTCTCGCTGGAAGGAAGTCAAGTTCAAGAAAGACACTGCTCTGACACTCGAACCGGATGTTACAGACAACTATGTTTACATGGATGAATACGTCAACTATCTGGTCAAGACGCTGGGCGACTCCACCACTTCTACGGGGATTCAGGCTTACAGCTTGGACAACGAACCGGTTCTGTGGAACGATACCCACCCACTGTTACACAGCAAGGAAGTCAGCAGCAGCGAATTGATCTCTAAGTCTATTGAACTTGCAAATGTGGTAAAGGACATTGACCCGAATGCCGATGTCTTTGGGCCTGCATTCTGGGGCGTGCTTCCTTGTGTCAATGGCAGCAACGGAGCAAGCGATAAAAACAACAATACTTACACCGATCCGGATTATGATGCTGTTAAGGGCAATTATACCTGGTTCATGGATTACTATCTGGAACAGATGGCAAATGCAGAAAAACAGTATGGCAAGCGGCTGCTGGATGTTGTAGATGTGCACTTCTATTCTCAGGATTGCAGCACAGAGGCTTCCAGAGTACAGGCTGCAAGAAGTTTGTATGATGCTTCCTATATCGAAAATAGCTGGCTGCAACCATATTTCGGACAGTACTTCCCATTCCTGCCGAAATTACAGGAATCCATTGACAAGTATTATCCAGGCACAAAAATTGCCATCTCTGAATATAACTTCGCAGACCTGAGCAATGAAAAAGAATCCGGAAAGCTTTCCAGTGCTGCCATTGCAGAAGCCGATGCTCTCGGCTGCTTTGCAGACAACAATGTTTACTTTGCAACCTACTGGGGCACTTTGTCTGAATGCCCATATGCCGCTTCTGCCATCAACCTCTATACCAACTATGATGGAGAAGGTGCTTCCTTCGGCGATACACTGGTAGAATCTTCTACCAGTGATCTTTCTCTTGCTTACTCCTATGCTTCCATTGACGGCAGCGATGATTCCACAGTAAAGACTGTGCTTTCCAACAAGAGTGCTGACCAGACACAGGATGCTGTCATCACACTGGACGGTACAACAAAGGATTATCAGAGTGCGGTTGTTTATGCCATTACACCGGAAGATGACCAGATCCGCATCATTGATGTTCAGAACGACATCAGTGGCAATCAGGTCAAGGTCGAACTCCCACCGATGTCCGTTGCACAGGTCGTTGTATCTGACCAGAAAACAGACAAGGAAGTTTATGTAAAGCCGGAAGAACCAGATATTAAGACCATCACTTACAAGTATGAAGACTTGGAACTGTCTGAAAACGGGTTCCCGAAGATTCCGCTGACCGACTTGGAACACCTGAAAAAAGTCATCATCAACACCACTGTTACTTGCAGCACGAATGCGGACTGGTACGGCGGCGGCGGTGCGTTGACCTTCAACGACCTGCTGCTCGAAGATGGTACAAAGGCATGGGCTTCCAAGTCCTATACGTTCAGTGCTGGTACCAATGACAACACCATTCTGATGGATGGCAAATACACCGTTGACAAGGAAGAAGTTTCCGGTACACCGACACAGGATTATGCCGAATTACAGGGTTGCTGGTGGAAATCTTCTACCAACAGTGAATCTGGTGAGGATGTTTCGGTCACCTTCAATTCTGTATCGCTGGTTTATGAATACGAAAAAGACCCAGATACCACAACAACAACCACTACAACGACCACAACCGAAACCGAAACAACCACAACGCTTACTGAAACAACACCAGCAGAAACCACTGCACCAGATGAAACAACTACTTCTACAGAACCGACTACTTCAGAACCTGTAGAAACAACTACCACAAAAATCACTACGATTCCTGATGCCAATGTTTCTTATGGCGATGTTAATACAGATGGCGTTGTAGATTTGATTGATGCAATTTACTTAAACAAATACTTTGCTGGCTTCATCACGCTGACCGATACACAGATGAAAAATGCAAATGTATTTGTAGATGAAAATATCAGCGATGATGATATCGATACACTCATGCAGTTTATTCTGCTGCTTGTTAACGACATTCCAGTTTATCCGCAAGCATAATTTTTCAAACAACATTACTCCATAAAAAGCACCCGACTGGGCGTGTGCACATTTGTACAGCCCAGTCGGGTGCTTTGTTATTCTGCCCACTCAAAATGATCACCAGCTGCCAGTTCAAAATGATACTTCACAATTCCTAAATCCACTTCTGTATAAAGTCCCCAGCCTGCTTCTGCTCGAACTGTATGGTCATTGAGCAACGTGAATAAAAATTTCTGCTGATTGACAGCAGTTGGTGCAAGCAATGCTGCCTGTACGCCTTTCTCAAACCAGTGCGGCATTTCATCCTTGATTCGTATCACGGATTCCAGTGGTTTTGAACGATGCGGAACGCCATCCGTCGCTCCGTATCCGATGGCAATCACTAAACAACATTTTTCGCCGTCTTCCAGTTGGAAAGCAGCTTTCCGTTTTCGATAGGTTGCTCCAACCCAGCACGTCCGCAATCCAAGCGTCTGGGCGAAGAGCACCAGTTTTTCTCCATAATATCCACACTGTTCTCCCAACCGGTCGCTCTTTTTTCCAACCAGTGCAATATAATTCCGCACATTTTTAAAATTTCCATAGCGAGCAAGCAGTCCATCAAATGCCTGCGGTTCGTCTAAAATCAATTGCATATGCAAGCCGCTTTCTTGATTACATTGCTTGAGAAATGTTTGCAGCTGTGATTTTACGGGGTCAGTGATGGGTTGAGTCGTATAGGAACGGACAGAATGCCGTTCTACCATTGCTGTAAAAAGATCCATGAAATACCTCCTTTGAAAAATTCCTGTTCGGTTGCTGTTATTATAGCATAGTTTTGGAAAAATAGCGAGTGGAAACGAAAAATTTTTCAGGATTGGTTGTAAGCAACGAGCCGCAGGCAAATAAAAAGTTTTTCGGTGCAGCAGTTTTTCAAAAATGCTGCCGAGGTGTGGGCGAGCAGCCCACATTTGCGAAGCAAATCGAACT
>CABQIF010000005.1 GCA_902464115.1 uncultured Ruminococcus sp. | reverse complement strand
GCCCACACCTCGGCAGCATTTTTAAAAAACTGCTGCACCGAAAAACTTTTTATTTTGTGCTTCGTTGCCTGTATTCATCTATCACAATGCATTATTTTTGGATGAGAAATCGCCATTGCTTTTTCTGCCAGACTTCTCCAGCATATCCAATGCCGACCCGTTCCGCTGTCTGAATCCCTGAACGAAATCCATCGTCTGCGACCCATAAATTCGAGCAAGTCAAAAAGCTGTCACCATTCCACTGCTGATCCACCTGCAAGTATTTTGTCAGTTTTGCAGGGCCATCATGCACAACCCCTGCACGAAACAGCACACCTTGCGGCTGCTCCGGTTCACCTGTGATCACATTCATCAGCCAATGCATCCCATAGCACAGATATACATAAATCAAACCGCTCTCCCGATAAAGCAAATCTGTTCGTTTCGTTCTGCCTTTGTGGGCATGGCAAGCCTCGTCTTCTTCTCCCCGATAAGCTTCTGTTTCTGCAATGCGTTCCTGTAAAACCGTTCCATCCGGCAGCTGCCGAATCAACAGCTTTCCAACCAAATCCGGTGCAACTTCCAAACAATCCCGATGAAAAAAATCTGCTCCCAGTCGTTTTATCATACTGTTTCTTCTTCCTCCAAGGTTTGTCGAGGGGTTACATACAGCGTTCTCTGATTTGTGAAAATCACCATGCCCGGCTTTGCACCGACTGGCTTCTTCACATATTTTACAAGGCAATAATCCACCGGCACTTGTGCGGACTGCTGTGCCTTGCTATACCAGGCAGCAAGCTGTGCTGCCTCTAAAATCGTCTGTTCTGATGGCGTTTCTCCGTGTGTACAAATAATGACATGCGAGCCAGGAATATTTTGCGTATGCAGCCACACATCTGTTTTAGCTGCGGTTTTCAGGGTCAGACGGTCATTTTGCAGGTTATTCCGTCCAATTAAAATCTGTGTTCCGTCTGTTGCTGTAACAGAAAGTGGCTGTTGAATTTTCACTGGTCTGCGGTTACGGCTGGTCTTGCGAAGATACCCCTGCTCAATCAATTCCTGTCGCAGTTGTTCCATATCTGCTTCTGTTTCTGCACGGGTCAACGCATCCAGTACGCTTTCCAAATATGCCAACTCTGCCTTGCCCTTTGCAATCTGTTCCGTCAATACGGTTTCTGCCGTGCAGGCTTTCTTGTACTGCTGATAATACCGCTGTGCATTTTGTGGCGGTGTCAGGCGAACATCCAGCGGAATGGATACCACCGGACAATCCGTCTCATAAAAATCTTCCAGTTCTGCAACCGTATCACCCTTTTTCAGGCGGTAGAGATTGGCAGACAGCAGGTCTGCTTTCCGGCGGAATGTATCTTTTTCCGCACATTGTGTGCGTTCTTCTGTCTGGGCAGCAATTCTTCTCTGAATCCGCTCGGTTGCATGCAACAACAGATGAAACAAGTCATTTGCACGCTGCCGGACACGGGCATAGCGGTCACGCTCTGCATAGAAATAATCCAGCACCGCACAAGCAGATGGAACTGTCTTTGTAACCAGCAGTGTGCCATATTGATGCAGTGGCAAAAATGAAAAATCTTTCAACTGCCCTTCTTTCGTTGCAGCAATGGTAAACACACACTTCTGCTGCAACAGGCGTTCCTTGGTCTGCTGCATGATTTCCATCAAACGCTTCAGCTGTACGGCTGTCAATGTTTCTGCACGGCATTCTTCTCCGTTTCCGGCATAAAATGCCCATTCCCGTACCAACACCGGAGAAACACCCTCCAGCGCTTTCAACAGAACTTTCGGCAATGCTCCGGTCTGTGCAGTAATCGCAGCCTGAATGGTTTTCATGGAATCCGTCAGAAAATTCAACCGTGGTTCTGCTGGTGGCAGTGCATAGGCAACGCCCGGCAAAACCAACCGTTTTCGGGACATCTCTGCATCCACTCGTTTGATACTATCGACGACTTTTCCGGTTTCATTGATCAAAATCAAGTTGGAATACTTCCCCATGATTTCACAGGCAAGTGTCAACTGCACCACATCGCCCAATGTATTCACACAGGAAAAGTCAAAATATAGCACACGTTCTAATCCATCCTGTCGAATCGCAAGGAGTTTTCCATTTCCCAGCCGTTTCCGCAACAGCATGCAAAACATTGGCGGAGCAGGTGGGTTATCAATGCTCTGTTGTGTCAAATGCACCCGTGCACGGTCAGCCGATGCAGAAATTAAAATCTTATGGCTGCCCTCCATGTTTCGGAGCGAGATGAGAATTTCTTCTCTTGCTGGCTGATGAATCTTTTCAATTCTCGAACCAATCAGCCCCGACAACTCCTGTCGGACAGCATATAAAAATGCACCATCTAAAGCCATGAAGATGCTCCTTTCCGTTTAAGATTCTCGCTGATATTGCAGCAGTTCAAAAGAAATCTCTGTTTCGAGCGTTTCCAGTGCTGCCAACCGTTCCTGTTCTTTTTGTCCCGTCTTATAATAATACGGGGTCATTGCAAATAAATTCTGAATTGCCGTTGCATTCGGCAGGAAAATCGTTCCGGTGACTGTCTGCTTTCCAACAAAAGAAAAGCCCTCTAACTCATATGGTTTCACGACATTTTCATACGGGATTTCATAAATCGCCCGTTTCAGCCCCATCAAATGTTTTGCTCCTGGAATGCCTAAAATCATCGTGCCATGCTTTTTCAGGACTCGTTGAAATTCTATTCCAGCATACGGTGCAAACAAGGAAAAAATCCCATCACAACAGTGGTCAGACACGGGCAAATGAAAGACACTGCCCACTGCAAATGTCGCTGCCTTTTCCTGTTTTGCTGCCAAATCAACTGCATATTTCGAAATATCCACACCATAGACGTGTACTGCTTTTCCGGTAGCCTGCAACGCCTCGGTAACCGCTTTCGTATAATAGCCATCGCCACATCCGGCATCTAATAAAATGCCCTGCTGTGGCATTGCCTGCACCACCATTTCACAGAGTGCCTGTTGAAACGGCTGATAATAGCCTGCCTGTAAAAAATCCCGTCTTGCCCGTACCATCTGCAAGTTATCGCCTGGCTGCTTGGTATGTTTCTGCTGAACAGGCAGCAAATTCACATATCCGCTCTTTGCCAAATCAAAACAATGCCCATTCAGACAATGCAAACCATGTTCTTCATGCTGCATCGAAGCGGCACAAATCGGACAACGCCAAACACTCATTCCTGCTCGCCTCCCATTGCATAACAAACCGGGTCACCGTGTGGGTCACAGATACACGGCAAATCCGGCAACGCTGCTTGAATCTGTTCGGTCAGAATCTGAGCAGCAATCTGTTCTGTATGATAATGCCCACAGTCAAACAGTGCAATTCCCAGATTCTTCGCAGCATACCAGCGGTCATGCTTGACATCGCCCGTAATCATTGCATCACAGCCCCATGCAGCGGCATCCTCCAGCATGGATGCACACGAGCCACAGCCCACATAAATTTTCCGAATCGGGCGGTCAATTGGCGTATAGCGGACAACGGTACAGCCCAGTACACGCCGCAGTGCTTCTGCCAAATCCTTGGCGTTCCAGTCGGTATTGCTTTGGTCTGCCCAGCCGAACCCGATTCCATTGCAATCCGCTTCTGGTGTCTGCATTGCACCGCTAAGCTGCAACGGTTCTTGCAACAGCTGATGCAAGCGGTCATTGATACCACCCCTTGCACGGTCTAACGGTGTATGCACACAAATGGCTGCCATGTTGGCTGCTGCTAATTTCCAAACCGGAGAATCTGGAGATAATTGTTTCAACGGGGAAAAAATAATTGGATGATGGGCAACCATCAAATCTGCACCCAGTTCCTGAGCAGCTGCAATGGTTTCGTTGGAGATATCCAATGTTACATAGATTTTATGCACGGGCATGCTGCCTGTTCCGACCAGCAAGCCTGAATTATCCCACTTTTCCTGCGTGGAAAAGGGCGAAAATGTATTGATGATGGTATAAACATCCTGTACGGTTCGCATGAAAATCATCCTTTCTACGATTTAATTTGATTCAGACAGATTCCGGCTGCAATCTGCGGTCAAGTTCTGCAACAATCTGCAAATCATCTGCTGCCATTGCCGGATTGCTGTTCTGAATCTGCTCTGCAATCGTTTGCAGGCGTTCTCGTTTTCTTCTGCCGTATGCCTGCACCACGGCATTGCTCCAATCCTGTACGCCGATTTCTCGCTCCAATGGGGTCAATGTACGAACAACGCCATCATACTGCACCCGTAAAAGGTTATAAAAAAACTTTCCGTCTTTTACAACTTGCTCTTGTAGAATTGCATAGCCATTTTCTGCCAGCCACTGCCGCAAAACCGGAACTTTTGTCATTGGCTGTAAAATCAGCTGTACTGCCTGTTTCACCCAGTCGCAGGGCTGCAAGATATGAATAATGGTTTCACCGCCCATTCCGGCGATTACAACATGGCTGACATCTGTCCCATCGACTTGTTCCAGCCCATCCGAAAGCAGCAAGGTTGCCCGTTGCAGCAGCCCTGCTTGTTCTAAGGTGCGTCTGGCAGCCTGTAACGGCCCTTCTCCAATATCAGACGCAATGACATGTTGGCAGCGTTCTTTCCGGAGCAGTTCTGCTGCCAAATAGGCGTGGTCTGTTCCAACATCACAGACCGTTTTTCCGTCTGTGATCCATGCAGCACAAGCCTGCAATCGTTGATTCAACATCGCTGTTCCCTCCTAGTTCTTTGTTCGAGTGGTATAAAAAACGGTCGTCCAACAAACCTTGGACGACCGCCTGTGTGTTTTGCTATCTCGTTTACGCTTCTGTCGTGGTAGCGGCTGTGCTGGATGCAATCTGCTTGTTCAGTTCTTCCAACAGTTCTTCCACTTCAATGCCGTGTACCATGCAGGCTTCTTCTACGGTTTCGCCTCTGGAAGCCGGACAGCCAAGACAATGCATTCCAATTGCCATAAACAACGGTGCAGTTTCCGGTGCGATGTCCAGAATGTCGCCAATAATGGTATCTTTTGTAATTGTTACAGCCATTTTTGATTCCTCCTGCTTATCAGCATATGATTAGCTTATCCGAAACGGATTCTTTTATACAAGACAAAGCAAGGCACAGCGGATTCGCTATGCCATTGCCCCGTATGTTTGAAATGTGCTTATTCAGCTTCCTTCATCTTTGCAAAGCATTCGCTGCAATATACCGCACGGTCTTCTCTCGGCTGAAACGGTACTCTTGCTTCCTTGCCGCAAGCTGCACAAGTAGCGGTGAACATTTCCCGTTCCGGCTTATTTCCAGATGCATTCTTCTTTGCATCACGGCAGCTCTTGCAACGCTTCGGCTCATTTACAAAGCCTTTTTCTGCATAAAATTCCTGTTCTCCTGCAGTGAATACGAACTCCGCTCCGCAATCCTTGCATACTAAAGTCTTATCTTCGTACATAATGTGACCTTTCCTTTCTGAATAACACAAACCGCATTATTCCGCCGTTTCTGTTTTCCGATCTCAAAAAACAGCCGGCATTTGCAATAAAGAGTTTTTGGATCGAGAACGGATTTCCACCGACATCTTTGTAAAACAACGCTTTTTCATTAAGCGATCGACCCGTTTTTCTCAGGCAGCATAAAACGCCCGTTTCACAGGCACGCTACTGTTTTATTATACCGAAAAACAGGCATCTTGTCAATATGTTTTCTGAAAAAATAAACCTGCTGGCTTTAAAACTGTCATTTCTTCCAATTTTCCAGAATCAAATTCAGTGATATTCACAAAAAGCCGGATGCAGTTTCACATCCGGCTTTTTATCATTCAATATCCCAATTATTTCCGGTCGAGGATCTCAAAAATTGCCATCAGATCATCCGGGTCAGCCGGCTTTTTGCCGCCGTTTGCAGCAGCCTGTGTCTGCTGTGGCTGTGGCTGCGGTTGCGGCTGTGCTTCTGGTTCTTCCGGAGCAGCTGCTTCTTCTGCAGCAGGTTCTTCTGCTTCTTCGGAATCGTCTGTTTCCTCATCGAAACCAGCTGCAATGACCGTGATGGTCATTTCATCCTGCATATCTTCCTTGAATGCTGTACCGAAAATGAATTCTACATTGTCGGCAGCCTTGTCGGTAATCATCTTGGTTGCGTTGTCCACATCGGAAGAGAGAATATCTTCGCTCATGGTGATGTTGATCAACAAACGCTTTGCACCAGCAATCGAAGTTTCCAGCAGTGGGCTTGCAATCACTGCGTTTGCAGCTTCCTTTGCCTTGTCCTTGCCAGAACCGTGACCGATTGCAAGGTGTGCATATCCAGCACCCTTCATGATGGTGGAAACGTCTGCGAAATCCAGATTGATGTAGCCTTCTTCTACGATCAAGTCGGAAATACTCTTAACACCGGTTTTCAGAATATCATCTGCCAGTGCGAACGATTCCCGCATCGTCAGCGGCTTATCCATGCCTTCGAGCAGTTTTTCATTCGGAATGACGATCAGGGAATCGACATATTTTTTCAATTCCATGATGCCTTTTTCTGCCTGTGCCATCTTCTGTTCCCGTTCAAATGCAAACGGCTTTGTTACAACAGCAACGGTCAAAATGCCTGCTTCCTGTGCGATCTTTGCAACAACTGGAGCAGCACCCGTACCCGTACCGCCGCCCATGCCGGCAGTGATGAACACCATATCTGCACCCTTGAGGGCTGCTTCGATTTCTTCCTTGTTTTCTTCCGCACTCTGCTGACCGATTCCCGGCTTATTTCCAGCACCTCTGCCCTTTGTCAGCTTTGCACCAATCTGAATGCGGGTCGTTGCCTTGGAATTATTCAACGCCTTTGCATCGGTATTGATGGCGATATATTCAATATCCTGTACGCCTGACGCAACCATACAGTTCAGGGCATTTCCGCCGCCGCCGCCGACACCGATCACCTTAATATTTACATCCGGCTCGAATGCGTCTTCATAAATGAAATCCGTCATTTTTCCTCTTCCTCCTAAAAACTCTTGCTCTATGACACCCAGCAATCTACGGACACCGCACATTCTGTTTCATTGTCAGTAAATACACCTATTATACTACCATATTTCTGCACATATTGCAAGTGGTTTTGAAAAAAATTTTCATTTCCCGTGAAAGTTCGCCGAGATTCACCCTGTTTCCCGTTTACTGGTACTGCTGTTCTTCTTCCGGAACGGTTGTTGTCACAACGGTGGTAGTTGTTTCGGTAGAACCGCTATTTGCACCATTTGCATTGGTTGTTCCGGTTTCGGTCGTGGTAGTGGTTGCCTGTGTTTCCACTGGTTTAATCGGGTCGAGTTCTCCAACCACGCTGCTATCTCGGAACGAACACTGATTATTGCCGACCATCGTCAGATAGCCGGATTTGTCAATCCCAAGGCGGTCAATGACATTTTCCGCCAGTGTGATTTTATATTCCAGTTCATTCCAGTTGCCCAAATCAAAAATAATGCGGTCATCGAAACAAACACGCATATTGTATTTGTCTGTCATGTCCACAGAAGTGATGGGGCTGCTCAGTTCTCTGGACATGATTTTTGCAAACAGATAGAAAATCTTATCCTTTTGTTCGTCCTGTGATTTCAGCTTTTCTCCGGGAGAAAGAATTGACGGCAAATATCCATAAAAGACTGGCAGCCCCTCCGCAGCTTCCATGCTGTTGGAAGTAATCTTTCCAGTCGCACTTGCCAATAAAATTCCGTTATCATAAACAATATTATAAGATTCCCGGCATTGCTGCACGTTAATCACCAATTCATCCGGAAATTTTTTCTGAACATCCACAGTTTCAATGTAAACCAAGTTGTCATAAACACGCTTTGCGACTTCATCTGTATTCAATTTAATCAGATTATCGCCGGAACAGACATCCGCTGCTTTTACAATATCTGTTACAGTATACTGTTGTGCTTCGCCCGTTACCACAATGTCTTCCACATTAAAAAATACGGTCGTAGACAACGCCACGCCGACACCGGCTGTCAAAACCAACACCACTGCAATATAAAGCGGCAGCCAGCGGTTTCTTCTCCGAACCCGCTTTACATTGGTTTCCGACTTCATATCTGTCTTTTTCACATCCTGCATTGGCATATGCTTGCCACCCTGCCTTTCACTGCTTCTATTTTTCCGGTCTTTTTTGCCAAGTCCGGCTTATTCCAATATCTCCCTTTGAATGGATGCTCCGATTCCGGAAAGCACCGTTTCGATCGCCTCATATCCACGATCAATATGAAAAATCTGTGTGACTTCTGTCACGCCCTGTGCGGCAAGCCCTGCCAGAACCATCGCTGCACCGCCTCGCAAATCGGTTGCCCGAACAGGTGCACCGGAAAGCTGCCGAACACCTTTCACCACAGCGGTCTGCCCGGAAACATAAATCTCTGCTCCCATCTTCAACAGGGCATCCACATGACGATAGCGATTTTCAAAGACGGTTTCTTCAAAGACGCTAACACCATCCGCTCCCGTCAGCATTGCCATGACGATTGCCTGTGCATCGGTTGGAAACCCTGGATGCGGCATGGTACGAATCGGCGGCAATGCTCGCAGCTGTGCTGGTGCATGCAAATAAATCGTTTTCTGGGCAACATCCAGCCGACAGCCTGCCTGCTCCAACACGGGCAACAGGTTTTCCATCTGGGATGGCTCTGTCTGTTTCATTTGCAGCGTGCCACCCGTCATCGCGGCAGCGGTCAAATACGTCATGCCGACAATGCGGTCTGGCATAATCCGGTAAACCGTTCCATGTAACGCAGAAACACCTTCAATTGTAATGGTGTCGCCGCCATCGCCATAAATCTTTGCTCCGCACTGCCGCAGAAAAGATGCCAAATCACAAATTTCCGGCTCTCTGGCTGCATTATAGATGACCGTCGTCCCCTTTGCCAGCACTGCTGCCAGCATGATGTTTTCCGTTGCACCCACAGACGGATACTTGAACGGAATCTTCTCGCCATGCAGTCCTTTTGCCGCCCGACAGAGCAATCTTCCGCCGTTTTGAACGATTTCTGCCCCCATGCTTCGCAGTGCCTGCAAATGCATATCAATGGGGCGTGGGCCAAGTTCGCAGCCACCCGGATAAGACAGCGTACAACTTCCATATCGCCCCAGCAGTGCCCCCAGAAAAATAATAGACGACCGCATTTCCTGCATCAAGGATTCGGAAATCTCCACGCAGTCCACGCCGTCCGCCTGAATGCAGGCAACATGCCCTTTCATGGAACAGCGACAGCCCAATGCCGTCAGAATCCGGCACGCAGAAAAAACATCCGTCAGACGGGGACAATTTTCCAGCACGGTTTCTCCACGGCAGAGCAGTGAAGCTGCAAGAATGGGCAACACACTATTTTTTGCCCCTTGCAGCATCACTGTCCCCTCCAGCGGAATGCCGCCTGTAATCACCAGTTTTTGCATCCGCACCACCTCAAGTTCTTTTTTTCTCATGGTATGCGAATGCCCATCATTTGGTGCGAATTCGTCTTATTCGGATTTTGATTCGGTCTTTGGTTCTTCTTTCTGAACTTCCGCAGAATCGGAATCATCTGCTGATGCGTTCAATGGCTTTCCTGCCTTTTCCATCAAGGTTTCCACAACCTGATAAATCCGGTCTGCAGTATCTGGAATTGCAAGCTGCGATGCCTGATATGCCATATCTTTCAACATTGCACGATTTTCATACAATTCTTCCACATGGTGCATCATGCCTTCCACTGTGACATTCTTCTGTTCAATGACAATCGCTGCACCCGCTTTTCCCAGTACATTTGCATTGTGTAACTGGTGATTGCCGGCAACAATCGGCGAAGGAATCAGAATCGAAGCCTTTCCGGCTGCCTCCAGTTCTGCCAGCGTAGACGCTCCTGCACGGCAGATAACCAGATCCGCAGCTGCCAGACAAGTATCCATATCATGAATATACTCAGTGATCCGCAGGCGGTTGCTCCGCATCGGAATGCCTGCTGCCCGCATGGCTGCCGGAAAACTTTCCCGACCCATACCGCCATATCCGTGAATGTGGTTGATTGCCATGCCATTCTTGACGTGCCACGGAATCAATTCTTCCATAACTTCATTGATACAGCCTGCTCCCAAACTACCACCAAACGACAGAATGCACATACTATCATCAAAGCCCAGTTCTTTCCGTGCCTGTTCTTTTGTCTTCTGCAAGATGCCTGCTCGTACTGGCAGCCCTGTAATGGTATATGGGCAGTCAAAATCCATATATTCCAGTGCTTCCTTTACAGTCAGCATGACATGGTCGACTTCCTTAGACAACATCTTATTGGTGACACCTGGGAATGCATTCTGTTCATGAATCGCACAAGGCACACCCATCTTTGCAGCCATCCGAATCACTGGCCCTGCAACATAACCGCCCGTTCCAATCGCAATATCCGGCTGAAATTCGTTGACAATCTGCTTGGCACGTTTGCCAGATGTGGCAAGATACCACGCAGCCTGTACATTTCTGCGGATATTTTTCATCGTCAGTTTTCTCTGAAATCCAGCAACTTTAATGGTTGCGAGCTGATACCCCGACTGTGGTACTAACTTTGCCTCCATCCCATTCGGCGTTCCTGCAAACAAAAATTCTGCATCCGGCTGATGGGACTGAATAATCGAAGCGATTGCCAACGCCGGATTGATGTGTCCGCCTGTACCACCACCTGCAAAAAGTACCTTCATAGAATTTTCACCTCATTTAATCTGCATCATAGTTTTGGTCATTTATGCCGTTCCAACGGCAGGATTCCCGTTTCCAGTTGGTTCATGAACCGGATGCTGTTCCGGCTCTGATTTTGGCTCTGCCTTTTGTTCTGGTTTCTGTTCCATTGTGTGTGCGGCAGCTGAGTCTTTTTCCGGCACTTCCGCTCGATACCGAGCACGGGAGATATTCAAGACGATTCCCATTTCCGCCAACTGCAAAATCAATGCCGTACCACCATAGCTGAAGAACGGCAAACTGATACCGGTATTTGGAATCAAGTTGCTGACAACGCCGATGTTAATAAATGCCTGTAAGCCGATGTGCACGGTAAAGCCAACGGTCAGCAGCATTCCAAACTTGTCATGTGCATGGCTTGCAATATAGAATCCACGTACCAGCAGCAGCACAAACAGCAGGACAACCGTCAACGCACCAACAAAGCCCAATTCTTCACAAACGATGGAAAATACAAAGTCGTTTTTCGTTTCTGGCAGATACAAATATTTTTGTCGGGATTCACCCAAACCCAAACCAAACAATCCGCCAGAACCAATGGCAATCAAGGATTGACAAGTCTGCCACGTACCACCCTGACTATCGGCGAATGGATCCAGCCAAGACTGGATTCTGGTCTGGAAGTATCCATATCCCTTTGAAATGGACAAATACAAAACAATGCCAATAATTGCAACAACACCAGTGACTACCAGCTCCAAAAAATGCACCGGACGGATACCGCCGACAATAATCATGGAAATGGCAACCGTACAAATCAAAATTGTACCGGACAAATGCGGCTCCATCATGAGCAGAGCTGCAACCACTGCCAATGCTAATAAATACGGCAGAACGCCAGTTTTAAACCGATTCATCCGGTCATAGTTCTTTTCAATGTGATAGGCAAAGAAAATGACAATCCCGATTTTCATCAATTCGGACGGCTGAAAGTTAAAGCTGCCAATGACCAGCCAACGCTGTGCACCGCCCTCACTCGTGCCGACAAGCAAGACCAAGATCAATAGAATGACAGGGACAACATAGGCACAAATTGCAATGCCGGGCGTTTTATAAAGATGATAATCGACAATGGATAAAAACCACATCGCAGCCAACCCAATGACTGCCATTTTGATTTGTTCTTTTGCGTAATAACTGCCCTCTAACCCCTCTGAAATCGCCCATGCGTAACTGGCAGAAAACATCATAATAATTCCGATGACCAGAAGTGCGATGACAATCAAAAAAAATGCCAAATCGACTTCTCCATACCGAACCCCTTTCTGCCACAGCGGAAACCGAAACCGGTTCTTCTTTTTTTCTGCTTGACTTACAGTTGTTTCAGCCATATGCAACCTCCCTGCACATCTTTACCTTCCGCCTGCTGTGCGAACAGGACTTTTAAACAAACAATACCAAAAGCAATCCCAGAATGCCCATCACCAAGGCAAACAGAGAAAATGTAATGACGATCTTATATTCGCTGAATCCACTCAATTCAAAATGGTGATGAATCGGTGTCATCTTGAAGATTCTTCTACCTTCGCCGTATTTCTTCTTTGTATACTTGAAATAGGTCACCTGAATCACAACAGACAGGGCTTCTAAGATGTACAGCAATGCAACCAGCAGCAAAACCAGATGCTTATGCGTCACCAAGCCAACAGCTACGACAGATGCACCCAGATACATCGAACCAGTGTCCCCCATGAAACACTTTGCCGGATGCAGATTCCAAACCAAGAATCCCAGACAGCCGCCTGCGAGTGCCATTGTAAAAATCGACATTTGCTGCAAGGACAACAGCACACAAATCACCGTCATCAGCAGCATATTTACCATGGTTACCGTTCCGCAAAGCCCATCAATGCCATCAGTCAGATTGACCGCATTGGTCAGATACAGAATCACAACCAACATCAATGGATAGTAGAACCACGAAATATCAAACGAGAAGAACGAGAAATCCAATCGGGTATCCCGATCGCCCAGCCAGTATTGCACGCCCAGCCAAGCGGCTGCAACGACAACCTGCAAGACGATTTTCTGCATCGGGGAAAGCCCATCGTTTTTCTTCTGTACGACTTTTTTAAAGTCATCAATGAATCCAATCAGACCGAACAGAATTGCAAAAATCGCACAGCTGAACATCTGTGCTCCACGATTCAAGTCCAGCTGTTCCACACCGGATACTTCCGCATTGGTACAGAAGCCCCGATACAGTCCGTAACCAACGCCGACCGCAATGGTCGTAGAGAGAATGAACAGGATCCCGCCCATAGTTGGTGTTCCCTGTTTTTTAGCGTGCCATTCCGGCCCGAACTTCATTTTAATTGGCTGTCCGAATTTCAGCTTATGCAAAAATGGAATCAATGCCTTTCCGAATGCAGCTGCAATCACAAAGGAAAGCAGTGCAACAATGGTGTTAATGCTCCACAGCGGCATGAGCGACTTCCTCCTGTCCGAAAATTTCTTCTATGCAGGTTTCGAGATGCATTCCGTGACTTGCCTTAAACAAAATCACATCGCCCGGTCGGAGATATGCCCGTACCGCACTGCAAAGTTCTGTCGGGTCTTCTGTATGGAACACAGAAGTTCCATCGGCAGCAGCTGTTTTTGCAATGTCAATCGAAGCCTTTCCGTAGCAGAACAGCTGGTCTAAATGGCTGCAAGATGCCATATCTCCTACCATGCTATGCAGCTTTGGAGAGAGCTTTCCAAGTTCCAGCATATCGCCTAAAACGGCAACCCGTCTGCCCTCGCCTTTCATCTGCCGCAGCACATACAACGCTGCCCGCATAGAATCCGGACTGGCATTATAGCAATCTGCAATGACGGTATAAGGTCCACGCTGTTCAATGTTCTGCCGGAACGGAATGGGCTGATAATTTTTCAAGGCTGCACAGATGACATCCGGTGCAATGCCGCAAATCCGACCGACACAAAATGCTGCCAATGCATTCATCACATTGTGCAGACCAACGCAAGGCAACTCTGCCGGGAATGTTCTGCCGTCTTTCGTGACAATCGTGAAAGTTGTTGCATTCTCACCCTCTTGAACATCTTCCGCTGTGACATCAACATCTTTTGCATTCAGACCGTATGTATAAACCGGTCGGTCAAGCGTTCCTGCCAACGGGGCAAGGTGTGGGTCATCCGCATTGAGAATCAGCGGTGCATCCGGCTGCATACCATCCAGTATTTCCAACTTTGCCTTTAAAATACCTTCCTGCGAACCCAAATTTTCGATGTGAGAAAATCCAATATTTGTAATCACACCAATGGTCGGCTGTGTGGTGCAGCTCAGGCGGTGAATTTCGCCGAAGTGGGACATGCCCATTTCAATGACAGCTGCCTTGTGCTCCGGTGCAAGGTGCAGAAGCGTTTTCGGCAAGCCGATTTCGTTGTTCAAGTTGCCCTGTGTTTTCAGCGTTTCAAACGCTGCGGAAAGCACCAGTGCGATCATTTCTTTTGTGGTTGTCTTTCCAACGCTGCCGGTCACGCCGACCAGAATCGGAGAGAACTTTTTCCGGTAATACGCCGCAATTTGCAGCAATGCCATTCCAGTATCCGGCACAACGATACACGGACAGCCGTCAATTGGCTGATCCGTTACCGCTGCAACTGCTCCATCGGCAATTGCTTTCTTTACGAATTGATGTCCATCAAAATTTGCCCCACGCAGTGCTAAAAATAAGCAGCCCGGCTCTAATTTTCTTGTATCGGTACAGATGTCATTCACTGCTGCTTCCAGCGGTGTTGCAGAGCCAACCGCTGCGGCAATTTCTGATAATTGTAACTTCTCCATATTTGTCCCTCACCTTATAGTTTTGTCAAGCAATCTGCCACAATTTCCCGTTCATCCATGTGAATATGCACATTATTCGGCAGAACCTGATAATCTTCATGCCCTTTTCCAGCCAGTACCAACACATCGCCCGGCTGTGCAATCTGCATGCCCCGTAAAATGGCTTCCTTTCGGTCAACTACGACTTCATACGGAATCGTAGAGCCTTCTAACCCTGCTAGAATATCCTGAATAATGGCATTCGGGTCTTCATCTCTCGGATTGTCAGATGTAATCACCAGAAAATCTGCATAGGCAGCGGCTGCCTTTGCCATCTTCGGGCGTTTGGTCTTATCCCGATTTCCGCCGCAGCCAAACAAGCAAATCAATCTGCCCTCGGTATACTCCTTGACGCTCTTCAAAATGTTTTCAATGGCATCTGGTGTATGGGCATAGTCGCAAATGACAGAGAACGGCTTTCCAGTCGGAATAACTTCGCATCTGCCCCGTACGCCCCGACACGTTTGTACTGCCTGCAAGACCTGTGCATTGGTCAGTCCCAGTTCCATGCAAACTGCACTGGCTGCCAGAACATTGGAAACATTGAACATTCCTGTCATCTGGATTTCGACCGGATAGGACTTCCCACCATAGCACATCCAGAAACTGGTTCCGTTTGCCCGCAGCTTGATTGCATCCGCATAATAATCCGCTTTTGCAGAAATGCCATAAGTTTCCATCGCACAAGTTACTTCTCCAGCTAACCGCTTGCCATAATCATCATCAATGTTAATCAATGCATAATCCGTGATCGAAAACAGCATTTTCTTTGCCTGATAATAGGCTTCCATCGTCTTATGATAATCCAAATGGTCTTGTGTCAGATTTGTAAAGACCGCAGCCCGAAAATGGGTCGGGCCAATGCGGTGCTGCACCAGACCGAAAGACGAAACTTCCATGACGACATAATCGCAGCCAGCATCCGCCATTTTTCGATACAATGCCATCAAATCATACACCATCGGCGTGGTATTGTCAGTATGCAGAACCTGGTCACCGATTTCATTTTGAATCGTGCCGATCAAGCCGACCAGATAGCCGTTTGCGGTCAGAATGTGTTTGATCACATTTGTGGTGGTCGTCTTTCCGTTTGTACCCGTAACACCGATGAAGGTCATTTCCCGTTCCGGATGTCCGAACCAGGCAGCACAGAGCTGTCCATAGAAAATATAGGTGTTTGGCACAAGAATCTGCTGTTTTCCTAAGCCCAAATCTCGTTCAACAACCACGGCTGCTGCACCTTTTTCCAACATTTCCGCAGCCTTTGTGTGTCCGTCAAAGTGTTCTCCTTTGATACAGACAAACAAATATCCTTCCTCCACATTTCGGGAGTCATTTGTAATTCCAGTAATTTCTCTGTCCTCTAATTCCGTTTCTGCATTGCCTTCTAATAATGCATATAACCGCATGACAGATAACCGCCTTTCTGTTTCATTTACCATTTTTCCAATGTTTGATCTGGGGGAAATCTTCCCTTTCTCTATCAAAAAAGGGGACGCCTTAGAAAGCATCCCCCTTTTCTCCTCTTTGCATAACCGCAACGGGGCTGCCTGTTGGTGTTCCATTTCGCAAATCGCTGCGTCTTTTCCAAAATTAGCCGCTCTGGTCATTGATGGACATCGTGAGATTGATGACTGTTCCCACCTCAACGGATGTACCTGCCGGTTCTGACTGGAACTGTACTTTTGCATCCGCATTATCGGAGGAAGCTCCCATCGTAACGATGTTCAGCCCCAATTGTGTCAAAGCTGTATTTGCCTCTGCTGCGGAGAGTCCAACCAAGTTTGGAACTTCTACAACTTCCGGCTCGGTATTTTCTTCTGTATACAGAATGACCTTTCCGCCCTTTTCAATGACAGCACCAGTTTTCGGACACTGTGAAACGACGCTGCTGCCCTCGCCAACGACTTCATAGCTCAAGCCCATATCGTCCAATGTTGCAGTTGCACTGTCCAATGATTTTTCCTGTACCAGTGGAACGGTGACATTCCGGTCAGCATATTCTTCATCCGTATATTCCGGATAGAAGCCCAGATACGGCAAAATTTCAGACATGACCGTTCTTGCATACGGCACAACAACGGTACTACCATAATAAGCAATGGAGTTATCCGGTTCATCTGCCATGATCAGCATGATCACTTCCGGATCATCTGCCGGAGCAAAACAGCCATACGATGCAACATACTTCATTTCCTGCCCTTCTGTATATTCGTCCAGCTTTTCAGATGTACCGGATTTACCGCCGATGCGATAGCCCTGAATATAAGCATTATGTCCGCCGTTGCCTTCTACGACTGCTTCCAACTGTTCCCGAATGGTTTTCGAGGTTTCTTCTGAAATAACCTGCCGCTTTTCTTCGGTTTCGTGTTCCATCACGATGTTGCCATCTGCATCAACAACTTCCTGCACCAGATATGGTGTTACCAGTTTTCCGCCGTTGATGGCAGCTGCATAAGCGGTAATCATTTGAATTGGTGTAATCTTATTTGCCTGACCGAACGAAGAGGATGCCAAGTCAACATTTGACATAGTATCTTCCGGAATATACAAGCTGGCTACTTCACCTGGCAAGTCAATTCCCGTCTTTTCCGTCAGACCAAATCCCTTGAAATAATAGGAGAACTTCTCAACGCCCAGACGCAGCCCGATTTCCATAAATGCTGGGTTACAGGAATTTGTAAGTGCCTGTGTAAAGGTCTGTGTTCCGTGACCGCTTCGGTTGGAACATCCGATTTTCTCGCCCATAACGGTAAAGTAACCACTACAATAGAATGAATCATTCTGCAAGTCGATCAAATTTTCTTCAAAGGCTGCGGCACTGGTAAAGACCTTGAAAACAGAACCCGGATAGTAGATTTCTGAAATTGCCTTATTCTTCCATTGTGTTTCTCTGGCTGCTAAGTAGGCATCGCTGTATTCCTGTCCGCTTAGAGAATCCAACGCTCTGGAAGTTGCTGTATCATAAATATCAGAAGGATTGTTCAGATCGAAAGATGGATAGGTTGCCATCGCATAGATTGCACCTGTTTTCGGGTTCATGATAATGCCACAGGCACGCTGCTGCACATTAAACTTGACCGCCATTTCCCCGATTGCCTTTTCTAGATAATACTGCATGGTGGTATCCAAAGTCAAATATAGAGAAGAACCGTTTTGTGCTTCGTATGTCGTCGAATAACGGTATGGCATTTCTTCGCCGTTTGCAGCCTGTGCAGAAACAATTCTGCCATCCACACCAGCCAGATAATTGTTATACTGATATTCCAATCCATACTGTCCATCGCCGTCCCCGTTGGTAAACCCAATGACGCTGGCAGCCAGTTCTTCCTGCGGATAATAGCGTCTGGTGGTCGCTTCTGTTGCAAACGAAACCAGATTCAAGTTGTCAAAATAGTTTTCGATTTCATCGGCAACATTTTTTTCCACCTGTGTTTGCAGGATATAATATCTGCCGTCTGCGTCGAACGCCTTTTCAATATCGGCTTTTTCGAGGTTCAGCTTTCCTGCCAGATAGGTGGCAATATTTTCACGGAGCGTTGCAACATCCACAATGTCGGTAGCAGTTTTGCCGTTTTTGTCGGCAGCTGCCTGCTTACTTTCATTGTTTTTCTGAACATCATCCATTTCATCCCGGAAGAGTTGCGGGTCAATATAGACATTATAAACCGTCGCACTCCAAGCCAAAGGTGTCCCCGTTGCATCATAAATTGCACCCCGCTGTGCCTCTAATCGCATCGTACCGAAATGGTAATTATTCGCCAGTGCTTCATATTTTTTGTTCTGCACGACAGAAACCTTAAACAGGTTGATAATAATCGCACAAGCAAACAACATCATTGCGATTTGAATGACAACATTGGTACGAAACTTCATTTTTGCAGTTGGTGCATTGACCCCAGATGCCCGCAGCTTATCATATGGTTTGTTGTCCATGGTTTCCAAAGGAAATGACACGCCCTTTCCGCATAAAAATAGAAGAGGCAGGGAACTGTTTCTGAATCCCCCGCCTGTATAAAACTGTCCCGATTCGACAGGAATTTCTCGATGATGCAGAAAGCAATTTCTGGAACCTGCATATAAAACGGAATTGTGCCCGGCTTCGTCTTGTCTGCCCTGTCCGACAGCTCATTCTGCGTAAACGAAGCCGGAACGATTCCTTTTCCGACACCCGATTTCGTATCTCTTTCTTTGCCTATATACTAACAGCGATGTTTTTTCTATATAATATGCAGCGAACGCTGCACTCGCTGATAGTATCAATAAATAATGTTCAGACCATTTTCCCCGTTTTAAAAACGGGTTTTACCCAACTATATGCACATTAACCTCTTAAATATGCAATTAGGTCGTTGAATTTCCGCTTGATCTGAACAAAAATGTTCTGATCCGGTTCTTCGACGACAACCTCATCCTCCGTCTGAATCTGGATGTATTGAATCTGGGAACGATCCAGCTTTTGCAAGCCCAATCGATCCTCCGCATATTCTTTAATATTCCGAATGGAAGCTTGTCCTTCCAGCTGGGTTTGCATTCTGACGTTTTCGCTTTGCAAATCGTTCAGGGTGCTCTCCGCAGCGGAGATTTGAGAATAAACTTCATTCAGTTGGACATAACTATTGATGACCAAAGAAAACAACACTAAAGCCAGAATGCTACCGATCATGATTTTTGCCAGCGTTCCCCGTTTTCCAGCTTCGATATAGAACAGCTTTCGTCTTGGGCGTTTTTCTGCAACGGCCGCATCTTCCGCTTCTTCTAAATCCTCTTCCGGTACGGTTTCATCGGTTACTTTCATCAATCGCCGCACTCCTTTCTATGACACGCAGTTTTGCACTTCGGCTTCTCCGGTTTTCTTCCAGTTCCGCCGCATCTGCAACAATTGGCTTTCGATTCACCAATTTTCCCTGCGGGACTTTGCCACAAACACATTTTGGAAAATCCGGTGGGCAAGTACAGCCTTGACACCATTTTGCAAACTGCTGTTTCACCATGCGGTCTTCCAAAGAATGAAACGTGATAATCGCCAATCTTCCGCCCGGTTTCAAGCAGGAAAATGCAGCGGTCAATGCCCGTTCCAAATGTCCAAATTCATCATTGACTGCGATCCGAATCGCCGCAAACGTCTGTTTACAGGGATTTTTTGCCCGCCGCACCCGCTGTGGAACACTGCTTTTCACAATTTCCGCCAGCTGCAAGGTGGTTGTGATCGGCTGCTCTTGTCTTGCCTGACAGATATTGCGGGCAATCGCACGGGCAAACGATTCTTCTCCATAGGCAAATAAAATCCGTGTCAGTTCCTCCTGCGACCAAGTGTTTACTACATCCGCAGCAGACATTCCCGACTGACTCATTCGCATATCCAAAGGTGCATCGGTATGGTAAGAAAAGCCACGTTCCTCCGTATCCAGCTGATGAGAAGAAACTCCCAAATCCAACAAAATACCGTCCACAGCTGGAATTTCCAGCCGTTGCAGCACCTGTGCCATCTCGTCATAATTGGCATGAATCACCGTTGCCGGATAGGGGGCTAACCGCTGCGTTGCCACTGCAACCGCATCCGGATCCCGATCCAATCCGATCAATCTGCCTGCCCCATGCAATTGCTTTGCAATTTCGCAGGCATGACCAGCACCGCCGACCGTGCCATCTACATAAATGCCCTCCGGCTGAATGTTCAAACCGGAAAGTGTTTCCTGCAACAAAACAGGAACATGCTGAAATGTCATAAATTTCTTCCTTTCTTAAAAGCCCAGCGTATCCAATATGGACATCATTTCATCCAAATCCACCGCTGCATTTGCTGTTTCCCAGCTTGCACGGTTCCAGATTTCCGCTTTATTATTCGCACCGATGACAACAACATCCTTTTCCAGACCGGCGAACTGCCGCAAGTCCTGTGGAATTAAGATTCGCCCCTGCTGATCCGGCACCATTTCACACGCACCGGAAAACAGCCATCGTTTCAACTGTGCACCTTTTGATTCTGGAATGGCTGCTACTTTTTGAGAAAGTCGCTCCCATTCTTCCGCAGGGTAAACTGCCAAACAATGTGCATCCAGACCTTTCGTCACATAGAACGAGCTGCCGAGCAATTCTCGCAGTTTGGTTGGGAAATTCATTCTGCCTTTGGCATCTATAACATGGTAATAAGTGCCAATCAGCGAAGTCAACCTTGCCGCCGCCCTTCTGCTTGAAATCAAGAAAGTAACGGAAAATCCCCCCACAAAAGGGGAAACTTCCCCACATTTCACCGCATGTTATCATTATACACGATTTCGTCCAAAAAATCAATAAGAGAGTGCTGGAAAAGAACTAAAAAAATAATCTCAAAAAGAATTTGTTTTTGTGCAAATTTAACAACTCCTTGTCGAATCCGCCGGAAGATACAAAAAGGGAGAACAGACTTTCGTCCATTCTCCCAATTTCGCACGGGAAACCCCGTGAATTATCACATATTACGTTGATTATTCAATAACAGAAGTTACAACGCCAGAACCTACGGTTCTACCACCTTCACGGATAGCGAAACGCAGACCTTCTTCGATAGCGATCGGAGCGATCAGTTCAACAGTCATTTCAACGTTGTCGCCCGGTGTGCACATTTCAACGTCAGCCGGCAGAGTGATAATGCCAGTTACGTCAGTTGTTCTGAAATAGAACTGCGGTCTGTAGTTGTTGAAGAACGGTGTATGACGGCCGCCTTCTTCCTTCTTCAGAACGTAAACCTGACCCTTGAACTTGGTGTGCGGGTGAATCGAACCCGGCTTGCAGAGAACCTGTCCTCTTTCAACCTGCTGTCTGGTGATACCACGCAGCAGAGCACCGATGTTGTCGCCAGCTTCTGCGAAGTCCAGAGTCTTTCTGAACATTTCGATACCAGTTACAACAGTGGACAGCTTTTCCGGAGAAAGGCCAACGATTTCAACAGTTTCGTTAACGTTCAGCTTTCCTCTTTCTACACGACCGGTAACAACGGTACCACGACCAGAAATGGTCATTGTATCTTCGATCGGCATCAGGAACGGCTTAGCGTCGTCACGTTCCGGAGTCGGAATGTATTCGTCAACTGCATCCATCAGGTCGAGAATCGGCTTGTAAGCCGGATCAGACAGATCGTCCGGAGCTTCCAGAGCAGCCAGAGCAGAACCAACGATGATCGGTACTTCGTCGCCCGGGAATTCATATTCGTTCAGCGTTTCACGAATATCCATTTCAACCAGTTCGAGCAGTTCCGGATCGTCAACCTGGTCAGCCTTGTTCATGAAAACAACGATTGCCGGTACGCCTACCTGACGAGCCAGCAGGATGTGTTCCTTGGTCTGAGCCATCGGGCCATCAGAAGCAGCAACTACGAGGATTGCACCGTCCATCTGAGCAGCACCAGTGATCATGTTCTTTACATAGTCAGCGTGGCCTGGGCAGTCAACGTGAGCGTAGTGACGCTTTTCAGTTTCGTATTCAACGTGAGCGGTGTTGATTGTGATACCACGTTCTCTTTCTTCCGGAGCCTTATCGATCATATCGTAAGCTTCGTACTGTGCCTGACCCTTCAGTGCCAGAGTCTTAGTGATAGCAGCAGTCAGAGTGGTCTTACCATGGTCAACGTGACCGATGGTACCAATGTTAACATGCGGTTTGGTTCTTTCAAATTTAGCCTTTGCCATTGGAAAAATCCTCCTAAAAATTATTCTTGCTTATGCCGTGATATGTGATAAGACTATTGTACCAGATTTCCAAGAAAAATGCAAGTCTTTTTTCAAAAAAATACAGAAATTTCTTCTGATTTTCAGAAAACGTGCATTACTTCTTTCTGGCAGCCATAATCTTTTCAGCAATATTCTTCGGTACTTCCTGATAGCTATGCGGTTCCATGGTGTACTGACCACGACCCTGTGTGTTCGAACGCAGATCGTTGGTGTAACCGAACATTTCAGACAGCGGCACCAAAGCATCTACCTGTACGGTACCGGTTCTGGTTTCCTGACCCTGAATCTGGCCACGACGAGAACTCAAGTCACCGATAACAGTACCAACGTATTCATCCGGCACGATAACAGAAACCTTCATGATCGGTTCCATCAAGACCGGCTGAGCCTGACGCATTGCTTCCTTGAATGCGATAGAACCAGCGATCTTAAATGCCATTTCAGAAGAGTCAACTTCGTGGTAAGAACCATCGTACAGTTCTACGGATACGTCAACAACCTGATAGCCTGCCAGAATACCAGCCTGCATTGCACCCTGGATACCAGCATCGACAGCCGGGATATATTCCTTCGGAATAGAACCGCCGACGATCTTATTGATGAATTCGTAGCCCTTACCGGATTCGTTCGGTCTTACACGGATCTTAACGTGACCGTACTGACCGCTACCACCGGACTGCTTCTTATACTTGTAATCCACGTCAGCTTCGCCCTTGATGGTTTCCTTATAGGATACCTGCGGAGCACCAACGTTTGCTTCTACCTTAAATTCCCGCAACAGACGGTCAACAATGATGTCCAGATGCAGTTCGCCCATACCAGCGATGATGGTCTGACCCGTTTCTTCGTCGGTATACGTTCTAAAGGTCGGGTCTTCTTCTGCCAACTTTGCCAGAGCGATGCCCATCTTTTCCTGACCAGCCTTGGTCTTCGGTTCGATTGCGAGCTGAATAACCGGTTCTGGGAATTCCATGGATTCCAGAATGATCGGGTTCTTTTCGTCGCAGAGGGTATCACCTGTTGTGGTATTCTTCAGACCAACAGCAGCAGCAATATCGCCAGCATATACAGTTTCGATATCCTTTCTGTGGTTGGAGTGCATCTGAAGGATACGACCCATTCTTTCTCTGTTATCCTTGGTTGCGTTCAGCACGGTAGAACCAGCGTCAACGGTACCAGAATATACACGGAAGAAGCACAACTTACCAACAAACGGGTCTGTTGCGATCTTAAATGCCAGAGCTGCGAACGGTTCTGTATCAGAAGAATGACGGAATTCTTCTTCGCCAGTTTCCGGATTCGTACCCTTGATAGACGGCACATCCAACGGAGACGGCATGTAATCAACAATGGCATCCAGCAACTTCTGTACGCCCTTGTTCTTATAAGAAGTACCGCAAACAACCGGTACCATGGTATTTGCAATGGTAGACTTCCGAATGCAAGCCTTGATTTCGTCGATGGTGATCTCTTCGTCAGCGAAGTACTTTTCCATCAATGCATCGTCCTGCTCAGCAACGTGTTCCATCAAAGAAGCACGATATTCTTCTGCCTTTTCCTTCATATCGTCCGGAATTTCTTCCACACGAATATCTTTTCCAAGGTCATCATAGTAAACGTAAGCCTTCATTTCAACCAAGTCGATGATGCCCTTGAAATCGCTTTCAGCACCGATCGGCAGCTGAATCGGAACAGCATTACACTTCAGTCTGTCGTGCATCATTTCTACAACGCGGTAGAAGTTTGCACCCATGATGTCCATCTTGTTGACATACGCCATTCTCGGAACCTGATACTTATCAGCCTGTCTCCAAACGGTTTCAGACTGCGGTTCAACACCGCCCTTTGCACAGAAAACGGTAACAGAACCATCCAATACACGCAAAGAACGTTCTACTTCTACGGTGAAGTCAACGTGTCCCGGTGTGTCGATGATGTTGATTCTGTGACCACCCCAGTATGCAGTGGTTGCAGCGGAGGTAATGGTAATACCTCTTTCCTTTTCCTGTTCCATCCAGTCCATGGTCGATGCACCCTCGTGGGTTTCACCGATCTTATGGTTGATACCGGTGTAGAACAAGATACGCTCCGTGGTCGTTGTCTTACCAGCATCAATGTGAGCCATGATGCCGATATTTCTGGTATTTTCCAGGGAACAATCTCTTGCCATAGTAATCCTCCTATTTCTTCTACAAAGGCAGTCCGATTACCAACGGTAGTGAGCAAATGCCTTGTTTGCTTCTGCCATCTTATGAGTATCGTCACGCTTCTTGCATGCACCACCTGTATTGTTCAGTGCATCGAGGATTTCGCCTGCAAGACGTTCCTTCATGGTCTTTTCGTTCCGCAGTCTGGAATACTTTGTGATCCAACGCAGACCCAGTGTCTGACGGCGTTCCGGACGAACTTCCATCGGAACCTGGTAAGTTGCACCACCCATACGGCGAGCCTTTACTTCCAGAACCGGCATTACATTTTCCATTGCCTGTTCAAACATTTCCAATGCTTCTTTACCGGTCTTTTCGGAAACGATGTCGAATGCACCGTAAACTATCTTCTGTGCAACGCCCTTCTTACCGTCAACCATTACATTGTTGATCAGACGGGTTACGAGCTTGGATTTGTAAATCGGATCCTCCAGCACGTCACGTTTTGCGATTTTACCTCTTCTTGGCATTTTCGCTTCCCTCCTTCACATTATTTGCTTGTTTGCAGCGAAACGGCTGCTTCTCGTGAATTCACAGGTACTCGTTCAAGCAAGCTTTCGCCTGCCGACCGTCAGAAGCCAATGCAGAGGATCGCTGTGTCCCTTCGGACATCTATATGATCTCCACACGCTTCCTGTGGTAGTTGTAATTCCTGTTTTGGTCGTTGGCAGAATCTTACTTCTTGCCAGCCTTCGGTCTCTTAGCACCATACTTGGAACGAGCCTGCATTCTGTTTGCAACGCCCTGAGCATCCAAAGTGCCTCTGATGATGTGGTAACGAACACCCGGCAGGTCCTTAACACGGCCGCCACGGATCAGAACCACGCTGTGTTCCTGCAGATTGTGACCAATACCCGGGATGTATGAAGTTACTTCATAACCGTTGGTCAGCTTAACTCTGGCAATTTTCCGCATAGCAGAGTTCGGCTTCTTCGGTGTAGCAGTACGAACTGCAGTGCACACGCCTCTCTTCTGCGGAGAACTCTGATCAGTTGTTACCTTCTTCTTTGCATTGTAACCCTTTTGCAGAGCCGGTGCAGTGGACTTAACAGCCTGAACCTTTCTTCCCTTACGGACTAACTGGTTAAACGTTGGCATAAGTTTCCTCCTTTTCTGATTGTACTTTTCTCATGTGGCAATGCCACACAGTTAGACATTATAATACAGCCCTGTTGTTTTGTCAAGCGTGTTTTTCAAAAATTAACAAACTTTTTTCATTTCCAACGAATTTACAGCAATTCTTGTCCCGCTGCGATCTTTGCACAGTACGTCAGCACTTGCACTGCATCCATCACTTCTATTTTTCCATCCTGATTATAATCCGACAACACTTTCTGCCGGTCACTCAGGTTATTCGGCTGATTCGCACAGATTTTTGCAGAAGCAATCAAAATCAAAACGGCATCTTCTAATTCTACAACTCCATTGTCATTGATATCTCCACGCAAAACTGGCAATGCTACAAATGAACGCTGATAATTGTCGGCATAGTTGCGAAAACTGCCATTCGGCTCAGAAACTAAAATTGCCTGCTCTGGAAACGTCGTTTCTGAATAATCCAGTGTACAGGCTGCATTGCAGAAAACCACTTGTTGCAGCTTGCTGCACTCTGCAAAGGCAGATGTTCCAACACTGATCAGCTGTTCTGGTAATACAACTGCAGTCAATGATGTACAACCTTGAAATGCTGATACCGCAATATGCCGGACAGAACTGGGAATGGAAATTTCCTGCAGAGAAGCACAGTGATAAAACATTCGGGTGCTAATTTCCGGAATTCCCTCCGGCAGCCGAACATTTTGCAGGGCATTACACTGATAAAATGCCTGTTCCCCAATTTGCTGCACAGTATCTGGAATAAACATACTTTGCAGCTGTTTGCATTCAAAAAACGCATTTGCTCCGATTTTCTGCAATTGTTCCGGCAACAGAATTTCCCGCAAGTTTCGACAGCCTGCAAACGCATAAGCATTCAAAGCAATCAACGAATCCGGCAGACGGACAGACTGAATCGTCATATCATTTTCAAACGTAAATCCAGCAACAATGCGAACCCCTTCCGGAATCACAACGTCTTCACATGTTCCTTTATAAGCAATCAGAATTTGATTGCCGATGATGACATAGGATTCTGTCTGTGCATTCAGCCATGGCGTATGGGAAAAAATTCCCCAACCGACATCCTGCACCGTATCTGGAACGGTGATTTCCTCCAATCGACTGCAATCCATAAACGCATAGTTTCCAATTTCCAAAACAGATTCTGAAATGCACACCGAACGCAGCCGTGTATGATTCACAAAAGCATAGTCCTTGATTTTGGTTACAGGCAGACCGTCAATCTCGCTGGGAATGGTAAGTTCTAAAAGCGATTCTTTAGAACCAGTAATTTGAATGGTTTGATTCTCCAGAATTTCATAATAAATCCCATCTGCCGTTTGTAATGTCTGTGCAGTTTCTGCGAAAACTGGCAGTTCCCAGTTCCAGCAAAAGCACTGCAACACAGAAAAACAGATACTCAGTGGCAGCCATAGGTGCTTTTTCATTGCATAAATTCCTTCTCTGTTATTTGTAAGACTTCACAGATTGTCCGTACAACACCATTTTCCGTATTGGGTGGTGCAACAAATCGTGCATACTGTTTCACAGCATCGCTTGCTTGTCCCATGGCATAGCTGTAATCTGCCTTTGCAAACATGGAAATATCATTCTGATAATCGCCGAACGCCATTGTTTCCGCTGGAGAAACCTGCAAAAGCGACTGAATGTCGGCAAGTGCATTGCCCTTGCTGACCTGCTTGCACATCATATCCATCCAGACATCGCCGGAAATAACAACTTCGTATTCTGCCCCGAATGATTCCTGCAAAGCAGTGTAAGCTTGTTCCAAAGAACCATCCATGGCACAAAGGGCGATTTTGATGATCGGGTCAGTCACGGTATACAATTCTGCATAAGAGATTGCAGAAAACTGCACATAAAAGTTGGTAATTTCCTGCTCAAATTGAGATTTTGCCGTCTTTGGATAATAAATCCCATCCACCCCGCACAAAACCGGAACAACAGACGGCAATTTCTGACAGAGGTCTAACACCGCATGCACCACGGAAAATGGCATACACTGATAAACAGGTGCTTTCCCCGGAATCCGCACATGTGCACCGTTGTCACAAATCAGAAGCAGTTCCTCTGTTTTTTTGCCGAAAAGCATTTGTAATGCCGGATAAGAACGACCGCTTGCAACGGCAAATGCAACCCCACGCTTTGCCAGACATTCCAGCAGCTTTGGAAAGCCGTTCGGCAAGTGTTTCTGGTCATCCAAAAGTGTCCCATCCATATCCGCAGCAATCAATTTTACCATATGTTTTCAACCTCACTTCTTTTTTACAGAAATAGTATACCACAATTGGGAAACAGATACAAGACTTTTTTTGCATTTTGAAAAAAAGTCGGCAGATTCCCCTCAAAAATTTTCCGTTCCCTCTTGACAAATACCCCGTAGGGGTATATAATAAGACTATCACAAAAAAGGAGGATGCCATTCATGGAAGAACAAGAAGAAAAAACATGTCCCTGTTGCCATAAGAAAAAAGTACGGTCGGAAGAGGAATACACCAAACTTATCCACCGCCTGAACCGCATCGAGGGGCAAATTCGTGGCATTCGTGGCATGGTCGAAAAAAGTGCTTACTGTCCGGATATTCTGGTGCAGGTCGCTGCCGTCAACGCTGCCCTGCATGCATTTAACCGAGAACTATTATCCCAGCATATCCGCACCTGTGTGGCAGATGATATTCGAGAGGGTCACGATGAAGTCATTGAAGAACTGGTTACCACGCTGCAAAAGCTGATGAAATAATTGGTTCTCCGGCTGCGAATTGTAATTGATTACTTTGCTTGTCCACAAGCAGAACGGAGGTTTCACCCATTATGAAAAAAGAACGTTATGCCGTTACGGGAATGACGTGCAGTGCCTGCAGTGCTCATGTGCAAAAGGCAGTTGCTGCCGTTCCCGGTGTTCATTCGGTACAAGTCAACCTGCTTCAAAACAATATGACAGTCGAATTTGAAGAAGCAGAAACCACACCAGAAACCATTTTTGCTGCGGTCAAAAAAGCTGGTTACGGGGCAGCCCCGCTTTCCGAATCCAGAACGGCTGCTGCTCCAGCTGGTGGAACGCCGATTGTTTCCGCTCATGCGGAACGAAACCGGCTGATTTGGTCAATTATCTTTTTGATCCCACTATTTTATATTGGTATGGGGCATATGATCAACATCTTTCCGCTGCCGTCCGTCCTCAAAGGACACAGCAGCATGATGCTAATTGCACTCATTGAATTGGTTCTTGTAACACCGATTCTCTTTCTCAACCGAAAATATTTCATCAAGGGCACAACAACCATGCTCCATGGTGCTCCCACGATGGATACCCTGATTGCGTTAGGCTCTGCGGTTTCCTTCTGTTACAGCTTGTATGCAACCTTCGCCATTGCCTACGATATGGGGCAAATGGATATGGATGCTGCCCACAGCCATATGAACCAGCTCTATTATGAATCTGCCGGCATGATTCTCACATTGATTTCTCTCGGCAAGTTCTTAGAGGCTCGTTCCAAAGCCAAAACCACGGATGCGATCTCCTCGCTGGTAAAGCTGACTCCACAAACCGCACTGGTTCGCCGAAACGGTGTGGAACAGGAAATTCCAACCGCTTCGATTCAAGTTGGAGATACGATTCTGGTCAAAACTGGTGCTGCCATTCCGGCAGATGGAACGGTAATCAGCGGACAGGGTCCTGTAGACGAATCTGCTCTGACGGGCGAAAGCTTACCAGTCGAAAAACAGGTTGGTGACCGCATTTTAAGTGCAACCACTTGCCGTTCCGGTTATCTTGAATACCGAGCAGAGCAAGTAGGAGCAGACACGACCCTTTCGCAAATTATCCGCTTAGTCGAAGAAGCTGGCAGCTCTAAAGCTCCGATTGCTCGCTTAGCAGACAAAATCAGTGGCGTTTTCGTTCCGATTGTCATTAGCATTGCCATTGTAACCCTGATTGTATGGCTGCTGACTGGAAACCCGTTCAGCATGGCATTGAAAGCAGCGGTTTCCGTTCTGGTTATTTCCTGCCCGTGTGCTTTGGGACTTGCAACGCCGACTGCAATTATGGTCGGAACGGGACAGGGTGCGAAAAACGGCATCTTAATCAAATCTGCTGAGAGTTTGGAAACTGCTCACAGCGTGAAAGCCATTGTCTTGGATAAAACCGGAACACTGACAGAGGGCGTTCCAACCGTTATGGATGTTCTGCCAGAAGAAAGCGTTTCCGCAGAAACGTTATTATCCGTTGCCTATGCACTGGAACAGCCGTCTGAACATCCGCTTGCTGCTGCGATTGTAACCTACTGCAAACAGCAGAACATTCCGCTCCAGCCGGCAGAACAGTTTGCACAGACTGCCGGACAAGGTGTTTCCGGTATCTGTAACGGCATGTACTGTTTCGGCGGCAATCAAAAGATGATGGAAACCAATCATATTTCCCTCCCCAGCACGGAAAAACAGGAAGCCTTTGCAAAAGCAGGCAAAACGCCGCTTTACTTCGCAGCGGATGGAAAACTGCTCGGCACGCTCACCGCTGCTGACCCGATTCGCCAGACCAGCCGAACTGCTGTTGCAGAATTTCAGCGGATGGGGCTGGATGTCATCCTTTTAACGGGTGACAACCGCCTGACCGCAGAAGCCATTGCTCAGCAGGCAGGAATTACCCATGTCATTGCAGATGTTCTGCCACAGGACAAGGCAATGCAAGTCAAGCAGTTACAGGCAGATGGCAAGAAAACTGCCATGATTGGCGATGGGATCAACGATGCTCCGGCACTGACACAAGCGGATGTCGGAATTGCCATCGGAGCCGGAACAGATGCCGCCATTGATTCCGCCGATATCGTCTTGATGCGGAACGATTTACAGGATGCTGTCACAGCCATTCAGCTGAGCCGGGCAACCATCCGCAACATCAAGGAGAACCTGTTCTGGGCATTTATCTACAACTTAATTGGTATTCCGATTGCAGCTGGTGTATTTTATCCAATTTTCGGATGGGAAATGAACCCGATGATTGGTGCAGCAGCCATGAGCTTTAGCTCTGTCTTTGTTGTCAGCAATGCCCTGCGGCTGCGGCGATTCCGTCCATTCGGAAAATCCGCCAACAAGAAAGCGGATACAGCACCTGCTGCAAATGGCGAAATCGTCATTCAAATCAAAGGCATGATGTGCGAACACTGCGTGGCAGCTGTTACGAAAGCTTTGCAATCCGTTTCCGGCGTTACAGAAATGCGAGTGGTTCTGTCAGAAAATCGGGCATACTGCAAAGGAACACCAACCGATGCAGAACTTCGCACCGCCATTCAAAATGCTGGCTATAAAGTCACAAAAATCATCCGATAAGTGTTTTTTCTCTTCCCACAAAACAGAAAATGCTCCTCCAGCCAGTCGCCGGAGGGGCATTTTTTCGCTTATTTTTATCCGATTGCATTGATGATTGCCATCGCCAAAAAGACGATCACACAAACAATGGTCAGCGGAGCTGTCCAGTAAACCAGTGCTTTCTTGCCGCCGCTCACCTGTGGAACGGTATTCCCCAACCGGAATGTTTCCCGATGTTTCACCAATTCCACAATGAACAACACACATCCGGCAATCAGAATGCCAATCACTAAGAAATTCATACCTGCCAACAACAACATTTTCAACGGATGCTGCAACATCACTTCTAAATCCAGATTGTCCAGATCCAATCCACTATAAGCAATGGACTGCATCGCTCCAATAAAATTCATCGTGAAATGAATCGCCATCGCTGGCAAAACAGAACGTGTTTTTGCAGTTAAGAAAGCGGCACAGATGCCCAAAACCGCAGTATAGAAAAACTGCTCATAATTGCAGTGCCACAGCCCAAAGGTGATTCCAATCGTAATGACACCAAACCAGCTGCCGAACCGCTCGGTATTGCGGAAAAGCGTTGCCCGAAACAGCATTTCTTCAAAAATTGGTGCGTAGATCGCAAATGCAACGATATTATTCAGATAGCCGACCCAGTTTTCTTCTGCAACAATTGACGGTGCTTGTAATTCCACATCCGTGACCATCTGAAACAGATTGAAAAAGATTTGACTTGCCATTGAAGTGGCATACACCAGCCCCAATGCAATCAGACACCACCGGAACAACTGTCCGCCGGAAGCCTGTGGCTTCTGATAGCTGTCTTTCAAGTTCCAGCCGATTTTTCTCCCTAAAATCACCCGAAACAACAATAATAGCACGGGTACAACGACAACATACTGCACAAAGTAGACGATTACTTCATAAATTGCCTCGTAATAAGGACTGTCTGTCGACACAAGATGCGGAAACAGCAACTGAATCCCAAACACTGCCGCATAGATCAGACCATAAAATAACAACAACATGAGAGAATTGACATTTGAGGCTGTCCGAATTGCCTTTTTCAACGTCCGTTCCATTTTTAATACTCCTTTTCTGTCATCCATTGCATGGAAACTGGCAGCAATCCAATATCTGCAATCCTGCCATCCTTAGTGTAACAGAAAGCGACAAAGATGTCAACCATACAAAATAGAACCTACTTCTTCTAACTTTTAATACTCTTTCTCTGCCATCCACTGCACAGAAAACCGCATAGAAACTGGCAGCAACACCAGACAAATGATACTGCAAATCCACAGCGTTGCAGAAAGATGCAGGGATGTCAACCATGTAGAACCAGAACCGCTTAAAAATCCCGTTACACCGCCAATCAACGCACAGAGCAGCATATAAACAAATTTTGCTCTCTGAAAGCCTAACTTATAATACAACGGCAGCAAAACGCACTGAAAACAAATCCCCATGATGCCGGAACGCATTGCCAACGCAAATGATAACGCATTTCCTGTTAAAATCGCTGTGACAATCCCAAGAACTGCCGCTGAACCCAAACCAAACACCAGCAGCAACACATATTTCTCCAACACCATTTGTTTTCTGGAACATGGCAATGTCATCAGCCAAGCGTTAGTTTGCTCCTGCTGTTCCAATGCCAAAGCGGAACACGGCAGCAACGTGAAAAAAATTGGCATCAAAATTGAAAAATTGAGAAAAAACGAAATATCATCCTGACGACCTGTGTTCCAAACAGATGCAACTGTCATCATAAGAAAAATGCTCGTTAATATTGCAGTTTGCATCCGCATCACTTTTAAATCTTTCCATAGAATTCCAAGCATGAAACGACCCCTCCTTAAAAGTCTTTTGTCTGATATTTGTGCAGCGTCAGCAACAACGAACCAAAATGCAGCAAGAACAACC
>CABQIF010000004.1 GCA_902464115.1 uncultured Ruminococcus sp. | reverse complement strand
AATTTTCAGTGTTTAGACAGTAATACGTGCTTGATTTGATGTAGAGGTTGGTATACCAAGTAAGAATGAGAAAGAATATCTGTGGATAAAAAAATCCGGTATCCCGTTTGGGATGCCGGATTTTTGCTTTATTGTTTTATTGGATTGGATGTTATAAGTTATAACATCGGGTCGGATTCGAGCTCAGCAGATTCTTCAATGGGAATGACTTCCAGAACGATGCAAGTAACATTGTCAATGCCGCCATAATTGACGGCAGTCTGTACCAAAACCGCTGCTTCATTGAAGTAATCCTGAGAGAGAATATCTTGAATTTCCTGTTCCGAACACATGTCAACCAGTCCATCTGTGCAGAGTAGGAACTTTCTTCCGGGCTGTAACGCAACCGGTGGACGGCTATCCGCATTCAAGCCTAACCCGTTCTTATCAACGCCGACATAGAGCGTTAAACGGTGCTGGTCTGCACTTTTTTTGGCTTGAGCTTCGGTATAGATGCCAGCATCCAATTTCTGATTGGCAAGCGTGTGGTCCCGTGTCAGACAAATTAAATCTTCTTCATCCTGCATATAGATCCGGCTGTCGCCCAGATAATAAAGCTTTGCAAGCCCGTCAATAAAATACAGCATTGCAAAAGTGGTACCGCCGCTCAGGCAATTTTTTTCTCGCAGCATTTCACAGATGGAATTGTTGGCTTCTGTGACAAATTCTGTGACAATTTGATCCACAGCCCGCATTCCCTCTGCATTTTTCAGGCGGCGTTCATATTTTTTCATGGTCTGTACTGCAATTTCAGAGGCAATTTCTCCATAGGCAGCTCCGCCCATGCCATCAAAAACGGCAAAGCTCATGCCGTCAGCATCGCTGATGGTATAGGTTGCAGAAAAATCATTTCGGAAGATCTCATTTAACCGCAAACCCTCCAAATAAAAATTATCCTCATGATTTCCACGGACTTTTCCAATATGCGTGGAAACAGAAACTCTCAGGTTATAAGCAGTAATGCCAGGTTTAATAAAAAGTGTATCGTCCTGTGTTTGGAAAATCTCATTCTTATTGCTGGAATAATAATATAGTGCTTCTTCTTCCTGTTCCATATCTGAATTTGTATCAAATTTCATGGTTATGCTCTCCTTCTTCTCATTTCTTTGCCGCTGCAATCGCAATGGAAATTCTGCTGTCCGCAGAGCCTGTTTCATGGAATGCAGCATGGTTGGTTATCCAACATGAAATTGTGCTTTCGTGAAGACGAATAAACCATATACTATCATACCACACTTTTTCCAAAAAGTAAATAACAAAATGAAAAATCCTGTTTTCCGTTTCGATGATTTTTTTGATTTTGTGGTTTTCTATCTGGGAACAGAAAAAGAACACTTCCAAAAACCATGTTTCGGAAATGTTCTCTTTGGATTCAGAAATTTTATATTGCATAAAAAGTATGCGGAATCGTCTTGCACTGTGCTACGAACGGAACAACTTTCCGCAGAGCTGAACAGCATTTGCGAGCCGGTTCTTGTGAGGGAAACAGCCCGAAAACCGCCGAGCCGCTGCCCGTCATCAGACTAACAAATGCTCCCCGTGCGAGCATTTCCTGCTGTAACTTCTGGACAATCGGCAGTTCGGTGATTTCTGCAAATAGATTTCCGCAGAGCGGTGCAAGGTCTTTCGGTTCTGCATATGCCTGTAGCCGCTGCTTCATCTCCGGAACATTTGGATGTGGCGGATTTTGCAGAGCATCTATTGCCGCATATGCAGTCGCTGTGGAGATACCGCCTTTTCCCTTTGCAAGGACAACCGATACATCGCCCAAATAGGGGAGCGGTTGGATTTCTTCGCCAACGCCGGCAGCATATGCCGTACCGCCGTAGAAGAAGAATGGAACATCTGCCCCTAACTGCAACCCCATTTCACAGAGTTCTGTATGAGAAAGTCCTGCTCCGGTCAGCTGATTGCAGGCGTATAAAACCGCTGCTGCATCGGAACTTCCACCGCCTAAGCCAGCTTGAGAGGGGATATATTTTTGCAGATAGATGTCAAATCCCAAAGGGTATCCGGTTTTTTTTAAGAATAAATCCACCGCTTTCCATGCAATGTTCCGTTCATCTTTTGGAATCCACGGAATATTGCAGAGAATCCGAATGGCTTGTTCTCCGGTTCGGTGTGGGAACAGGGTCACTGTAATGGTATCATAGAGAGAAACCGTCTGAAAGACCGTTTCCAAGGTGTGATACCCGTCTGCCCGTTTTCCAACAACATCCAACGCAAGGTTGATTTTTGCCGGCGTTTTTAGAACCATGCGTTTCACGGTGTATCCTCCTGCTTATGCCGCTGTACGAAAGCTGCAATGTGTTCCAGTGCTGCCATGAGGTGCTTCAGGGAGTATGCATAGGAAACCCGTACAAATCCTTCGCCGCTTTCGCCGAATGCACTGCCCGGAACAACGGCAACTTTTTCTTCCTGCAAAAGCTTTTCACAGAATGTTTCGCTGTCCATGCCCGTGCTGCGAATGCATGGGAACACATAAAATGCCCCTTCCGGATTGAAACAGTGCAGCCCCATCTTATTGAAGCCGTCTACAACAATTCTCCGGCGAGCGTCGTATTCATCCACCATTTTCTTGACTTCATCATCACATTCCTGCAAAGCGACAATGGCAGCGTATTGGCTGACCGTCGGTGCACACATAATGGCATACTGGTGAATTTTCAGCATTTGTTTTGCAAGTGGCTTTGGAGCACAGAGATAGCCCAGCCGCCAGCCAGTCATAGCGAATGCTTTGGAAAAACCGCTGACATAAATCGTCCGTTCCCACATGCCCTCGATGGAGGCAATGGAACAATGCTTTGTGCCATAGGTCAGTTCGGAATAGATCTCATCGCTCAGAACTAAGATATTTGTTCCACGGAGTACCGCTGCGATCTTTTCCAGATCTTCCCGTGTCATAATGCCGCCCGTCGGGTTGTTCGGATACGGGAGAATCAGCATCTTTGTCTTTTCCGTGATGTGTGCCTGTAATTCTTCCGGTGTCAGCTTGAACTTATTCTCTTCCTTGGTTGGAATCGGAACGGCTACGCCATGCATCAGTTCCACAATCGGCTTGTAACAGACAAAGCTTGGTTCTACGACCAGAACCTCATCTCCCGGATTGACGATGGCACGGATTGCAAGGTCAATGGCTTCCGAACCGCCAACGGTTGCGATGACTTCGGAGTCCGGGTCATAAGTCAGGTCATATTTGCGGTTCAGGTAGTTGGCAATTTCTTTTCGCAGATCCATCATGCCGGAGTTTGCACTATAAATAATCCGTTTCCGTTCGAGAATATCGACTGCTTCCTTTCGCACGACCCATGGTGTCTGAAAGTCCGGTTCGCCAACGCCCAGACTGATGACGCCTTCCATCATCGCAGCAACGTCAAAAAACTTTCGGATGCCGGATGGCTGCATGCGTTTTACTTGGCCGGACAAAAGAGAATCATAATTCATCACAAATAATCGCCCCTTTCCAATGGACAAAAAGATAAAACAGTCAGCAGCTGTGCGGATTTTCAAAAAGTCTGCACAGCTGCTGTCAAAATCCGATTCTTTCTATTTTTTCGGTTTTCTTGCCTTACGGGAAATAGAAGCCCCGTTCGTCCTTTTCTTCGTCCACAACGATTTTTCCCATTTCCTTGTACTTTTTCAGGACAAAGTAGGTTGCTGTGGAGAGGACATTTCCGAGCGGAGCGAGCCGCTGGGAAACAAACAGGGAAACATCCTTGACGTTCGCACCCTTTACGGTTACAGCAAAGTCATACGCCCCTGCCATCAGGGAGATGCTTTCCACTTCATCATACTGCATGATGGTACGGGCGATGGATTCAAATCCGCAGTCCCGCTGCGGGGTTACCCGCAATTCTACAATGGCAGTGACCATATCTTTGTTAATGGCTTCTTCGTTCAGAATGACACTGTATCCTTTGATAATGCCGTCTTCTTCCAGTTTCCGAATATCCGCCGCCACTTCTTCTTCCGTTTTTCCCAGCATGACCGCAAGCTGTGCATTGGACAGACGGGCGTTTTGTTGCAGCAAAGAGATCAACTTTTGCATAACCATCAACCTTTCGTATTTTTTTGATATTTCCTTTCTGCGATGGTGCAGAAAATGGACTTTATGGAATGGGAATATAAACGGGTTCTCGCTCTAAGTAATAGCAGAGATAGGAGAATCCGGCTTCCTTTGCAATGGCAATGGCTTCTTTTATGCCAGAGCCGACATCTTCCGCACAGTGTGCGTCAGAACCGATGGACAGGCTTTCACCGCCCATTTCCCGATATAATTTGATGTATTCGAGTGTGGGGAACGGTTTCCCGTATTTCTGCCGCAGCCCGGAGGTGTTTAGCTCTAAGCCACAGCCGTTGTTGACCAGTGCTTTCAGGCATTCGTGAATTTGTTCTTCATAGGCAGACAAGTCTACTGGAATGCCGGATTCGCCTTCGATGTAACGCAGCGGATAGGTCATGTGTCCCAGCACATCGAATTTTCCCCATTGACAGAGTGTCAGCAGTTCCGAGAAATATTGTTCCAGCAGTTTTGGAACATCTTCTGTGCGATAATCTAGGAAATAAAAATCCGGTTTATTTTTCAGTTCGTGCAGGGAGGCAATGACAAAATCCAGCCGATTATCCTGCATCACAGAATCCGCCAGACCAAAATCACAGGGAATTTGTCCCAGTTCAATGCCGCTGATGATATGCAGGCGGTTGCCATAGGCTTCCTTTGCGGCATGGTTGTCTTTCATTGCTTTTTCCATGCGTTTGTAATAGCTGTATTCTTCCTCGTCATTGCGAGGGGTTGTGCCATAATACCCCTGCGAATGCCAGCGGTTCAGTTCTACATGTTCTGTAATTGCCAGTGCTTCCAAGCCAAGGGAAATGGCACGGCGGCACAGTCCGCCAACCGTTCCGGTTCCATCCGGGGAATTTCCGGAATGGGTGTGACAATCAATTCCAAACATCCGTGTTCCTCCTGTCTGATTGGTTCATAAAATGGTTTGATTTTGATTTCAACATACGCTGCATCGATTTTTCGTCAGATACAATATCTACATTATAGCACAGGCTTGGAAATCTGTCAACGAAATTTGAAAAGCACGATCTTTCTGCTTTCCGGCGGAAATCCTGCACGGAATTTTTGAAAAATGACTTGACACCGCATTCTGTGTCATGCTACAATAAAAGGGAAAAGAATGGATGAACGAAAGAAACCGATTGCAGCAGCAAAATAGAAATGGTTCTTTTTTTGTGCAAAAAAAGAAATTTCAGAATTTCTGTGTGAATGCTCTTGTAAGTTGATAAAAAAAGTGCTATAATAAAAAAGAACGGGTTTCCTGCTGCAAAAAGATAATTAAAACAAGCGATACACGGTCAGCAACGCAGCTGCCTGTCAAAATAATCGCAGGAATGTGAGGGATTTTTGTGAAATTAGTTTCCATTGTTGTACCGTGTTACAACGAGGAAAAAGTATTGCCGCTGTTTTATGCGGAGATTACCAAAGTTATGAGCCAGATGCAGGAAAAATATCCGGAACTGGATTTTGAACTGCTGTTCATCAATGATGGCTCAAAAGATGGAACATTGCAGGAATTTCGGAAGATGGCAAAGATGGATCACCGGGTACGATATGTTTCTTTCTCCAGAAACTTCGGGAAAGAAGCCGGCATGTATGCTGGATTGCAGCATGCAAAAGGGGATTATGTTGTCATTATGGATGCCGATCTGCAGCATCCACCGGCATTCTTGCCACAGATGTATGAATATGTCAAGGATGGAGAATATGACTGTGCAACCACACGGCGTGTCAGCCGAAAGGGCGAATCAAAAATTCGTTCCTGGTTCTCCAGAAAATTCTATAAGATCATGAACCACATTTCCCAGACCGAAATTGTTGACGGGGCACAGGATTTCCGGTTTATGACTCGTCAGATGGTCAATGCGATTTTGGAAATGAAAGAATACAACCGCTTTTCCAAGGGGATTTTCAGCTGGGTCGGTTTCCGGACACGCTATATTCCGTATGAAAATGTAGAGCGTGCAGCCGGTACGACTTCCTGGTCGTTTAAATCTCTGTTCAAATACTCGCTGGAAGGAATTTTTGCATTTTCTACCGCTCCTCTGGCACTGGCTTCTCTGTTGGGAATTGTCAGCTGCCTGCTGGCGTTCATCATGATTTTAGCAGTCGTGATTAAATATCTGGCATTTGGCGACCCAGTACAGGGTTATGCAACGACCATTTGTGTGATTCTGCTGATGGGCGGATTACAGCTGTTCTGTACGGGTATTGTAGGACAGTATTTGTCGAAAACCTATCTGGAAACAAAGAACCGTCCGATTTATCTGGTACAGGAAACAGAAGAAGCCGTACAGCAGCCGGATTCAAAAGCGAATCCGAATCAGCAGAATTGAAGCCGCATACACAGACCGCCCAGAAGGATGCCGATTCCACACCGAAAAAGGGAATGTGGCTGTTTGTCTTTTTTCTGTTGCTGATTGCAGGGCTTGGCATTGCAGTCAGCCGGTTTTATGCCGCCAAAACAGAAGACCCATCGACATCCCGTCATGTTTCTTCTGCTCCGGAACAGGACAGCTGTTACATTTTTCAGGAGGAAAGCACCGGATTGTATGGACTTTCCGATGCAGACGGCAGAATCATTGCGGCGGCAGAGTGGAAAAACTTGTCCTTTATCGGCGATCATGGCATTGCAGCAGTCAAGCAAATCGGGACAGAATCTGTGATGGGCGTGTTAGACCGAGAGGGAAACGTCATCGTGCCGTTTGTCTATCAGGATTTGTCCTATGTGAACAATCAGATTTTGGTTGGAAAGCTGCTGCATGAAGATTTGTATTTTTTATACGACCGTTCTTTTCAGGATTTAACCAACTGCACTTGGAACGCCTATCTGTTAAAAGACAATGGGCTGACCTTGCAGCGGGGAACAGACAGCTTTTTCTATCAGCAGATAAAAGACGGAATTGCACTGCGGTCATTCGACTTGCAGCGAACCATACAGCGAAAAGTCGTCACAATGCACTGTGAACATCGGGTGACTGCACAGCGGTATCCCGTGGAAGTCTGGCAGATGCTGGGCGATGACTTGAGCGAATTTTTGAAAGCCTATCAGCGAAATGATGAAACGGCAGCTGCTGCCTTTTTGTCATCTGATGCCGTCACACAGCTGCATCCGCTGATCCCCAAAAATAAAGCGGAAAAGTGGCTGGTGGACTGGAACAGTTCCATTGGCATTTCCAGTCAGATGACACAGGACAACACTGTTTTTTGCACCATCACTGTGAAGCGGGACACAGAATCCGCTGTTTTACGGGTTGTCTTTTCTACGGAATCGACAGCCGGAACATTACAGATTACAGGTCTGGAGATTTTACAGGAAAAAGCAGAAAAAACAGAGGAATCTTCTGCACTGGAAACAACTGCGGACTTTGTAATAAATGATTGAGGGCGGAGCATCTCCGCCAATCCATTTTGAAGCGTTCAGGAAGAATGAGAAAAGAGGTTTCACACATGAGTAAAAAAGTTGCAATCATTATGGGAAGCGACAGCGATTTGCCAGTTGTAAAGGCTGCCATTTCCGAATTAAAGGCATTCGGCGTACCGAGTGAAGTACATGTAATGTCCGCACACCGGACACCAGAACTGGTCGCAGAATTTGCAACCAATGCAAAGAAAAACGGATTTGGTGTCATCATCGCTGCTGCCGGAAAGGCTGCTCATTTGGCTGGTGTCATTGCTGGGCATACCACCCTGCCGGTCATCGGCATTCCGATCAAGTCCTCTACACTGGATGGACTGGATGCCCTGCTGGCAACGGTACAGATGCCGACTGGCATTCCGGTTGCAACCGTTGCGATTGACGGGGCTGCAAATGCAGCCATTCTTGCTGTTCAGATGCTGGCACTTTCCGATGATGCACTGGCAGAACAGCTGGTACAGCGGAAGAAGACCATGGCAGAAGGCGTTGTAGAAAAGGAAAAGAAGCTGCTGGCTCAGCTGGAAGCGTAACCAACCGCAAAACGGCTATAGATTATTTTTTATTTTTGTACGATTGAGGGAGTTTTCCCTCTGTCATAAAACTGTGACCCTGTAAAAAAACAAGCAGAGTCAAAAAATGGAGGAAAACAGTTATGGAAAATCTGCAGAAAAAAGAACAGATGTATGAAGGAAAAGCAAAGAAGGTTTATGCAACCAATCAGGAAGGCATTGTGATCGTAGATTATAAGGACGATGCAACTGCATTCAACGGCGAAAAGAAGGGCACGATCGTAGGCAAGGGCGTGATCAACAATAAAATGTCCAACTACATCATGAAGCAGCTCGAAGCCGCTGGCGTACCGACACATCTGGTAGAAGAACTGAGCGACCGGGAAACCGCAGTGAAGAAGGTTTCTATCGTACCGCTGGAAGTCATCGTAAGAAACGTAGCAGCCGGCAGTTTTTCCAAGAGAATGGGCGTTGAAGAAGGCAAGGCTCTGCTCCGTCCGATTATTGAATTCAGTTATAAGTGCGATGAACTGAACGACCCGTTCATCAACGATGATTATGCACTGGCTCTGGGTCTGGCAACTGAAGAAGAAATCAAGACCATCAAGACCTATACTGCAAAGGTAAACGAAGTACTGAAGGAATTCTTCCTGAAGATCGGTATCCGTCTGATCGACTTCAAGATTGAATTTGGTCGTCTGGCTGATGGCACGATTATTCTGGCAGATGAAATCTCTCCGGATACCTGCCGTCTGTGGGACGTTAAGACCAACGAAAAGCTGGATAAAGACCGGTTCAGAAGAGATATGGGCGGTACAGAAGAAGCATATCAGGAAGTTATGCACAGAATTTTTGGAGAATAAGATTATATGGGCGGATTTTTTGGTGCAGTTTCCGCAAACGACTGCATTTCAGACGTATTTTTTGGAACAGATTATCATTCACACCTGGGTACAAGACGGGGCGGTATGACCGCATTTTCTCCGGCACTGGGATTTCAGAGAAATATCCACAGCATTGAAAACTCCCCGTTCCGGACGAAATTTGAAAAGGACGTAGAGAGAATGCGGGGCAATATCTGCATCGGCTGTATCAGCGATACTGACCCGCAACCAATTATGGTTCGCTCTCAGCTGGGACTTTATGCAATCTGTTCGATTGGTGTCATCACCAATGCAGAAACCTTGTCCGAAGAATTGCTGGACAAGGGCTGTGCAAACTTTGAAACCATGAGCAGCGGCAGCATCAATTCTGGTGCATTGATTGCAGCTCTGATTGCACAGCGGTCTTCTTTTGTGGAAGGCATTCGCTATGCACAAGAAAAAATTCAAGGCACAATGTCCTTGGTCATCATGACAGAGGACAGCATTATCTGTGCAAGAGATAAGATGGGGCGGCTGCCGATTCTCATCGGGAAGCGGTCGGATGGATTCTGCTTCTCGTTTGAATCGTTCGCCTATCAGAAATTAGGCTACCAGACCTGCCACGAATTAAAGGCAGGTGAGATTCTCAAGCTCACAAAGGATGGCTATGAGATCTTACAGGAAGGAACAGATGAAATGAAGATCTGTACATTCCTGTGGACGTATTACGGCTATCCGAATGCGTGCTATGAAGGGGTCAACGTTGAAATGATGCGTACCCGAAACGGGGAGATCATGGCGGAAACGGATATCAAAAACGGAAAATTGCCCGATGTCGATTATGTGTGCGGTGTGCCGGATTCCGGCGTTCCGCACGCCATCGGCTATGCAAACCGCAGCGGCATTCCGTTTGCAAGACCGTTTATTAAGTATACGCCAACTTGGCCGAGAAGCTTTATGCCGACCAGCCAGACCATGCGGAATAAAGTTGCAAAAATGAAGCTGATTCCAGTGCATGATTTGATTGAGGGCAAAAAGCTGCTGTTTGTAGACGACAGCATTGTAAGAGGCACACAGATGCGGGAAACGGTGGAATTTCTCTATGAGAACGGGGCAAAAGAAGTGCATATGCGTTCAGCCTGTCCGCCGATTATGTATGGCTGCAAGTACCTCAATTTTTCAAGAAGCACATCAGAATTAGAGCTGATTGCACGACAGATTATTGACGAACACGAAGGCATTGACGGAATAAAATACATTCATGAATACAGCAATTCCAATACGGAACGAGGCAAACTGCTCAGAGATGAGATTTGCCGGCGATTGAAGCTGACTTCCTTAGAGTTCCAGTCCTTAGAGGGAACCGTTCAGGCGGTCGGAAAGCCAGAATGTCAGCTTTGCTCCTATTGTTGGAGTGGAAGGGAATGATTGAAGTTGATGACAGGACTGCATGAGGAATGCGGCGTATTTGGTGTTTATGCACCACACACAACCGATGTAGCAGCAATGACCTATGCAGCTTTGTATGCGCTCCAGCATCGGGGGCAGGAAAGCTGCGGAATCGTCGTAAATGACAGAGGCGTTTTCGCCCATCACAAAGATCTGGGCTTAGTACCGGAAGTGTTTAAAGCAGAGGACATGGAAAAACTCGGACACGGCAATATCTCCATCGGTCATGTTCGGTATTCCACAACCGGAAAACCGAACCGTGCAAATGCACAGCCGATCGTAGTACGGCACGTGAAAGGTTCGATGTCCATTGCCCACAACGGGAATCTCACGAATTCCAGAGAACTGCGGGAACGATATGAGTTAAAAGGTGCGATCTTTCACACCACCAATGATACAGAAGTCATCTCTTATGCGATTACAGAGCAGCGGTTACAGCGTTCTTCGATTGAAGAAGCCGTTGAGTATGCAATGTATGACCTGAAGGGTGCATATTCACTGGTCGTGATGTCGCCGAACAAGCTGATTGCAGCAAGAGACCCCCACGGATTCCGTCCGCTTTGTATGGGTCGCTGCAAGGATGGCAGCATTGTATTCGCATCTGAATCCTGTGCACTGGATAGTGTGGATGCGGAATTTGAGCGAGATATTGAACCCGGAGAAATTGTCGTGGTCGAAGATTGCAAGGTACATTCCATTCGGACACACTGCGGACAGAAGCGGTCGATGTGTGTGTTTGAATATGTGTATTTTGCACGTCCGGACTCTGTGATTGAAGGCACTTGTGTGCACACCGCACGGCTGAACGCTGGTCGGATTCTTTGGCAGGAGCATCCGGTGGAAGCAGATGTTGTTGTCGGTGTTCCAGACAGCGGTCTGGATGCCGCACTGGGGCTTTCGATGGCATCGGGCATTCCCTATGGGGTCGGTTTTGTCAAAAACCGTTATGTAGGCCGTACATTTATTCAGCCATCTCAGAAAATGCGAACCAATTCCGTTCGCATCAAGCTGAATGTTCTGAAAAGTGTCGTAAGAGGAAAACGGGTTGTACTGGTGGATGACAGCATTGTCAGAGGGACAACCTGTAAGCGGATTGTAAACTTATTGCGGGAAGCAGGTGCAAAGGAAGTGCATATGCGGATTTCGTGTCCGCCGTTCACCAACCCTTGCTATTTCGGCGTGGATATTGACAGCCGGGAAAACCTGATTGCCTGCCAGATGACGATTCCGGAAATCTGTTCCTATATCGGAGCAGATTCTCTCGGATATCTGAGCTTAAAGGGCGTAAAATCCCTGACTTCTCCGGATTTACAGGAGGAGGATTGGTTCTGCACGGGCTGTTTTGATGGAACATATCCGATTGCAGTGCCGAAAGAAATGCCAAAAGACAAATTTGAAAGTAAAATCGGTGAATAATTGCCGTGGAGGAATCAAAAAGCATGAAGAGCTACTCAGAAAGCTACAAAAAAGCCGGTGTTGACGTAACAGCTGGCTATCGAGCAGTCGACTTAATGAAGAAACATATCGCACGCACCATGACAGACAATGTGCTGACCGGCATCGGCGGTTTCGGCGGACTGTATGAACTGGACGTAACCGGCATGGAACATCCGGTGCTCGTTTCCGGTACAGACGGCGTTGGTACAAAGCTGAAAATCGCATTCCTGATGGACAGACACAACACCATCGGGATTGACTGCGTGGCAATGTGCGTCAATGATATTATTTGCTGTGGTGCAAAGCCGCAGTTCTTCCTGGACTATATTGCATTGGGCAAGAACGTTCCGGAAAAGGTTGCAGAAATTGTTTCCGGTGTGGCAGAAGGCTGCGTACAGGCTGGCTGTGCACTGGTTGGCGGCGAAACCGCTGAAATGCCGGGCTTCTATCCGGTGGATGAATACGACGTGGCTGGCTTTGCAGTTGGTCTGGTGGATAAGAAGAAGGTTTTGGATCTGAACACCCAGAAGGAAGGGGATGTCCTGATTGCACTCCCGTCCAGCGGGATTCATTCCAACGGCTATTCTCTGATTCGGAAGGTCTTTACTGTGAACAGCCAGAATCTGGCTCGCCATTTCTCGGAACTGGGCACAACCCTGGGCGAAGCTCTGCTGATGCCGACCAAGATCTATGTAAAGCCGATTCTGTCCCTGCTGGAACAGGTAACAGTAAAGTCCATCGCACACATCACCGGCGGCGGATTCTATGAAAACATTCCGAGAGCATTGAAGAAGGGCTTGTCCGCACAGATCGAAAAGAAGGATGTCAAGGTACTGCCGATTTTCGATTTGGTTGCAAAGACGGGCAACATTCCGGAACACGACATGTTCAACACCTTTAACATGGGCGTTGGTATGATGGTATGCGTGGCACAGGAAGATGCAGATAAGGCTCTGGAAACGCTGCACGCTGCCGGAGAAGATGCTTATGTACTGGGTACATTGGTTTCTTCTGATGAAGGCGTTATCCTGAAGTAAGGACGGTTTCCGATGAAAAACATCATTGTACTGGTTTCCGGTGGCGGAACGAATTTGCAGGCACTGCTGGAGGCAGAGCAGGCAGGGGCATTTCCGGGCGGTTCGATTACTTGCGTGATCTCCTCTCGGGGCGATGCCTACGCCCTGCGTCGGGCAGAACAGTTCCATGTCAAGTCAAGAGTCATTGCAAAGAAAGACTATCCGGATTTCTCTGCTTATACAGATGCAATGCTGCTGGCATTGAAGGAAGAACAGGCAGACTTGATTGTCCTTGCCGGATTCCTGACCATTTTAGATGAACGCATCATTGCTGCTTATCCAAACCGGATCATCAACGTGCATCCATCCCTGATTCCGGCGTTCTGCGGAGAGGGATTCTATGGTTTGCGGGTGCATGAATGTGCCCTGAAACGGGGCGTGAAATATTCTGGTGCAACCGTGCATTTCGTCAACGAAATTGCAGACGGTGGGCCGATTATTTTACAAAAGCCGGTTGCAGTGGAAGAGGGCGACACGCCGCAGACCCTGCAAAAGCGAATCATGGAAGAAGCAGAATGGAAGCTGCTGCCGGAAGCCGTTCGGCTGTTCTGTGCAGACAAGCTGGAAGTGCATGACAACAAAGTGACCCTTTTGGAACAGCCAAAGCTGTCCTGACCCCCATTCGTCCAACTGGAAAACGCAAAGAGAGGCAAGAACAGATTTATGAAGACCAACAATCTTTTTGATACATTGAAACAGAATGCTTACCCGGGCAGAGGCATCGTACTGGGAACATCCGCAGATGGTGCATCTGCAGTTGCTGCTTATTTCATCATGGGCAGAAGCGAAAACAGCCGGAATCGGGTATTTGTAACCGATGGCGACGGCATTCGCACACAGGCATTTGACCCATCCAAGATGGTTGACCCAAGCCTGATCATCTATGCACCGGTTCGGGTGCTGGGCGATACTACCATTGTCACCAATGGCGACCAGACCGACACGGTTTATGACCAGATGCTGGCTGGAAAGACCTTTGAAGAATCCCTGCGGATTCGGGAATTTGAACCGGATGCTCCGAACTATACCCCTCGTATTTCTGGCATCATCGAACGGAAAGACGGCTATCAGTATGCCCTGTCCATTCTGAAGAGTGCAGACGGCAATCCGGATTCCTGCCAGAGATATACCTTTACTTATTCCAACCCGATTGCTGGCGTGGGGCATTTCATTCACACCTATCAGGGCGATGGAAATCCGCTGCCGAGCTTTGAAGGCGAACCGGAAAAGGTTGCCATTGAAGGCGATATTGACACCTTTACCAATGCCGTTTGGGATAGCCTGAATCCGGAAAACAAGGTTTCTCTGTTTGTACGGTTTATCGACCTGAAAACCGGCAAGGCAGAAACACGGATTGTCAACAAGAACCAATAAACAAGAGGGAGATGCAGTTATGGCTTCAGAAATGCAATTGAAATATGGATGCAATCCGAATCAGAAACCATCCAGAATCTTTATGGCAGATAACAGCGATCTGCCGATTACCGTATTGAACGGCAAGCCGGGTTATATCAACCTGCTGGATGCGTTCAACGGCTGGCAGCTGGTACGGGAATTAAAGCAGGCAACCGGATATTGTGCAGCAACTTCGTTTAAGCACGTTTCTCCGGCAGGGGCTGCCATTGGCAAGCCGCTTTCCGATACCTTAAAGAAGATTTATTTTGTCGATGATTTGGGCGAACTTTCTCCGCTGGCTTGTGCTTATGCAAGAGCAAGAGGTGCAGATCGAATGTCTTCTTATGGTGACTTCATCGCACTGTCGGATGTTTGTGACGTTCCGACTGCAAAGATGATTCAGCGGGAAGTTTCTGACGGAATCATTGCACCGGGCTATGAACCGGAAGCACTTGAGATCCTGAAATCCAAGCGGAAGGGCACCTATAATATCATTCAGATCGACCCATCCTATGAACCAGCCGCACTGGAACGGAAACAGGTATTCGGCGTGACCTTTGAACAGGGCAGAAACAACCTGAAAATTGATGAAAGCATGCTGGAAAACATCGTAACAGAGAACAAGAACTTGCCGGAAGACAAGAAGCACGACCTGCTGATTTCTCTGATTACCCTGAAATATACCCAGTCCAATTCTGTTTGCTATGTCAAGGATGGACAGGCAATCGGTATCGGTGCTGGACAGCAGTCCAGAATCCATTGCACCAGACTGGCTGGTAACAAGGCAGATATCTGGTGGCTGCGGCAGCATCCAAAGGTAATGGGTCTGCAATTTGTAGACGGCATTCGCCGCCCAGACCGGGACAATGCTATTGATGTTTACATCTCGGATGAATACATGGATGTTCTGGCAGATGGTGCATGGGAAAACATCTTCAAGGTAAAGCCGGAAGTCTTCACGAAAGAAGAACAGAAGGCATGGCTGGCACAGAATACCGATGTTTGTCTGGGTTCAGATGCCTTCTTCCCGTTTGGCGATAACATCGAACGGGCACACAAGAGCGGTGTCACCTATATTGTAGAACCGGGCGGTTCGATTCGGGATGACCATGTTATTATGACTTGCAACAAGTATCATATGGTCATGGCATTCTGCGGCATTCGGTTCTTCCACCACTAAGAGAAATTGGAATTGGCAGGCTGCCGGTATCGCTGGCAGCCCGTCAGTCAGACAGGAGAGAAAGAATCCATGAAAATTTTAGTTGTTGGCGGCGGCGGCAGAGAACACGCCATTATCCGCAAACTGAAAGAAAGCAAACAGGTGGATGCCCTGTACTGTGCACCGGGAAACGGCGGAATCTCCAAAGATGCAGAATGCTTTCCGGTCAAGGCAACCGATGTAGAAGGCATGGTTGCACTGGCAAAGCAGCTGGCAGTGGATCTGGTCTTTGTTGCACCAGATGACCCACTGGTATTGGGTATGGTCGATGCCATGCAGGCAGCTGGATTTGCAACCTTTGGCCCGAATCAGGCGGCTGCAATCATCGAAGGCAGCAAGGCATTCTCCAAGGAATTGATGAAGAAGTATCACATTCCGACCGCAAAGTATGAAATTTTCCACGATGCAGATGCAGCGATTGCGTACATCAAGCAGGAAAATCAGTTCCCGACCGTCATCAAAGCAGATGGTCTGGCTCTGGGAAAAGGCGTTATCATTGCAGCCAATCTGGAAGAAGCAGAACAGGCTGTCAAGAGCATGATGGAAGATAAGATGTTCGGCGAAAGCGGCAGCACCGTTGTTGTAGAAGAATTTCTGACAGGGCCGGAAGTGTCGGTACTTTCCTTTACAGACGGCAAGACCGTTGTTCCGATGGTGTCCTCGATGGATCACAAGCGGGCACTCGACCAGGACAAGGGCTTGAATACCGGCGGTATGGGAACAGTTGCACCGAACCCGTATTATACGAAAGAAATTGCAGATACTTGTATGGAAACCATCTTCCTGCCGACCATTCGGGCGATGCAGGCAGAGGGCAGACCGTTCCAAGGCTGTCTGTATTTCGGCTTGATGCTGACACCGAATGGCCCAAAGGTCATTGAATATAACTGTCGGTTTGGCGATCCGGAAACACAGGTTGTGTTGCCGCTGCTGGAAACCGATTTGGTTGATATTATGCGTGCAATTTCGGAACAGAAGCTGGCAGAATTGCCGGTTGTCTGGAAGAATGGCTGTGCAGCTTGTGTCGTTATGGCAAGCGGCGGCTATCCGAAAAAGTATGAAACCGGTCTTGCAATCTCCGGTCTGGATGATGGCGGACAGGTAGCAGGCTGCACCGTTTATCATGCCGGAACAAAGCTGGCAGAAGATGGACAGCAGCTGTTGACCGCTGGCGGAAGAGTGCTCGGTGTGACGGCAACCGCAGAAAACTTGCCGGCTGCATTGGAAAAGGCTTATGCAGGCGTTGCAAAGATTCAGTGGGAGAACGTCCACTATCGGCACGACATCGGACAGCGTGCATTACAGGCATTACAGTAACGAGATTGGGATGCATACATCCGGAGGTGCTTTATGAATCCAAGATTGCCGTTTTTAAGAGAGAAAACAGCGAAATTGACGACATCTCCGGGTGTCTATCTCATGAAAAATGAGAAGAAAACAATTATCTATGTGGGAAAGGCGAAAAATCTGAAAAATCGGGTGACCAGTTATTTTCGGGTTTCCGCTGACCATACGCCAAAGGTTGCCAGTATGGTGGCATCGGTCTATGATTACGATTTCATCGTGACCGATTCGGAATATGAGGCGTTGGTGTTGGAATGCAGTCTGATTAAACAGTATCAGCCAAAATATAACATTCTCCTGAAAGATGATAAGGGATACCATTATATTTTCATTTCCGATGAACCATTTCCCCGGTTCTCCGTTCAGCAGAACAAGGAGAAAAAAGGGACGTATTTAGGCCCTTATATGAGCGGATTTGTTGCAAAAGAGGCAGTCAAAGAAGTGAACAAGGTGTTCCGGCTGCCAACCTGTCAGAAATCGTTTCCGGCATCGTTTCACCGGGGCAGACCTTGCCTGAATTATCACTTGCAACAGTGCATGGGGCTTTGTCGGGGGAATATTTCCCAGCAGGCATATCAGGAAATCATTCAACAGGCGATTGCCTACCTCAAAAACGGCAGCACAGCATCCGTGCAGCAAATGCAACAGGAAATGGAAGCAGCTGCGGAACGGCTGGATTTTGAACGGGCAGCCATTTTGCGAGACCGTATGAAAGCCATTGCCAAAGCAGGCGAAACACAAAAAATTCTCGATTCGGATATAAAAGAAGCCGATGTGCTATCAGTCAGCGAAAGCGGCGGAAAGCAGTGCATTTCTCTGCTTTTATATCGGAATCGAAGACTTTTTGATAAACAGACGTATCTGTTTTCACAGGTAGAACCCACCGCCGGACTGTTAGCGTCTTTTATCGGGCAGTATTATGACCAGGCGGAAAAAATTCCAAGCGATTTGCTATTGCCCGTACCGCTGGAAAATATGGAACTGCTGCAAAAAATGCTCACAGAACGGGCAGGACATCGTGTTCGGCTATCTGTTCCGCAGCGTGGAGCAGCTGCACACATTTTGCAGCTCTCGAAACACAATGCCAACGAAACGCTTGCCCTCCAGATGAGCCGGACGGGCAAAGAGATTCAGGCATTGGAAGAGTTGAAACAGGTGCTGGGACTTCCGGCAACGCCGGAGTGGATTGAAGCTTATGACATTTCCAACTTAGCTGCCACATCGATGGTAGCTGGGATGGTTGTTTTCCAGAAGGGCAAGCCAGCCAAAAAGGCATACAAACGCTTTTCGTTGGAGCAAATGCCGGGGCAGGATGACTATGCTTGTATGCAGCAGGTCTTGCGGCGGCGGTTGCTGCATCTGGTGAAGCAAGACGGGGATGCTGGATTCTGCAAAACACCGGATTTGATTTTACTGGATGGCGGACAGGGACATGTCCATGCCGTGCAGACTGTGTTAGAGGAATTACAGCTGCACATTCCCTTGTATGGCATGGTCAAAGACCAGAAGCACCGTACCCGTGCAATTGCCAAGGATGGCGGAGAAATTACCGTTTCCCGTACTAGTGCCGCCTTTCATTTTCTGACGCAGGTTCAGGATGAAGTCCATCGCTATGCAATCACCTATATGCGAAGCCATCATAAGAAAACGTCATATGCGTTGGAGCTGACGCAGGTCAAGGGCATTGGGGAGAAAAAGGCACAGGCGTTGTTGGTGCAATTTAAGACAAAAGAACAGTTGAAAGCAGCCTCGGCAGAGGAACTTGCGAAAGCCGCCGGTGTTTCGCAGGCAGTCGGGGAAGCATTATATACGTTCATTCAACAAGAAATGTAAGAAATTAGAAGATAGGAGCAAGGCAGTTATGCGAATTATTTCTGGAACGGCACGGGGCAGACGATTAAAGACGTTAGAGGGAATGGATGTTCGCCCAACCACCGAAAAGGTGAAAGAAGCCATTTTCTCCTCCATTCAGTTTGACTTGCCGCAGGCAACTGTTCTGGATTTGTTTGCAGGCAGCGGACAGCTGGGGCTGGAAGCGTTGAGCCGTGGAGCAAAACGGGCATATCTGATTGACCATTCTCCAAAGGCACTGTCTGTCATTCGGGAGAATGTCGCAGCCGCTGGCTTTTCGGAGCAGGCAGAAGTCATTCAGACGGAAGCCGCTGCATTCTTAAAGAGCAGTGCCCCCACGATGCAATGGGATTTGGTCTTTTTAGACCCGCCGTATCGGCACGATACCATTCAGGAAATGCTGTTGCTGTTGGAACACCACGTTGCACCGGATGGAAAGATTATCTGTGAACACGAACGGGAATTGGAACTGCCGGAGGAACTGGGTGTCTGGCGGAAAAAGAAAACGTATTCGTACGGCAGCATTGCAGTAACCGTGTACATTTATAAGGAAGAAGTGACGCAAAATTGAAAAGAATTGCAGTTTATCCCGGAAGTTTCGACCCGGTAACAGTGGGGCATCTGGATGTCATCCGTCGTGCCTCGAAGCTGTTTGATGAATTGATTGTGTTGGTTTCCAAAAATATCATGAAATCCAATGAGAGTTTTACCCCACAGGAACGGGTTTCCATGATTACACGGGTGACGACCGATTTGCCGAATGTGCGAGTTGACCTTTCCGGTGGGCTATTGGTGGACTATGTGCGGGACGTGCATGCAATTGCGATTGTCAAGGGCTTGCGGGCAGTCAGCGACTTTGAATATGAATTTCAAATGGCACTTGCCAACAAAAAGCTATATGACCAGGCAGAAACGATTTTCTTGACTGCCTGCACTGAAAATATGTATCTCAGTTCCAGTGTCGTGAAACAAATTGCGGCATTCAACGGCGATATTCGGCATTTTGTTCCGGATGTGCTGCACGATGAGATTTTGCAACGCCTCTCAAAGGAGTTACCAACATGAAAATTGATGAAATCCTGGATTTGATGGATCAGCTTTTGGATCATGCGAAGCCAATTCCATTTGCCTCCCATAAAGTGATTGTCGACGGTGACCGGCTGCGAGAACTGATCAACGATATGCGGATGAATAAGCCGGAGGAAATCCGCCGTGCAAAGCTGATTGAATTTGACTGCGACCGCATCATCCAAGAAGCCCAGACCAACGGGGAACGCATTGTGCAGGAAGCCGAACAGCGTGCCAAAAAATTGGTGGAACAACAGACCATTACCATGGAAGCACGGGAACGGGCAGTGGAAATGCTGACCAAGGCACAGGCTGCCTCTGAGGAAATCAAGAACGCCTCGGAAAGTTATGTCATGCACTTATTAACCGAAACCGAACAGTATCTCAACACGAATTTACAAGAGGTACAACAAACGAAAAATCGGATTCACAACCGAAAAAAATAAAAAAAGAAAGTTTGCATAAAAGTTTTATTTTAAATTTAACGTTCGTACATCTTTCTTTGTTATAATATTGTCATATGCAATGGCATGCTGCTTTTTGGAATGGCATGCAAAAAAAATGAAAGTTTGGAAAGGAGATTCCGTGATGGATAAAATTGATGCAATGCTGATTACATTGCTACAGGAAAATGCGAGAGCACCGCTGAAAGTACTGGCATCAAAAGTATTTTTATCAGCACCTGCTGTTTCCTCCAGAATCGATAAGCTGGAAAAACAGGGAATTATTTTGGGATATAATACGATTATTGACCGGCAAAAGTTGGGGTATCATATTACCGCATTTATCAATTTGGAATTGTCTGCTGACCAGAAAGCGGAATTTTATCCTTTCATTAACAGCTGTCCGAATGTATTGGAATGTAACTGTGTCACTGGTGTTTATTCGATGCTGATCAAGGTTTCATTCCCGTCCACACAGGAATTGGATACGTTTATCGGAAAAATTCAGCGGTTCGGCAATACGTCTACGCAAATCGTCTTTTCAACGCCTGTTCCTCATCGGGAAATCAGTGTTGAAACCAATCTTTAAGAGAAAAGAATACTGTAAGGTACTTCTGCCTTGCAGTATTTTCTATTTACAAGGAGATTCTTCATGTTACACATCATCGCTGGCGGTGCTGGAACCGGAAAATCAACCCTGCTCATGCAGAGGATTCGACAGCTGCTGCCCCAAGAGCCGGATTGCATCATTCTCGTTCCGGAACAATTTTCCTATGAATTTGATAAAAAACTCTATCACTTTTTAGGTGCAACTGCCTTTAATCAGTTGGAAACCCACAGCTTCACTTCCATCAGCCGGATGCTGTTTCAGAAATATGGGAAACATGCAGCACAATATGCCGATGCGACCGTTCGGAAAGCCCTGTTCTTGCAGGCAGTACAGACGGTTCGGCAAAATCAAGTGCTGTATTTTTTTGACCGACAGTGTGGAAAGACCGACTTCATGGAGCACCTCGAACAAATTTTATCGGTGCTGCGGCGGAACGGAACAGACTCCTCCGCCCTCTTTGAAACGGCACAGCAATGCTCCGGACGGCTGCGGGATAAGTTGCAGGATGTTGCAAACATCTATCGGGAATACGAATCACTTTTGGAAGAACATCATTTGCAGGATGCCTTGACGGATATTACAGAGGCAGCCAGCATTGCCAATGGAGCAGACTTTTTCCTTGGAAAGACCATTTTCATTGATGAATTTGAAAGCTTCACCGAAGATGAATATGCAATGCTGGAGGTCATGGTTGGAACAGCGGCTGATATTTATATCACGCTGCGAATGGAAGAACAGAGCGAATCCGCAGATACGCTCTTTGCAACCGTACAGGAAACCCGAAACCGGATGCTCGAACTGGCGAAGCGGTTTCACATTGCCAGTGATGTGCAGTTCTGTGCAGAAACAAAGCGGTTTTCCAGTGTAGACCTTGCCTATCTGAGCAAGACAGTTTTCCGGTCGGGTTCGATTGCAGCCTGTCCGGAACAGGCACAGCACATTCATATTTTTGAAGCACGAGATGCGGTTTCTGAGTTGGAATATGTCTGTGCAACCATTCGGAAGCAGCTGATGCAGGATGATACCTTGCACTGCAACGACATTGCCATTCTGACCAACGATTTAGAGGCATACCGCCCAATTGTGCACCATGCATTTTCTCGCTATGAATTGCCGTTTTATCTGGATACGGCAGTTTCGGTTCTGCATCATCCGTTTTCCGTATCCCTGTTGACCCTGCTGGAACTGGTACAGCAGCGGCATTTGCAGACGGATTGTCTGTTACGATATGCAAAGGCAGGCTTTTCCGGCTGTGATTGGCTCGCTCTATCGAAACTGGAAAACTATTGTTATCAGTGGGACATCAAAGGAAAAACGTGGGAAGTACCGTTCCCCGTACCGGAAAAAGAATCCTTGCAGGAAGAACAAGCAGAGATGGAGCAGACTCGGCAGCAGTTGGTAACGCCGATTTTAGAGCTGAAGCAGGCATTCTTTAACTGCAATACGGGGACAGATTATTGCAATGCCTTGTATGAACACATAGAGAAAACAAAGTTGCTGGAACAGCTTTCCGCCTCCTGTCAATCCGAGGATGCAGAAAAAACAATTGCCCAGCAGCAGGATGCAAAATACATCTGGGAGCAGTTTCTCTCGATTTTAGATACCATTTACCGCTTATACTGCAAAAAGCCAATGACAACGGCAGATTTTTGTCAGACGGTTTCTTATCTGTTTCAGACGATTACCTATGCAACACCACCTCGCACTTTGGATGCGGTTTTGATTGGGCAGACCGGACGTTCTCGTCTGCGTGACCCGAAAATCGTATTTGTTATTCATTGCAGCGAAGGGGCATTTCCAGCAACCGGACTGGCAGCAGATTTATTTTCCGAACGGGAATACCGCCTGATGGAGGAAAAGCAGTTAGTCATCCGGAAATCGTTGCAAAAAATACTGGCGGATGAACGGCTTGCCGTCTATAAAACGATTTCTGCTCCGGCTCAGGAACTCTACTTGACGTATCCGCTGGTGGATACTGCCAACCAAAAAAGCTACCCATCCTTCTTGTTGGGACAGATACCAGAATGGTTTCCGAACGGCAAGCAGTTGTTACAGACAGAAGCTCAAATCCCACTTTCTTATTATGCAACTACCATGCAGTCCGCCTATTATCACTATGTCCGGAACTTTTCGGAGCGTTCTGCTGCAATTGCAGCCGTGCAGCACGTTTTGCAGCAGCAGCCCGTCTATGCTCAAAAAATCGCCTATTTGCAGAGTGTGCATCAGCAAATGGACTTCTCCATTACAGAACCCAAGCATATGGAACAGCTTCTGGGCAAGCAGCTGCATCTGTCTGCATCAAAATTAGAAGCCTATCGGCTCTGTCCGTTTCAGTTTTTCTGTGGCAGTGCATTGCATCTGTATGCACGGAAAAAAATCCAGTTAGACCCTGTGAATCAGGGAAATCTGATTCATTATTGTCTGGAGCAGATGCTGCGGAATCATACACGAGATGCATTTCTGGCACTCACGCCCGAAGAAATGGAAGAAAAATTGCAGCACTGGGTCAATCAGTATTGGAATACCGCACTGGGCGGCGATTTCTCCAAAGACCCTCGAAGTTATGCGGTTTATGCAGAAGTCCAGCGACAGCTATTGATCACCTTGCTGCACGTACAGGCAGAATTGCGGCAAACTCGATTCTATCCGCATTATTTGGAATTGCCGATTCAGAATCATACGGCATTCCCACCGCTGAAAGCCCTGACAGAGGACGGGCACAGCCTGCAAATTGAAGGGATTATTGACCGTGTGGATACCTGCGAACTGGATGGGAAAACCTGTGTGCGGATCATTGACTATAAGAGTGGAACGAAAAGCTTTTCGTTTGGAAATCTGCGGTATGGGTTGGATATGCAGATGTTAATTTATCTGTTCTCGCTGATTTATAATCAGACACCGCTGCAAGATGCCAAAATTGGCGGTGTTTTGTATATGCCGGCTGGCGGTGTAAAGACGAATCAGGAACGGGGCAGTGCCAAGTCCAAGCAGGAGTTGGAGCAGGATGCCTACCGGATGAGCGGCTTGTTGATTGACGATGCCGAACGCATTCGCTGCATGGAACCAGATGGAAAGGGCATTTATATTCCGGCGAAGCTGAAAGCTGGCACAAGCGGAGCATCAGAACTCATCACCGGAAAGAACGATGTTTATCTGTCGGAATCCGCCTTTCATGCCCTGTATCGCTATGTGATGGAAACCTTGAAACAGACTGCCCAGCAGATCTATCAGGGGGACATTGCAGCAAATCCGCTGATTTTACCGAAGAAAACCGTCTGCAAGTATTGCAATTATCAGGATATTTGCGGAAATCTTCAGCAGCAGCCCTGCCGGACGACTGAGCCGGATGCACAGGAAGCCATGCTGGAACTATTAAAAATGTGGGAGGCATCTGAACATGGCATGGACAAATGAACAGCAGCAGGCAATTACTCTGCGAAATAGCAGCTTGATTGTTTCGGCAGCTGCCGGCAGCGGAAAAACCTCTGTTCTGGTGGAACGGCTGATTCAGATTTTATCTGATCCCACAGAGAAAGTCTTTGCTGACCGGATGATCGTGGTGACGTTCACAAACGATGCAGCTGCGGAGATGAAACAGCGGTTGCAGGCAGCATTTGAAAAGCGAATTACCGAAGAACCGGAAAATCGTTGGTTGCGGCAGCAGCAATTGCTATTGCCAGCGGCGAAAATCAGCACCATCAATGCATTTTGTTTTGATTTGATTCGGGAGCATTTGGGTGATGGCGAAATCACCTCCAGCTTTCGGGTCATGGACGAAACTGAGCAGGACTTGCTATTCCGTGCAGCAGTTGACGAAGTGTTGAACCGCTGGTATATCGAGCGAGCAGCTGAGATGCAGCTGCTTTGGAATGCCTTCTGCAACCATACCGATCAAGCCTTAGAAGAATTATTGCTGGAATTAAAGACGTTTCTCGCCTCGATTCCATTTCCGGAGCAGTGGAAACAGCAGGTTTTACAGCGGTTTTCCGTGCCGGATGCAGAAAATCCGGACTATCTGGAATTTCTGAACCTGATGCAGGAAAAGGCTGCTGTTCTCACGGACGAAGTGGAACGGTTGTATGCATTATCCGAAGACCTCTATGAAGAAAAGAACAATGTTGCGGAATGGATCGGTGTGGATTTTGACACGATGCACGCTCTGTTACACGCGCTACAGCAGCAGCCGGCAGATGCGGAACAGATTCTGAAAATCATTCAAAATCATCTGGATGCACGGGCAGGAAAACGCTATCCCACCAAGCGAAAAACCGTTTCCAGTACCGCTTTATTTGAGCAGATACGAGATCAGCGGAAACAGTATGATGCGGACATGAAAGCCCTGTTCACAGAGTTACAGGAAACATTGCCGTATTGTCGGGAGGATTTTCAGGCACATCGGGAATTACTGCCGATTCTGTTTGCATTGTCGGAGGACATTGAACAGGTGCTCTGGACGAAAAAAGTACAGCGAAATGCCTTGAGTTTTGATGATGGGGAACGGATGACCTTGCAGTTGCTGTCAGAGATGCAGGACGGTCTTCTCACACAAAGCCCACTGGCAAAAGCCCTCTCTGATGAATATCAAATCATTATGATTGACGAATATCAGGATGCGAACAATAAACAAGATATGATTTTCAAGTTGCTTTCGCATGGCTGCCAAAAAGATGCAGACGGAACGCTGCAATATGGAGATAATGTATTTTTGGTGGGCGATGTCAAGCAATCCATCTATCAATTCCGGCTGGCAAATCCGAAAAACTTTTTGCAGTGTGTGCGGTTTGCGGAACGGGAAAGCCAACAAACCGACCAGCCACGTATGCGATGCATCAAGCTGAATAAAAATTTCCGCAGTTCCGATGCAGTCTTGCAGTTTGTGAATCTGATTTTCTCTCACATCATGCAGGGAACAGATACCGTTTCCTATGACCCGTCGGAATGGCTGTATCCCGGAGCAACGGGTTATCAATCTCTTCCGGAACATCAACAGGGCGTGGAGGTTGCGTTTTTACCGGAAACAGAAACCGCTGATTTCCAGGTGACATGGATTACACACACCATTCAACAGATGTTACAAAGTGGGTATCCGGTGTTAGAGAAAAACGGAACGGTTCGCCCCTGTCAGCCGGGCGATTTCTGCATTCTGCTGCGAAAAGGAAAGCCCTGTCAGAAGTATGCAAAGGCATTGGAAGCCCTGCAAATCCCTGTGAAAAAAGTCGAGGAACAGGGATACTTAAAGGCACGGGAAATCACCATCTTATTGAATATGCTGCGGATTCTGGACAATCCGCTTTTGGAAATTCCACTGGTTGCCGTGCTTGCCTCGCCGATGTTTCAATTTTCCATGGATGAAATCTCCATGCTGCGGCTGCTTGACCGCAAGGCATCTCTTTATTATGTGTTGAGCGTGGCGGCTGGCGATGCGGAACAGCTGGCAACACCGGAATTACTGGAGGCGGTACAGCAGTTGCCAGAGCCATTTCGGGAGAAATGCCGTTCGTTCTGGCAGATTTTTCAACAGCTGCGAACAGATAGCACCACATTACCGCTGGAAGAACTGATTCGGGAGATCTATGATACTACGGACTTTCTCTCCGTTATGCAGCTGTATCAGGACGGCGAGAAAAAACGTGCCAACTTAAACTTGCTGATTCAGTATGCCAGACAGTATGAGGCACAGGGACAGGCAGCCTTTACCGGCGGTGTGACTGGCTTTTTGCGGTATATTGATGCCCTGTTGGAACATGACCGGGATTTAGAGCAGGCGAACCCCTCCAACGGGGCAGATTGTGCGGTGTTCCTGAAAACCATGCACCGTTCCAAGGGGCTGGAATTTCCGTTTGTATTTTTGGCAGAACTGGAAACAGAATTTTCCAAACAGGACAGCTCCAAAAAAATGCACGTTTCCGATGCTGGAAGAATGGGGCTGTATTTATATGATGCAAAGAATTATCAAAAATATCAGACCTTATCCTATCTGGTCTTGTTGAAAGAGAAAAAACAGCAGCTGTTACAAGAAGAAATGCGGTTGCTGTATGTGGCAATGACTCGAGCCAAACAGAAATTATTCCTACCACTTCAGCTGGGACGAAAAGAAACGGCAATTGCCCGTCAGCTGCAAAACAAGGATTTCTCCAAGGAATTTGTTCGCCGTGCAGCGGTTTCCTCTGCCAATTGTATGGCATTCTGGATTTGGTATGTTCTGTATTGCCGACAGGATGCAGAATTTTTGAAGTGTATGCATGAGTGGGAGGCAAGGCGACCTCTTCCGGAAGAAACAGACTTCTCCACGCTGTCGATTTCTTATACAGCAGTTTCAGAAGAGCAGCTGGAAACGGAACATGCCGAAACGGTTGCCGATGCACTGCCAGAACCAGATGCAGCATTACAGGCAGAGATCGAAACGGCATTGCAGTTCCACTATGCGGATACGGCTGCAAAGCAATTATCTCTGCTCAGCGTATCCAGTCTGACACATGACAAAACGCAGACCGAACCGGAATCGGAAATCAGCTGGGCAAGACCACGCTTTTTACAGCAGGAGGCTTTGACGGCAACCGAACGAGGAACAGCAACGCATACTTTTTTACAGTATGTATCTTTTTCCGAGGCGGAGAAAGATCCGAAAGCAGCCCTGCAAACACTGGTACAGAATGGGCACTTGACCGAAGCCGAAGCGGACAGCATTCGCCTATTGGATATTCGACACTTTTTCCAGAGCGAATTGTACCAGAGAGTTCGCCGTTCGCCGTTGATTCTGCGAGAGAAAAAGTTTTTGGTGCAGCTGGATTTGCTGTTGCCAAAGATGCAGGGGGAAGAATGGGATACCCTGAAACAGCAGCACAATCCAGAGAGTATGATCAAGGGAATCATTGACCTTGCATTCTGGGAGCAGAATGGCTTTGTACTGGTAGACTATAAAACTGACATGACACGAGATATGACGGCATTGGCGAATCGCTACCGGATGCAGCTGCGATTGTATCAGCTGGCATTGGAGGGAATCACGGGAGAACGGGTGCGGCAGTGCTGCTTGTTCTCGACCTATACCGGAGCGGTTGTATTACTTTAAAGGAGGACTGTATGGAACAATCTTTAACCAATATGCGATATGTACGAACCCTATTGGAACGGCATGGATTTCACTTCTCGAAGAAGCTGGGGCAGAATTTTCTCATCAATCCGGATGTCTGCCCCCGCATTGCCGAGATGGGTAACGCTAAGCCGGGACATGGCATTCTGGAAATTGGAACGGGAATTGGAACACTGACCGCAGAGCTTGCCAAGCGTGCGGAAAAGGTGACGGCTGTCGAAGTGGATGCACGGCTGTTCCCGATTTTAGAGGAAACCGTCGGGCAGTATGAAAACCTGCATATCATTCATCAGGACATTTTGAAATGTGACATTCCAGCACTGCTGGAGCAGGAGTTTGGAACGATGCCGGTTTCGGTCTGTGCGAACTTGCCGTATTATATCACCGCTCCGATCCTCATGCACTTGCTGGAGAGTCGGGCAAAGCTGGAAACGATTACCGTTATGGTGCAGAAAGAAGTTGCAGAGAAGCTGACCGCTCCGGTTGGAACACGAGAAGCCGGAGCAATTACGGTTGCCGTGCAGTATTATGGAACGGTCACACAACTGTTTTCTGTTTCAAGGGGCAGTTTTTTGCCGCCGCCGAATGTCGATTCTGCGGTGATTCAAATTCAGCTGGGAACGCCGTATGCGGAGCAGGTTGCAGATGAAAAGCACTTTTTCCGGATGGTGCGGAGTGGCTTTTCTCAGCGAAGAAAGACATTCGTCAATGCACTGTCGGCAACGATGGGCTATGAAAAGGCAGTTGTCAGCAAAGCGTTGACCGACTGCGGATTGTCGGAAACCGTGCGGATGGAATCGCTTTCCATGGAACAGCTGATTGCTCTGCATCGGGCATTGCTGGAAGCATAATCCAATCATAAAGCGATTTTGCCGAACCGGATGCATTTGGTTTCCCAAGAACTTCTTTGAAAAAATCCCAACAGTCGATTTGTGGAATTTTCAGGACTTACCACTTGCAAACAGAGCAGAAATATAGTATAATATGAAATACCGAGGAAATCAGAGGCAAATCCTGTCAGGATGCCGCTGCCCTCGGTGTGCAAATTTTCATTCCCACAATTAGAAAAAGAAAGGGGACTGACGTACCTTATGAATCCAATCGAACGCACAACCCAGAATATGCCGATGGTTGCCATGCGTGGCGTTGTAATTTTCCCGAAAATGGTCATGCATTTTGATGTGGCAAGGGATGCTTCTATTCAAGCTGTCAATGCAGCGTATGCTTCGGATCATCAGCTCTTTTTGGTTGCACAGCGGGATATTTTTACAGAAGAACCGGAACAGAAAGACTTGTACGAATTTGGTGTTATTGCAGAAGTACGCCAGGTACTGAAAACACCGGATGGTGTCATGCGGGTGTTGGTGGAAGGTGTCCAGAAAGCAAAGCTTTGCTCAATGGAAAAGCAGGATGCCTTTTTAACGGCAGAAGTAAAGCCGGTTTCCTATAAGAGCCGTGCCAAGATAGATGACGTGGAACTGACGGCAATGATTCGGACGCTAAAAGAGTCATTCGACCAGTACTGCGACTTTTTCCCGAGAATGCCGAGAGAATTGGTTGTTTCTGTGCTCTGCCAGGATGACCCATACGAATTGTTCAACAACATGATTTTCAACATCAATCTGGACTACCGCCAGAAGCAAGAACTGCTGGAAGAAAATCATATTCTGAAACGGCTGGATATGTTGCTGCAAATGTTGCAGCATGAAATTGCGGTGCTGGATCTGGAACGAGACATTCAGGAACGTACCAAGGAAAGCATGGATCGTTCGCAGAAAGAATTTTACCTGCGGGAACAGATGCACATCATTGAAGAGCAGCTGGGCGAAGCCGAGGATGAACAGGAAGATGCAGCCGAATATGTTGCAAAAATCAAGGAATTGAAGCTAGAGCCAGCAACCGAAGAAAAGCTGCTGAAAGAAGCTGACCGGATTGGAAAACTGCCGCCGGCAACGCAGGAAGCTTTTTTGATCCGGAATTATCTCGATACCGTCCTGAGCCTGCCATGGAATCAGGAAACCAAGACGAAAGTCAACTTAGAAAAGGCAAGAGCCATTCTGGACAAAGACCATTACGGCATGAAAAAGGTCAAGGAACGGGTGTTGGAGAGCATTGCTCTGCATGCCATGATGCCGGAAGTAACCGGACAAATCCTCTGTTTTGTTGGCCCTCCGGGTGTCGGCAAGACTTCTATCGGGAAATCCATTGCCAAGGCTCTGGGCAGAAATTACGAACGGGTTTCGCTGGGCGGCATTCGGGATGAATCCGATATCCGTGGACACCGGAAAACCTACATCGGAGCAATGCCAGGACGCATTATGGATGCGATGGCACGGGCAAAGTCCAAGAATCCATTGATTCTGTTGGATGAAATTGATAAGATGAGCAATGATTTCCGAGGCGACCCATCCGCTGCCATGCTGGAAGTGCTCGACAGCGAACAGAATCAGGCGTTCCGAGATCACTACATTGAAGTGCCGTTCGACCTGAGCAAAACACTGTTTATTGCAACTGCCAACACACTGGACACCATTCCGGCACCGCTGTTAGACCGGATGGAAGTCATCGAACTGGGCAGCTATAATCGAGAGGAAAAGTTCCAGATCGCCAAGCATCACCTGCTGGGCAAGCAGATGAAAAAGCATGGCTTAAAGGGCACACAATTTAAAGTGCAGGATGCTGTTTTATACACATTGATTGACGATTACACCCGAGAAGCAGGCGTTCGAGAACTGGAACGGATGCTGGCAGCCCTCTGCCGGAAAGCCGTCAAGGAATTGGTTTCCGGAACGTGCAAACGGGTGACGATTACCGCCAAGAATCTGACAACTTATCTGGGACATAAAAAATACCTGCCGGACGACCAGAGCAAACAGGATACCGTTGGCATTGTCAATGGTCTGGCGTGGACATCGGTCGGCGGTGTGCTGATGCCGTTGGAAACACTGGTGCTGAACGGAAAGGGCATGATTGAATTGACCGGCTCGCTGGGCGATGTCATGAAAGAAAGTGCCAAGATTGCCGTTAGCTATGTGCGGAGCATTGCCAAGCAGTACCACATTCCGGAGGACTTCTATTTGAAGAACGACCTTCATATTCACGCTCCGGAGGGAGCAGTGCCGAAGGATGGCCCTTCTGCTGGTGTTACGATGGTAACCGCAATTGTTTCCGCTCTGTCCGGAATTCCAGTGCGGCATGATGTTGCAATGACGGGCGAAATTACACTGCACGGAAAAGTATTGCCGATTGGCGGCTTGCCGGAAAAGGCAATGGCAGCCTATAAGGCAGGCTTAAAAACTGTCATCATTCCAAAACGCAACGAACCGGATTTGGAAGATGTCGATGAAACGGTACGGAACGGACTGGAATTTGTGACAGCAGAAAATCTGGAAACTGTTTTGAAAACGGCTCTGGTTTCTGTTCCCGAACCGATTCAGCCGGAAACACCGATTGCAGAGCAGCCGGACGAGCAGCCAGCAGCTTTTTCTCCAAAGGCTGCCGGAACACCTGCACCGGAAACCAAAACCTTGATTCCGGTATAAGAGGAGGAACGGATGAACTTTCAACAAGCGACCTTTCAGGCATCGTACGGAACATTCTCGCAGCTGCCACCTTGCAAGGGCATGGAGATTGCATTTGCAGGGCGTTCCAACGTGGGAAAGTCCACGATGCTGAATAAAATTTTCAACCGGAAAGCACTGGCGAGAGTCAGTGCCGTTCCCGGCAAAACCGCAACCATCAACTTCTATCAGATTCCGCCAGTGACATTTGTCGATTTGCCGGGGTATGGATACGCAAAGGTTGCAAAGACAGAGAAACGCCGCTGGGCAGAATTGATTGATGGCTATCTGGAATCTGACCGGGATATTCGCTTGACATTCCTGCTGCTGGATATGCGGCACGCTCCCTCTAAGGACGACTTGCAGATGATTGAATACCTGATTGCACAGGAAATGCCATTTGTCATTGTTCTGACCAAGGCGGACAAGCTGAACAAATCACAGCGGAAAGCTCGAATGGAAGCGTTTCAGACGGAGATTCCTTATTTTTCAGACATTCATGTCATTCCGTTCTCCGCAATGACCCGTGAGGGTGTAGACGAAGTACGGGATGTGATTACAGAATTAGCAGAAGCAGACGAAACCGATGCAGAATGAAAATGCGATGAGAAAAAACACTGCGTAATGCAGGAAAGGAAGTAAAATATGTTTGTATCAGAGGATTTACAGGTAAATGCACAGGGACACTTGACCATTGGCGGACAGGATACCGTAGAGCTTGCAAAGCAGTACGGCACACCGCTGTATGTGATGGATGAAGATCTCATCCGGAAGCACTGCCGGTCGTTCAAGCAGAGCATTGACAAGTTCTATCAGGGCAAGGGCTTAGCTTGCTATGCCAGCAAGGCGTTTTCCTGTAAGGCAATCTATCGGGTAATGCAGGAAGAAGGCATGGGGGTCGACGTTGTTTCTGGTGGGGAACTGTACACGGCGATGCAGACCGGATTTGACAGCAGCAAAATTTGTTTCCACGGCAACAACAAGACCACCGAAGAATTGCAAATGGCACTGGATTATCAGGTCGGCAGAATCATTGTGGACAACATCTATGAACTGCACCAGCTGGAAAAGATGTGTCAGGAGCAGGGCAAGACGGCTCGCATTATGTTCCGGATCAAGCCGGGTGTCGATGCACATACGCATAACTTTATCCGTACCGGACAGATCGACAGCAAGTTTGGTTTTGCACTCGAAACTGGCGAAGCCATGGAAGCAGTCAAGGAAGCGTTGCAGTGCAAGAGCCTGCATCTGTGTGGTCTGCATTGTCATATTGGTTCGCAGATTCTGGATACCAATGGATTTGAAGCAGCTGCGGAAGTCATGATGCAGTTTATCGCAACCATTCAGAAAGAATTACATGTCACCATCGAAGAATTGAATCTGGGCGGCGGCTTTGGAATTTGCTATACCGAACAGGATGACCCGATTCCATATGAACAGTACATGGAAGCGGTTTCCAAGGTCATTCACCGTTGCAGCGAAGAATATGGTGTGCCGCAGCCATTCATCCTGATTGAACCAGGTCGTTCCATCGTTGCACCGGCAGGCATTACCCTGTACACCGTTGGCGGAAAGAAAGTCATCCCGAACATTCGGACTTATGTTTCCATTGATGGCGGTATGTGCGACAACCCACGTTATATTCTGTATCAGTCTGCTTATGATGCAATTGTTGCCAACAAGGCAGACCAGCCAAAGGATACCAAGGTGACCATCGCTGGCAAGTGCTGCGAAAGCGGCGACCTGATTGGGGAAAATATGCCGTTGCAGGCATGCGAACCGGGCGACATCATCGCTGTTTGTGCAACGGGTGCTTATAACTATTCGATGTCTTCCAACTATAACCGTCTTCAGAAGCCAGCCGTTGTATTTGTAAAGGATGGCACTTCCCGTGTGGTTGTAAAGCGGGAAACACTCGAAGATCTGGTACGGAACGACTGCGAATAATCAGCGAAAGGATATCGGCATGAAAGATGCACAGCTGGAGGAGGATTTGCAGGCTTTGGCGAAAGCGTTTCTGCTCCTGAAAACAGAAGAAGAATGCATTGCATTTTTAAAAGATGTCTGCACCTATCAGGAATTGCGTGCGTTGTCCCAGCGGCTGCATGTTGCAAGACTGCTGCGGAAGCAGTATGTATTCCATGAGATTGTGCAGGAAACAGGTGCAAGCACGGCAACCATTAGCCGTGTGAATCGTACCTTGCGGGACAGCACGGGCGGTTATCAGGCAGTACTGGAACGCATGGAACCGGAAACGGACACCAAACCAGAATCCTAAAACAGAATTACAGAATTTATGAGAAAACGGTTCTCTTCTGACATGGAAGAGAACCGTTTTTGTTTTTATCCGTCATATCCAGCATCCGACCAGTCGGAAAGTGGGTCGGGTAAGAAAATTTGATTTTGATTTCGCCACTCTCTCGGCGGAATGCCATAGATGTTTCGAAAGGCTCTGGAAAAGTGCAGGGGGTTGGCATAGCCGACCGCATTGCTGACATCCCGAATGGAAAGTCGGGTGAGTTTGAGCAGCTCCGTTGCTTTCAGCATGCGATAGCTCAGAAGAAATTCCTGCGGCGTTTTTCCGACTGCATTTTTGAAGATTTTCCCGAAATAGCTGCGATTCAATCCGCAGACATCGGCAATATCTTCTACTGTAATATCGTTTTGGAAGTTATGTTCGATATAGTTGAGGGCTTCGTGAATATAGAAATCCCGTAAGCTGCTGCCGCTGGAGAGCGGTGCATTGGCAGTGGAACGGGCTAAATAGTCCAAAAACAAATATAAATGACCGATGAGATGGATGGGAGAAGAATTTTGATTTTGCGTGATATAAATCATTTCGTTCATCATCTCTTCCCGCAAGTCTTTGGATTTTGCATGATAGACCGGATTGTTGGGGGAAAATCCACAGG
>CABQIF010000003.1 GCA_902464115.1 uncultured Ruminococcus sp. | reverse complement strand
ACTCTTAGTCGCTTTGCATAATTATTTCTTGAAAACTTTGTCTAACTTTTTGGGGTCAGTTCATTTTATGTCATCGCAGGTTTTTTGGAATCTGGAAATAAAAACGCCGGCATCCAATAGGGGATACCGGCGGAAAAATCGAACTTCCAATCTCTGCTTGTACGCAGAAAATCCGAACGATTGATATTTTTAGCGAAAAGAACGGTTGTTCTGACTCTTGTACCAGTCTGGACAACGATATATGTTCACGCTTAGTGGTTCAGGTAAGATTTTACCAGTGCCTGCAAGAGTTCGTCCCGGTCAATGTGACGAATCAAACTCCGAGCATTGCCGTAGGTGGTTATGTAGGTCGGATCCTCTGACAGAATATAACCTACAATCTGATTCACTGGATTGTATCCTTTTTGTACCAATGCATCGTAGACGGCAGTGAGCGTTTTTTTCATTTCGATTTCCTTTTCGTCATTTACAGAAAATGTCATGGTCTTGTCATACATAACTGATCCCCTCCTTATGGTGATTCTTCTATTATACCTGAAATTTTGTAATTTTACAAGGGCTTTCCGGAATTTTTCTGTTTTGTAGGATTCCAAACTCTATTTTTTGTACAATCTGCTGAACTTTTTCAAAGGAATTTATCACAAAAAGAAAAATCATTCTGGAGTGAATGGTATTTTTTAGAAGTATGTATTCCCTTTTCCGGAGAAAAGGGAATGCTGTTTTTGATGCAGGAACAAAAACAGCAGGGGGGCTTTGCAGGGGATAAAATTTATTCGCAGCAGCTCCGCTTTACAAAAGAGAAGCAGTCGGTACATTCCGGAACAGTCGGATTCGGTTCATGTGTGCCGATGGTGATGCTGTTCAGGCAGCAGTAGTTTTCTGTGCCCATGTTGTGCTTGCACTGGGTAACGGAACAGTGAATGTGGTCGTTTTTCTTCATTTCCATGGTGAAAATCCTCACTTTTATCAAGATTGTTCCACGGGGGAACGAGAATAGTTTGTGCGGAAAGTGGGAGATTATACAGAAGAGGAAGAAAAAGTTTGGAGCAGATAGGCTGCAAAAATAATTTTGCGATTTCTCTACAAAAATTACTGCTTGCCAAAATAAGTTCCTCTTGACAGTTCTCGCTGCATATGTTATAATGCAAGTACAATCAACTGACATATTAGAAAGGATGAAAATTCATGAAAAATAGAAAAACAGGAAGAGCCATCGCCGCTGCTGCTATGCTGACCATCGCAGCAATGACCATGCCAATGCCAACCGCTGCCGCAGCAGATACCGTTGACCCGTATAGTGTCGTTGTATTGGGGGACAGCATTAGTACTGGTTATGGACTGCAGGATTCCAGCAAATCCTATGTTTCCATTCTGGAACAGCAGATGAACCAGAAAGTCACCAACCTTGCAAAGGATGGAACGACTTCTTCAGAACTGCTTCAGTCCTTGCAGGGAGATAGTGCTATGCAGGGTGCAGTTGCTGGAGCAGATGTCATTGTTGTCACCATCGGTGCAAATGATATTTTGCAGCCGGTTCTGAATAATGATGTGGTAAAGGTAGACGATTATGACAACGTTTATGATTTGGCAAATGCCATTAAAACGAATCAGATTGCCTTTCAGAAGTACCTGAGAGCCAATATGCCGACTGCTGTTGCCAATGCGAATGCCAATATTGATAGCATTATTTTGCAGCTGAAGAGCACCAACGACCATGCAAAGCTGGTATTCCAGACGGTTTATGACCCATTGAGTGTTGATCAGGATGATACAGGACTGTCTGATAATGCACTTTCTATGTTGAGCACATTTTCGAATGGGCAGATGTATCAGTATCTGAATGGAAGTGCCAACGGTGGAACGTATATTCCAGTGGGCTTGAATCAGAATTTGCAGACCCATGCACAGAATGGAGAGATTTATCTGGCAGATGTCTATGGTACATTCCTGCATCATGCTTGGACAAATGTCAACATTGAAAATGCAGATGTTCATCCTAATGCAGCCGGACACGCAGCAATTGCTAATTTGTTGCTGGATAGCGGTTATTTTCCGGCGGTTTCCAGTACAAAGGGCGATGTTGATGGAGATGGAAACATTGTCGTTTCTGACGCAGTCGCTGTTCTGACGGAATATGCACGGGTTGCAGCCGGTGCTGAAGAACAGTTTACGCCAGCACAGAAAAACAGTGCGGATGTCAATGAAGATGGCGTTTTGGATGTTTCCGATGCGGTTGGAATCCTGACTTACTATGCAAAGCAGGCTTCTGGACAGACACCGTCTTTCCATTAAGAAAAAAGACTGAGTTCAAATGAAAACCGTTCGGTTTTGCGGAAAATGCCGTAAAATCGAGCGGTTTTTTTGTGAAAAAATGTGAAAAATAGAATCCATCTGTGTTTAACCATGTTTTCCGTCTACTATCATAAAGTTATCACATTCCAGCGTATAATATTAACCATAGAGTAAAGAACAAGACAGACCGATGCAGAGCAGCGGTTTTCAATAGAAAGGAAGATTCTTATGTATGAACGGGAACAGGATATGATGAAAAATGAATCGAACAACACAGCAGCTTCTGAACCGAAGCAGCCGGAATCTACAATGACCAATCAAAATCCTTACAGCACTTCTGCTACAACTGGCAGCACTGCACCGACAGGTTATGGTTATACTACTAATAATAGTACAAATCCGACCACTGGTTATACTGGAACGACTTCTTCCAATTCTCAGACCCAGCAGCAGGGTTACAGCTACGTCAACTATTATTCCAATCCGAATACACCAGTGCAGGCATCCGGTAGCGGCAAGCCGCCGAAGAAGAAGAATCACTTCTGGATGAAAGCGGTTGCATTCGTTGCAGCAATGGCAATTGTTTCTGTTGGTTCGATTGGAATTTACAACGGTGTGCAGAATTCCAACAAGTTGGTAACAGCAGAAAGCAGTACTTCTGCTTCAGATTCTACCGATACCACAGCCAATACCACAGCACAGGATAGCAGCAGTAAAACACAGAGCACAACCGTTAAAGGGGATGCTGCAAAGAGTTGGATTGAGTTGGCATCCGGTACAAATGCAATGTCCATCAGCGACATTGTTAAGAAAGTAGCACCATCGGTTGTCGGCGTTCAGGCAACTTTCAAGATGCCGAACAACTACAATTATAATTATGGTTTCGGGATGTTCGGAAATGGCAACAGCGGAAACAGTGACAATTCCAGTTCCATGACGGGTGTCGGAACAGGCATCATCATGCGGGAAGATGGTTACATTGTTACAAATGCCCATGTTATCTATGATTCGGAATATGGCTGCGGCGAAGCAACTGCCGTAGAGATCCGGATGTCCGATGAAGAAACCACTTATGATGCAAAGGTCGTTGCATATGATATTGAAACCGACCTTGCTGTTTTAAAGGTAGATCAGACCGGTTTGACTGCTGCAGAATTTGGCGACAGCGACCAGTGCCAGGTTGGCGATGCAGTTGTTGCAATCGGTAACCCGCTGGGTCTGGAACTGCAAAATACCGTTACTTGCGGAATTATTTCCGCACTGAACCGGAAAGTTACCATCAACGACAAGACCATGACGCTGATTCAGACCGATACGGCGATCAATAACGGGAACTCCGGTGGCCCGCTGATCAACAGTTCTGGTCAGGTGATCGGCATCAACTCGGCGAAGATGTCCTCCAGCGTTTCTTCCAGTGGTGCAACCATTGAAGGCATCGGTTTTGCAATCCCGATGACAGAAGCACGGGAAATTGTAGACGATTTGATCAATTATGGTTATGTTACTGGTAGACCGCAGCTTGGTATCAGCTGTCAGGATGTTTCCGAAGCCGTTTCTCAGGCATATAACTTGCCAATTGGTGCATATGTTATCAGTGTAACCGATGGAGGTGCAGCAGCAGAAGCAGGCTTACAGGTCGGCGATGTGATTACTGCCATCAACGATAACAAGATTGAAACCACAGAAGAACTGAATAACTATAAGAATGAATATAATGCGGGTGATACCGTCACCCTGACCATTGTCCGCAACGGACAGGAACAAAAGGTTTCTGTTGTGCTTCAGGAAGTACAGCAAAAGAAACAATCCTGATGAAAGGACGATGAGAGATTCCTGCCAGTGCTAAAAATTGGGCACTTGGTCGGAAATTTTCAAATGCTTTCTTCATACATTCTCCTTATTATTTTTCCAACACAGGCAGCCTGCAAAGTCTTTTTGCAGGCTGTTTGTGTTTTTTGTGAAAAATGACGGAAACGACCGATTCTAAAAACACGACTTTCACAAGGTGCACACAAAACTTTAGTTGAAAGCCTGTTGAAAGGTGTGGAAAACGGTGAAAAATTGTGTAAAAGCTACAAATACAGGCGGAATTTCCACCTAATAATTTTAAAAAAAATAAAGGTAGAGGCTTGACATTCCCGACAGAATGTGTTAGAATACTTTATGTAAATCGTTTACGGCGGTTTATGCACCCATGCCGTAAAGGATCGCGTGAGTCCAAGCATTCATGGAACATCCGGTTATTTCAGTTCTGCGAAATCCGCGGTTACATGGAAACAGAAACAGGGCAGTTTAATAGTGAGGGGAAATGAGACTGCACAAATGCAATCACGTCTGTGCGTCAGCTTGGACGGCCACAAAAAAATTGAATGAAGAGAGGGAAATGTGCAATGAAGAAGGTATTCAATAAAGTCATTGCCGTTGCAGCAACTGTACCGCTCGCTCTGACACAGGGCTTCGCAGTATTGTCAAACGCTGCAGACGCAACCACCATCAGCGTGGAAAGAGTACTGGAAATTAAACCGCAGGAGCTGGAGTCCGATTGGGCAAAGCTCGTAGAAGGTGCACTGATTGATTCGGAAGGTAAGAACTTTGAACTGAATGTTGCAGATATCATTGATTCTGCTGACTTCTCGGATAAGAACGCTGCTTACATTGAAAAAGTACAGAAGTGCATCGTTGGAAACCCAAGCGTAAGCATTCAGAATAGCGTTGCAGTCATGACCGCTCAGGTCGATGCAACCAGCTATGTACAGAGCAACATCATTGATGCCATCAAGAAGGAATTGACCAAGCAGGGTGCAGCTTCCATTATTGATGACATTGATTTCAGCATGCTCGAAAAGAAGGGTACATTTACAGCTGCTGTTGATGGTGATAGCATTGAAAATACCGCAGCCAATAAGGCAGCTGGTACTGCAAACACCATTCGGGTAAAGGGTGCTGTTTTTGTAGACAGCGAAGGCAATCAGGTTGCAACTTATGCCGATGCAAAAGCTTATGCTGCAAGCACCGTTCAGCAGTTGAAGGTTGAGATCACAAAGAAGGCTGCTGCTGCTGGTGTATCCGTAAACCTCGACAATCTGCTGGCTACTTATCAGAAGAAAGTAGAAAAGGCATTCTCCTATGCAGATAAGGCGATCACAACATCTGCACACGAAGAATTCGCTACCGCAGATGAAATGCTGGCTTGGCTGAAGGCACAGAAGGAAAAGAAGACCACACGGTTTGACGTTCCGGGCAGTGTTGCAGACCTCGCAAAGTATGGCAATACCCTTGATAAGGCAGTTGCAGAAATCAACAAGGCTTTCCAGAAGGTAAATGTTGATTACACTGTAGCAGTTAGCATGAATGATGTTACCAGCTTGTTGAACAGCGGTTCTGATTTCGTTGCCGATGCAAATGCAGATACCAATGTTTATACCGTAACCTTCAAGGTTCCAGATGAAAATGTTGATGCAGATTACTTCAGCACCACAGAGGGTATTGAAAAGTATTATGCAGCACATCCGGATCAGGCAGAAGCAGACGGTGTAACAGAAGCTGATTACAGCCAGCTCGTTTATGATTCTTCTTACAAGCTGGTAACCGTACAGGGCGATGCAGATAATGATACACTTGCAGGTGTTCCGAGCGGCTACTTCAATGTAGAAAGAATCATCAAGTTCAAGGATAAGTCCACAACGACTACCACGACAACAGATGTAACCGAAACAACCACTACAGACGTTAGCGGCGTTACAACCACCGATGTGAGCGGTGCTACAACCACCGACGTGAGCGGTGCTACAACCACCGATGTCAGCGGTGCTACAACCACTGACGTGAGCGGTGCTACAACCACTGACGTGAGCGGTGCTACAACCACCGACGTGAGCGGTGCTACAACCACCGACGTGAGCGGTGCTACAACCACTGACGTGAGCGGTGTTACAACCACTGACGTGAGCGGTGCTACAACGACCGATGTGAGCGGTGCTACAACCACTGACGTGAGCGGTGCTACAACCACTGATGTGAGCGGTGCTACAACGACCGACGTCAGCGGCGAAACTACCACCACAACCACCACAACAAGTGGCAATGGTAGCGAAACCACAACTACAACAACAAGTACCGGCACAATCACTCCAGTTGGCACAACCACACTGGAAGTTGAAGTAAATCCGACAAACTTCTACTTCTCCGTAGATGAACGGGAACTGAAGCCGTCTGATTTGTTTAGCAAGTTCGATATCGTGGACGAAGATGGTACACACTTCAATGCTCTGGAATTGGGTGCAGTTACCCTCGACAAGACCACACCGAAGGAAATCTTCGATGCAGAAGGCAAGGCTTACTGCGTAACAGAAGTAAACGCTTACTTCACCGATCCGACAAAGGCAGACGCTGAAGCAGTTGCAGCTCCGGTAAATCCGACTGTATACATTGGCGTTAAGGGCGATGCAAATCTGGATGGTATTGTAGATACAAAGGATGCAGTTTCTATCTTGACTTACTACGCAAAGGTAGCAGCTGGTCATGAAAATGTTGCATTCAATGAAGATGAAAATCTGAGTAAGCTCGCATTCTTCCTGGCAGATGTTGATACAGAATCCAAGGCTGGTGTAAACAGCGGTAGCCAGTTGATGGCAACACAGGATGCTGTAAATGTATTGACTTACTATGCAAAGAGTGCAGCAGGTCAGGCACCGACATGGCCGGATGTAATTCCGTCCCTGAAGTCTTTGGAAGGTTCTATCTGGTTCGAAGGCTAAGTTGTTAAGTTTATAAGATAAGGTAAAAGTGCGGTGTCAGGGACACCGGACACCGCATAATTTATATTTGAAAGGAAAATAGAAAAATGAAAAGTACATTTAAGAAGGCACTGGCAGCTGTTTCCGCAGCAGCAGTAGTTGCTACTTCGGCCGCTGTTTTCACTGCTATTCCGGCAGCTGCAGTAAATCTGCCGTCTGTTGGTCAGGTTACTGTTACACTGGATGAACTGAAGGCAAACAATTATCAGGTAACCGTTCCGATCAGTGTTTACGGCGGTGACGGTTGGGACTCTCTGGGCTTTGGTCTGGAATGGAGCACTGACGAACTGACTTATGTAAAGAGTGCATCTGGTCAGGGTATCTTTGATGCTATGGCTGAAGGCATTCAGGTAAACGGTTCTGGTTGGCAGATGAATCCGGCTGGTATCGGCGGATGGTGCGGTTATGCAACTACTCCGACTGCTGATGGCCCGACTTATGTAACCAGCGAAAATCCGTTCCTGACAATTACTTTCAAGGTAACAGAAAACGCTCAGCCTGGTGATATCTACTACATCAATGGTCGTGAAACTTCTTTCGATGGCTCTTACAAGTCCACAATCACTCACGGTAGTGAATCTGTAAGTGGTACTCCGGCACAGGGTTGGATTCAGATCGAAGGCGAAGCTACCACAACCACCACTACTACCACCACAACCACTACTACAACTACCACCACTACAACCACAACTGCTAAGCCGACCACTACTACCACCACTACAACTTCTACTGCTAAGCCGACCACAACTACAACCACTACTACAGTAGCAGCTACCACAACTACCACTACTACTGCAACAACTGAAGTTAGCGGTACAAGTGATACCAAGAATACTGGTAACACCAGCGATACCAAGGCTACTGGCGGTACTGGCGTAACCAAGACCACCACAACGAAGGCAGCTCAGCAGACCACTAAGAAGAACCCTGGTTCTACCAGCTCTCCGAAGACCGGCAGCATGATTCCGGTTGCAGGTGCTGTTGCAGCAATCGCAGTAATCGGCGGTGTTGCTCTGGTTTCCAAGAAGAGAAAGTAAGAATCTCTGATTCCAAATCATCTTCCGAAGAAAACAGATAAAATTTAAGGAAGTCATCCATTCAATTACAAGTGGGATTGGACAAAATCTTTACAAGTAAAGAATTTGGATTGCGGAAACAAGAGGGCATACTTCGCAAGAAGTGTGCCCTTTTTGTTCACCCCTTTTCTCCTGCCTGCATAAAATGAAGTAACCCATTCTTTGAGAATGGGCGAAAATCCGGAACAAAAGGAGGGAATGCAAGATGCAACAATTGCTGCAAATTTTGGTGGCTGGCGGTGACCGCCGCCAACAATATGCCGCCCAAAAACTTGCCGAGTCGCCGCAGCTTTCCGTGACGACAATCGGATTTTCTCCGTCAGATTCCGAAGAATTACCGGAATTTGATATTCTCATCCTGCCCATTCACACAACAGCGGAATTTGTGCCGTCCCAAAACGGGAACTTGTCGCTGCCCGAACTGCTGTCCCATGTGAAAAAAGGCGGTCTGGTGTGCGGCGGCGTACTCCCCGAAGCTGTTTGCCGGATGTGTCAAGAACAAGAACTGTGTTTTTGCGATTATTTTCAGCGGGAGGAACTCTGTCTTGCAAATGCCGTTCCAACTGTAGAGGGAGCAATTCAAATCGCCATCTCAGAACGGGAAACGATGCTCTGCGGCAGCTCGGTTCTCGTCATCGGTTACGGCAGAATCGGAACACTCATGGCGGAACGTTTGCAGGGCTTGAAAGCAGATGTCACCGTTGCGGCTCGCAGCTGCAAAGATGCGGAACGCTGTGCTGCAAATGGTCTGAAATGGATGCATCCGTCTGAAATTGCTGCCCGTGCAGGGGAATTTGACTGGTTCTGCAACACCGTTCCAGTCCTGATGCTGGATAAAACAGCCTTGTCCAATATGAAACCAGATGCATTGGTGATTGACTTGGCATCAAAGCCGGGTGGAACGGATTTTGATGCTGCAAAACGCCTGCATCGTCATGTCGTCTGGGCGTTGGGGCTGCCGGGAATTACTGCACCGAAAACCGCTGGAGCAATCATTGCGAAAACCATCTTCCATATTTTACAGGAGAGGGGACTCGCAGATGAAGGAAACAATTGGTAAACGCATTGGATTTGCGGTAACAGGGTCGTTTTGTACCTTTTCTGCTGCGTTTGCAGAGGCAGAACGACTGGTGGCGGCAGGTTACAGCTTAACACCGATTTTCTCAGAACATGCTGCCACCATTGATACCCGTTTTGGGAAAGCTGTGGAACAACGAAAAAAATTGGAGCAGATTTGTGGAAAATCTGCCCTGTTGACGATTTCAGATGTTGAACCGTTAGGGCCAAAAGATCGCTTGGATGCGTTGCTTGTCGCACCTTGCACCGCCAATACCATGGCAAAACTGGCGATGGGTATCACAGATACCACCGTGACTATGGCAGTGAAATCCATGCTGCGGAACGAAAAACCGATCATTCTGGCTCTGGCAACCAATGACGCTTTGCGGGCATCGGCGAAAAATTTGGGCTTGCTGTTGAATACGAAAAATTATTATTTCGTACCGCTGCGGCAGGATGCTCCCATCAAGAAACCATCGTCCTTGGTGGCTGATTTTACCCAGATTTCCGACACCGTTGCGGCGGCTTTGGGCGGACTGCAAATTCAACCAATGTTTATACAAAATCTATAAAATTGAAAAAGCACCATGCTATACTATCAAGGAAGTGACCGCCTGTTTCTCCACCATCAAACGGGCGGTTCTTATTTTGGAGAACGGCAGCTGTTCGGCTGTCAAAAAAGGAGTACGAACATATGGCAGGGATTATTTTACAGCAGGCAATTATTATGCTCATTCTGAATGTGGTCGGAATGATTGCATACTACACCGGTATTGTCAGTCGAGAGGGCGGCAAACAGCTTTCCAACGTCGTGTTGGAAATTGTAACGCCGGTCATCATTGTGCACGCTTACTTGGAGGAAGAATATGATTCTCGTTTGGTCATGAATTTGCTGTTGACGTTTGTGCTGGCAGCAGCTTCTTATGTCATCGCCATTTTGATTTCCATGCTGTGTTTCCGTGGAAAATCTGCTGGAAAGTTAGCACCGATTGAGCGATTTTCTGCAACATATAGCAACTGCGGCTTCATGGGCATTCCGCTGGCAAGTGCACTGTTCGGGGCAGAGGGTGTTTTCTATGTCACTGCGTTCCTGACGATTTTCTTCTTGTTCTCATGGACACACGGGGTCATGCAGTTGACACAGACCAAGGACTTCAAAAAGGCGTTGAAAGTGCTGCGTTCGCCAACGGTCATTGGTATCGCCATTGGATTGATTCTGTATTTTGTACAGCTTCCGATGCCGGGCTTGCTGATGGATACGATGGGTTATATTTCCGATTTGAATACCCCGCTTGCGATGATTGCATCGGGTGTCAGCGTGGCACAGGCAAACTTGTTGGGAGCGTTGCGGACGGTTCGGATTTATTGGGTCAGCTTCGTGAAATTGCTGGTCATTCCGCTGGCAGTCATGGCAATGTGCCTCTGCCTGCCATTTGTATCTATGGAAGTGCGGACGGTTGTTTTGCTGCTGACAGCTGCACCAGCTGCTGCAATGTGCACACTGCAATGTCAAGTACATGGCTTAAATGACATTTATGCTTCTCAGATTTTTGCAGCAACAACAATTCTCTCTATGGCGACCATGCCGTTATTGATTCAAATTTTTAGTATGTTGACTTAAAAAAAGCGGAACAAATGTGAATTTTCTCCTCATTTTTCAATAATGTGTAAATTTTCATCAGAAAGCCCCGATAGAAACTTGCAAAATCCGGTTAAAATTGTTAAAATAATAGTATCGATTTAAATCGATAAAAGATTGCATCAATAGAAAGAAAGGAAATTGTGAATTGAGGGGAGCGAGTCCGCAATGTGGAAACCAGTCATTGACCGACAGATGGAACGAAAGTGGATGTATTTGCAGGTATTGCAGCTGATTCAGCAATACGGAGCAATTTCTCGTGTAGAGATTGCCAATAAACTGCATATGACAAGAGCATCCGTGACGCTGCTGATTCATGAGATGATGGAAAAGGGCGTTTTAGAGGACATCGGAACATGTCCAACCTCGGAGGGAAAAGGCAGAAGAAAATTATTGATGGATGTACATCCTTCTCGCTGGCTGCTGATTGGTATTTCTATTCAGGGAAATCATTTGGTGGTTGGACTGACAACCTTGGGCATGAACACGCTGGAAAAGCAATGCATTCCGTTTCCAGTGATACAGGCTTCGTGGGCATCCGTACAGGAACAAATGATTATAACGGTTCGCCAGATTTTGAAGAGCAACTATATTGAGAAATCGCAGATTTTGGGCTTGGGTATTGGATTTATGCCCAGTGTCTTGCAGCATTTTTTCCCGGATGCAACAAGGCAGGAACAACAGATGACAGAATTGCAGCAGATATTAACAGATGCCCTGCACGTTCCGGTTTTCTGGGGAAATGCACTGCCATCTATGGCACTGTATTGCCTGTATCAGAAACCAAAGCAGGAAATTATTGCTTTATTCTGTGCAGATGGGGCAGATTATTATGTTTCTATCGTCTGTCGCTCGCATACCATGGAGTGTCTAAACGGCAAGCCGATTTCTATGCAGGGATTGCCGCTTTCTCCAAATCAAACCGTGGGCGACTTGCTGACTCCAGTTGCGTTGCAGCAGCGAGTAAAGCCATATTATAGTGCGGAGAAAACGCCAGTTTTGTATGACCTGACAGGCGGAAAGCTGGAAACGATGACGCTGCCGGATTTGTTTACCGCAGCCTGTGCAGAGGGTAAGGACTTTGACCCGATTCTGTCGGACTTGATGGAAGAGATGATGCAGCAGTTTTGTCAGTTCTGGAGCAGCATTCTGGTGATGTATCCGATTGAGCAGCTTTATTTGTACCGACCTGATTTCACCTTGCCGCATTGGCAGGAAATTTATCGGTATGCGAAGCAATATATGAAGCCGGAGCTGGCTGCAAAGTTATCTTGTGGGGATTTGACAGAAAAATGCCAGTATGCCGGCGGTGTGTTCTATGCATTGGACGGCGGCATTTTTAAGCTTTGCACCGCAGAAGAACAAAAAACATCGGAATAAAAATAAGATTTCATAGAGAAAACAGTCGATTTGCTGGAAAACAGACCTGCTGTTTTCTCTTTTTTTAAAATTTTTGTTTTTTCTACACGAACACTTGCAAGCGAGGGAAAGATATGTTATAATAAGACCGTAGCAAATTTGCAGGGTTCGACAAAAACCGTGCACATGGAAGATTGCAGAAAGGAGTAGAATTTCCGGACGGGAATTCACACGCAAACAATGAGATTACAGGAAAAAAGTCGTGCAGAGTTGGAGGCATTTCAGGCAGAATGTCAGCAGGCATACAAGCAGTTTCAGGCAGAAAATCTGAAACTCGATATGTCCAGAGGGAAACCAGCACCAGCACAGTTGGAACTGAGCATGGATATGATGGATTGCCTGAAGAAGGGCGATTATCGGGCTGAAAACGGTCTGGACTGCCGGAACTACGGGGTTCTGGATGGACTGCCGGAAACAAAGGCATTCTTTGCACCGATGCTGGGCGTAAAACCAGAAGAAATTATTGTATACGGAAACTCCAGCCTGAACATTATGTACTGGGTAATGTCTGTTGCAATGACCAACGGCGTTTTGGGCGGCACACCGTGGGGCAAACTGGATCATGTGAAGTTCCTGTGTCCGGTTCCGGGATATGACCGCCATTTTGCAGTAACCCAGTTCTTTGGCATGGAACTCATCAATGTGCCGATGAACGAAGATGGCCCGGATATGGACATCGTAGAAAAGCTGGTTGCAGAAGACGACAGCATCAAGGGTATCTGGTGCGTGCCGATGTACTCCAATCCGGGTGGGGTCGTTTATAGCGATGAAGTGGTAAAGCGGTTTGCAGCACTGAAGCCGAAGGCAGCAGATTTCCGGATTTTCTGGGATAATGCATACTGTGTGCACCATCTGGTTGACAATCCGCCGGTACAGGCAAACCTGCTGGAAGAAGCAAAGAAGGTTGGCAACGAAGATATTTGCTATATGTTCGCATCCACTTCTAAAATCACTTTCCCGGGCAGCGGAATTGCAGTGATGGCAGCCAGCGAAAGAAACTTGGCAAGCCTGAAGAAGTCCTTGGGCTTTGCAACAATCGGTTTTGATAAGATGAACCAGCTGCGGCATCTGCGGTTCTTTGACGGCAAGTTTGAAAACCTGCTGGAACACATGAAGAAGCACAAGGCATTGATTGCTCCGAAGTTTGCAATTGTTGTCAACACACTGGAAAAGGAACTGGGTGATTTGGGCATTGCAACTTGGTCGAATCCAAAGGGCGGTTACTTCATCTCCTTCAATCAGAAGGGTTGTGCAAAGCGGATTGTACAGCTTTGTAAGGATGCTGGCGTGGTTCTGACGGGTGCAGGGGCATCGTTCCCATATGGCGTAGACCCAGAAGATGAAAACATCCGGATTTCTCCGACATTCCCGACCGAAGAAGAACTGCAAAAGGCAATGGATGTCTTTGTATGCAGTGCAAAGCTGGCAGCAGCAGAACAGTTGCTGGCTGACTAATTAAAACAGAAAAACGATAAAAATAACACCGCTGCGGATGATATTGCAACCTCCGCAGCGGTGTTTTGTGTTTTAGAATGATGGAATGATTGCTTTTATCGTTTGCATTCTGCCTGAACGGCTTCAAATTCTGCTACCTGTTCGGTATCCGGTGCTTTTGTCAGCAGCGAAACCACAACAATGGCAGCTAAAGCCACAATAAAGGCTGGCAGCAGTTCGTATAAATCCCATGCTCCGCCCAGCGGACGAACGAGGAACTTCCATACAAATACCATGACACCGCCGGCAACCAGTCCAGCCAAAGCCCCCCACTTGTTGGAACGCTTCCAGAACAGAGCACACAGCATAACAGGTCCAAAGGTTGCACCAAATCCAGCCCATGCAAAGGATACGATATGGAAAACAGAGCTGTCCGGATTCCATGCAATACCGATGGAAATCACAGCGATAATCAGCAGAACAGCACGAGCTGCCAGCATGGCAGCCTTTTCCGAAAGCTTAATGCCGAACACGCCTTGCAGCAGGTTTTCCGACATACTGGAGGATGCTGCCAGCAGCTGAGAGTCTGAAGTAGACATCGTGCAGGCAAGAATTCCGGCAAAAATCAGACCAGCAAACAATGCTGCCAGAACGCCATGTTCACTAATCAGCGTTGCAATCTTCATGATAACGGTTTCAGACTCTGCACTGAAATTGCCCGGATTGTCGCCCAGTACGGAAATTGTGCCGTTGGTCATCAAGGTCTTTCCGATGAAACCAATCAGAATGGCAATGCCCATGGAGATGACAACCCAGATCGAGGCAATTCTACGGGAAGTCTTGATTTTTCTGCTGTCCTCAATTGCCATGAATCGCAGCAGAATATGCGGCATTCCGAAATAGCCAAGTCCCCAAGCCAAGGTAGAGCAGATGGTCAGAATGCTGTATGGCTTTGCAGAATTGGTTGTGATGTCATAGGTGTGGTTGAAGGAAAGATAACCCGGCAGAGCCTTTGCATTTTCCATGACAACGTCAATACCGCCAGCCTTCACGATTCCAAAGACAACCACCATGACCAGTGCAACAGTCATAATAATGCTCTGGAGCAGGTCGGTTGTGCTGGCAGCCAAGAATCCGCCGATACTGGTATAGGCGATGATGATAATTGCACTTAAAATCATCGCAGCGTGGTAGTTCATCCCGAACAGCGTCTGGAACAGCTTCCCACAGGCGGAAAAACCAGATGCGGTATATGGCACGAAGAAAACCAAAATAATGATGGCGGAAATGCCCATCAGGAAATGTTTATTGTCGTGATAGCGGTTCGAGAAAAAGTCAGGGATTGTAATAGAACCGTTGTGCTGGGAATAGATCCGCAGCCGTTTTGCGACCAACAGCCAGTTGAGATAGGTGCCGATTGCCAGACCAATGACTGTCCAGCCGACATCGGCAAAGCCAGTCAACAGTGCCAGTCCCGGCAAGCCCATCAGCAAATAGCTGCTCATGTCAGAGGCTTCCGCACTCATGGCGGTGACGATTGGCCCTAGCTTTCTACCGCCTAGGTAGAAGTCGCTGGTATCTTTATTTTTTTTGGATGCGAGAATGCCGACTACAATCATTAAAATCAAGTATGCAATGATGGTAATCAACATACAGATGAGGTTGGATTTCATGAATTTGATACTCCTTTATTTTTCCGGTTGATGATGGGGTGGGGCAGGCTTATTTCTGATTTTCCTTTTTCCAGTCCAGAAATTCTTCATAAGTGCCTTGTCTGTCCAGACAGCCGTCCGGTGTGATCTCAATGATGCGGTTTGCAACCGTCTGCAAAATTTCGTGGTCGTGTGAGGACAGAATGACAACGCCCTTGAATGCGGTCAAGCCGTTGTTTACAGCCGTAATGCTTTCCAAGTCCAGATGGTTGGTCGGGCGGTCTAACAGCAACACGTTGGAATGATACAGCATCATTCGAGAGAACATGCAGCGGACTTTTTCTCCACCGGACAAGACCTTGACCGGCTTATAAATATCATCGCCGGAGAACAGCATTCTGCCGAGGAAGCCTCGGAGATAGGTTTCGGTTTCATCTGTTTTGGAATACTGTCGAATCCAATCCAGAATGGAAAGGTCACAGTCGTTGAAATAAACAGAGTTATCCACAGGGAAGTAGGAAGTCGAAGTGGAAACGCCCCACTTGAATGTTCCCTCGTCTGGCTGTTCTTCTTCCATCAGGATTTTGAACAGCATGGTGATTGCCTGTTCACTTTCGCCGATGAAGGCAACTTTGTCCGTACGGCTCAGGGTAAAGCTAACATTGTTCAGCAACTTCACGCCGTCTACAGTTTTAGAAATGCCGTTGACTTGTAACACTTCTTTTCCCAGTTCTCGATCCATGTCGAATCCAATAAACGGATAGCGGCGGCTGGAGGCTGGCAGCTGTTCCACCGTGAGGTTGTCCAGCAATTTCCGGCGGGAGGTTGCCTGACGGGATTTGGATTTGTTGGCAGAGAACCGCTCAATAAAGGTTTTGAGTTCCTTGATCTTTTCTTCGGTCTTTTTGTTCTGCTGGCGAATCATCCGTTGCATCATCTGACTGGACTCATACCAAAATTCATAGTTGCCGACATACATTTTAATTTGCGTATAGTCGATGTCAACAATGTGGGTGCAGACGTTATTCAAAAAATGGCGGTCATGGGAAACCACAATGACCGTTCCGAAATATTCAGAAAGGAAGTCTTCCAGCCACGTAATGGCATCAATATCCAGATGGTTGGTCGGTTCGTCCATGAGAATGATGTCCGGATTGCCGAACAGTGCCTGTGCGAGCAGGATTTTCACTTTTTCGTTACCGGAGAGGTCGCCCATGGTCTGGTACAGCAGATCTTCGGAAAGTCCCAGTCCTTGTAGTAGCTTGGAAACATCCGATTCCGCTTCCCAGCCGTTCAGTTCTGCAAATTCGGCTTCGAGTTCTGCCGCATGGTTGCCGTCCTCTTCGGAGAAGTCCGGCTTTGCATACAGGGCATCTTTTTCCTGCATGATGGCATAGAGCCGTTCATTGCCCATAATCACCGTGTCAAGAACGGTGTAGGCATCATAGGCGAAGTGGTCTTGCTTCAAAACGCTCATCCGGAGTTCTTTCGGGATGGTAACTTCTCCGGTTGTGGGCGGTAAAACACCGCACAGAATTTTCAGGAACGTGGATTTTCCGGCACCGTTTGCACCGATAACCCCATAGCAGTTTCCGGCATTGAATTGCAGGTTGACGTTCTTAAAGAGGGTGTCGCCGCCGAATTGGAGGCTGACGTTGGATACAGTAATCATGAATACTCCTTTCAAAATACGAAATCAATATGATTAGTATAGCATATCTGCGGGGGAAATGCAAGCAAAGCGGCGATTTTTTCGACAAATGCAGCCTGCTTGACAGATTTTTTTCTTTGTGTTATGCTAACAGAAAAAGGGGAGATGATTTTGTGATACATCCCAATACACCGGAACAAAAACGAATTTTGATTCTTTTGAGCATTGTCATCGGGCTGATGCTGATTGGAATTGGATGTTTTGGCGTTCTGCTGCACCAGAAATCGGTACAAGAATCGCAGCATTCCACAGCGGTTTCCGTCGTGTCAACAGATTCCACTACAACGGAGTTGGAGATGGAAACGCAAACGACAACCGCTTCAACAAGCGTGACAACCACAACCACTGCAACGACTGTTTCAACCACCATGGAAACAGTCACTACTACTCCAGTTTGTGCAGAGTTGGCAACCATTTTGGAAAACAATGGTTATCCACTTTCTGATTTGGGGGATAGCAAACAGCTGATTGCTGTGGTTTCGAGCGGTTGCTCTGCGGTTGTCTATGGATTTTCAGCAGGAGAACAGGGCTGGCAGATGGATTTTGTATCCAACGGCTGTGTGGGAACAAATGGCGTTTCTGCGAACAGTCGGGAGGGGATCTCTTGCACGCCGAAAGGGCTGTTTTCGTTGGGGTTTGCCTTTGGAACAGACCCACTTACAGATTTATCCATCCCATATCGGCAGTTAAACGAGAATTGTTATTGGGTGGATGACCCTGCTTCTCCGGTTTATAATCAGTGGCAGGAAACAACGGAAATCAATTGGAACAGTGCTGAACATTTGATTGATTATGCAAGTAGCTATCATTATGCCGTGGTGGTGAATTATAACTGTGACCCAGTTGTTCCGGGAGCAGGCTCTGCCATTTTCCTGCACTGCACCGCAGGGGCATCCAGTACCGCCGGATGTATTGCCGTTCCTGATTCACAGATGTGGGATATTTTGCACTGGTTAAAGCAAGAAGATTTACCGTTGATTTTGACATCCTGATACATACACATAACAAAAAATCCCCGTATCCGTTGGGAAATATCCGCAGGATACGGGGCTTTTTCTGTACAAAATGTTATTATGTACTTAGTCTACGGTTACGATTTCGCCGTACAGTTCTCTCGGAGCAGATACTGCATTGGATTCATCAGTATCAATGTGCATTGCCAGTGCATAAGAATCAGAAACACGGCAAACAACATCGCCAAGGATTGCCTTTCTGCCGTCTGTATCCAGACGAACCCATACAACATCCTTATCCTTTACGCCCATTTCTTCAGCGTCTGCCGGAGTCAGGTGGATGTGACGTTTTGCAACGATAACGCCTTCAGAAATTTCGATTTCGCCTGCTGGGCCAACGATCTTACATGCACCAGAACCAGCAACATCGCCAGATTCCCGAATCGGAGCAACAATGCCGATGGAACGAGCATCAGTTGCAGAAAGTTCTACCTGATTTGCCTTCCGGAATGGGCCGAGAATGGAAACGTTCGGCAGGGACTTCTTCGGGCCTACGATGGTAACCCGTTCTTCACTTGCGAACTGTCCCGGCTGAGAGAGCATTTTCTTCACTGTCAGTTCCTTGCCTTCCCCGAACAGGGTTGCAAATGCTTCAGCAGTCAGATGAACGTGTCTTGCAGATGTTTCTACAATAAATTTCTTTGCCATGGGAAAAACCTCCAATGATTTGATTGTTCCCTATCATTGTACTACTTTTTTGTAGTTTCGTCAATAGAATTTTGGAAATTTCGAGAAAAAGGATGGTTTCCTTTTTGTAAAAAAATCCGCTGCCGGAAGTTTGTTGAAATCTTCGAGCAGCGGATAAATGTGTTTTTTTAAAAGAATGTTCGATTATTCTGGTTGAACTGGCAGGTCAGCAATGACACTGAGGATGAATTCCATCAGAGAAGTGGTATCATCATCATTGACATTTTCGTCCAAATAAACATTTGCGTTTTTCATCTGAACGTCAGTCAGTGTGACAAAGCCAGCCAGATACTTGTTCAAATAGATGGCATCAATCAAGTCTACCATGCCGTCTGTGTTGACATCTCCATAGGAGATGGTCAGGTCTGGTTGTGAATTAGAAGTGCTTGTGGTTGCAGATCCTGTTGTGGTGATTGGAGCAGTGGTTTCTGCGGTTGTTTCTTCTGTGGTTTCAGCAGTGGTAGTAACTGTTGTGGTGGTCGTCGTAGTCGTGGTTGTAGTCGTTGTTGTGGTGGTCGTTGTAACCGGATTGTCGTCCGGTGTTGTGCCGTCTGGTTCTGTGCCCCAAATCAGGGTATCCCCATCATACATGGTCATGTACGGGGTATCTACCATGGCATTTTCGCCGCCCTGTTCCAGACCCTGGAACGAATAGTCGTTGGAAGTATCCCAAACACCCTGAATGTTGTCCGGAATAGAAATCCGGAACTGGCATTCGGAGCGGTGTTCGGATTGTCCGGTCGGCATGACAACGCTGCCATCTGCGAACGAAAGCTTGACATAATAGATGTTGTCCTTATAGTGAATCGGGTCGGAAATGGTCATCTTCCCTTCATCAGAAGCATGCTGGTCGTAGCCGATTCTTACAGAAACATCATCAATGGAATAACCAGCGTCAACCAGTTCGGAGATGTCAAAATAGTAGTTATAGGAGAGGTTCTGAATCACTCTTGCCGGCCATGCGGAATGGTTCATGGCAAAAGCTTTGATTTCGGTATAGCTGCCAGCAGCCTGGTTGATGGATGCCCGCATGAAGAATTCTGTCCACTTCGGAGTTTCAGTCGGTGGGAAATCCGGATCACTGCTGCCGCCGTATTTCTGTACCATGGCACAGAGTGCAGCGGTATAGCCGGCGTTGTAGTCGATGGCAACTTCGGTATACTGATAATCGCCGATTTTATCGGAGTATTTACCAGTCTGGTCTGGGCCGCCCACCAATGCACCGTACAGGGTGTGTGCATGCGGCTTTGCATCTTCGCCTTCCGTCTGTCCGATGTTGCTCCACTTGTCGTTCCATGCACCGGAAGATGTTCTGTGGTGCCATGCCTGTGGATATTTGTCGCCCATGCCGATAACATAGCTCATATCAAGGTCATTGTCGCCGAATGCATAATTCATGGTAGAATCTGCAAAATCGGTGTATTTTGTTGCAGCGGCTGCATCGTCTGCAAACAGTTTGTCTGCTGCAACATATGCCAGGAATGCAGTAGTGGTTGCGTGACGCATAGAACCCCACTGGAACAGCCATGCCAGACCGTCCGGTGTGTGTGCAATTTGCTTGCCACCGTAACCCGTTGTCCAGTATTCCAGATGTTTCCGGAACTGTTCTTTCCACTGGCTGTCACCAGTATTCATTGCGTACAGCAAAATACCGCCCTGCATGGTGTCGTCCCAGCAGTGCCCCCAAGTGTATTTCAGTTCAGAGGACTGTTCTTCCTTGCCCAGATTCGGGATGTAATCGGTCTTGCACAAATCCAAGTAGGATTGTTCACCGGTTGCCCGATACAGCCAGTTCGCAGCAAAGAACAGGTCGTCATAGAATGTGCTCGGTTTATAATAATCATGTTCTTTGACATCATCGCCGATGGAACGATTCTTGTCAGCCCGTTCAAAGCAAGCCTTTGCGTGTGCCAGATAATTGTCTGCACGGTCTGGGTCGGAATCCTTGAAGCAGAGATAACCAACAGCAAGAGCGGCTGCCATCTGTCCTTCAATGCAGCTATCGTTGCAAGTGTAATACGGCCGTTCGGTTTCGCCCTTCATCAGCTTGAACTTCCGCATATAAACTTCTGCAGAACCCCACCATACATGGTCGAATGCACCATCGCCAATCATGTAAACGATTTCATCGCCCAAATCACAGCTTGCAACGTAATCCAATGCCCAGGCAAGGTTGTTCTTATATTCAGTCAGTTCGCCGATTTCCTTGACACCGTCCTGATATTCCAGCAAGCCCCAACCCAACATGGTTGCAGCATAAGCGTTGGTCAGTGTAAATTTCAGGTGATCGCCGGCATCGAACCAGCCACCCGGAATATAGTCGTTGACCATGCAGTCATCTCGCCAGCTGACTTCGTTCCAGTCTGGCAGCTCGCCGCATTGCTGTACCTCATAGAAAAACATCGACTTCTGTAAGGCTTCGCCGTAGTTGTAAGTGGAGTTTGTGGTGTCCGCAGCTTCCGCAGTTCCGAACAAGCCGGAGGAGGCAGAAGCTGCACTGGTGATGGCAAGAACCGCTGCACTGAGCAGGGCAATTCCTGTTTTCTTCATCAAAAATCCCATTCCTTTCCTTGTGATAAAATTCATTTGATTTTTTGCGGCAGGCAGCCGACAAAAAAGTGATTACTTTTAGTTTACCACGAGGATGCCAAAAAGTCAAGGATTTTTGTGGAAACTTTTGTAGCTGCAAACTGGATTTTGTGAAACAAAAACAGACCCTTGGTTTCCCAAGCGGTCTGCTTTTGCATGTATATGAAAGGTTTGGAAAAAGATTAAGAAGAAAGCAATGTTAAGCAGCCGTGTTTTCGGACTGTTGTCCGCCCTGTGGTGGCGTTGGTGCACCATTTCCACCATTTTGCTGTCCGTTGCCAAATCCACCTTGCGGCGGTTCTGGCTGTTCACCGTCTGCGAAGGTTGGCACTTCACCGTGGTTCGGCGGTGTACCGCCTTTTCCGCCGAAGTTATTCGGAGAAAAACTGTTCTCGCTGCCGTCTGTCAGCTGGAATGAATCTGCAACCGTTCCGCCGGAAACTGTGCCATCTGTGGCAGTTCCATCATCGGAGAGTGTACCGGAATAGGTTCCGTCTACGATCAGCTGGCAGTTGTCCATCTGGTCACCGTAATAAACGACATCGGAAACGGCTTTTTGTGTCTGCATGCCCATCCGGACATTGCCGTCTGCATCACAGACAGCGATGAAGTCGCCGGCATTGGCTGCAATGCTGGTTGTATAGTAATGCTGCGTGCTGGGATATTCCATCATGCCACGGCTGGACAGTGCTAAGATCGAACCGCCTGTTATGGTCATATCGGTTTCAAAGTCAATTGCACCATCGCCGCCGCTGACTGGGCCAGAAACAAAGACCGTTCCGCCGGTCATGGTAATGCCGCCGTTGGAGTCAATGCCGTCCCCGTCTGCACAAATGTAAATCGTGCCGCCGCTAATGGTCAGTTCGTGGCTTTCCTCTGCGGTATTTGTGGCAATATCGGTGCTGGTAAGTGTTGTGGTGGTAGTTGTGGTTTCTGTGGTAGTAGTTTCAGCGACAGCAGTGGTTGCCGATGGGGCACCCGGCTGGTTTCCGTCAGGCTGTCCCATCGGGAAGCCCATGCCCATACCAGTACCGCCGCTTGTATTTAAACCGTCATCGGTTGCCTGTAAAATGCGAATCGTGCCGCCTGCTAAGTTCATATCTGCTTTGGACTCGATGCCTTCAGTTGCTTGGTCAATCGTAATCGAACCGTCTGTGATTGCGAAATCACCATGGCTGCTGATGCCCTTTGCCATGGAAGAACTCAGCTCCAGCGTGCCGCCGGAGCAGGTAAACGCTCCACCGCTGTGCATACAGTGGTCAGTGGTGTTTGCCTGAATCGTACCGCCTGTAATGGTCAGTGCATTTCCGGCTTTGATGCCCTTGCTGCTGGCATCTTCCGCAGCAGTTGTGTTTGTGTCTGTAGTTGTTTCGGTATTCGTTGTGGTTGTGGTCGTTGTAACAGCCGGAACGGTTTCTGCTGGTTGCGAACCAGTTGCATCATCCGGCTTTTCCATGGGTGCAGCCCCATCTGGACGATTGCCGCCCTGTGGTGGTGTTTGTCCGTCAAATGGCGATTGTCCGTTATCGAATCCGCCGCCGAATCCACCGCCGCCAAACGGCTGGTCGTCCGAGGTGCTGACTGCAATTTCACCCGTTGTTGTGACATTCAGCGTACCGCCATCAATGTAGCAGTCTGTTTCTGCCTGAATGCCGTCTCCTTTGGCGGTAATGTTGAGCGTACCGCCGCTGATGGCGATCCAACCCTGTTCCGGGTCGTCTGCTTTTGTTGTCTTTAAGCCATCATTTTGTGCATCTATGGTAATCGTGCCGCCGCAAATGCCAATGCTGTCTTTGCCTTTCATGCCGTTATTGGCAGCGGTCACGGAGATGGTTCCATCTATTATTTTTAAATCATCCCGGCAGACAATGCCATTTGCTGCATGGCCAGTTACGGTCAAAGCACCGCTGCCGTTGATGGTCAATTTATCTTCAGTAAAGAGGGCAGCGTTTTCTCCATCTATGGTAGTGTCGGATGCTGTGCCATCGGAGAGGGAATTTTTGGTATTGGCTGCCAGGGAAAGAATGGTGCGTTTTTCGTTTTCACAGGATAATGCTGCACCATTGGAATTGGTAATGGAAACGCCGTCAAAATACAGCTTTACTTTTTCGCTGCCAGTGACTCGCAGTTGACCATCTTTCAATGTTCCGGTAATCCGGTATGTACCGCCGTTCTGAATGGTAACGGTGCGGTCAGAAACAGAAATGGCATCGGTGTTGCCGGTTACGTCTGCGGTTGTTCCGCTCAGCGTGATTTCTGCATCAAATGTATCATAAGTACTGGTTTTGTCGTCATCATCATAGTCCACACGCTGTTCTGAATTGGAAAGCGGTGTTGCAACGGTGCTTTCTGAATCTTCAGAATCGGTTGTTGTGGTTTCTGGTTCTAGTTCAGAAGTAGCAGCAGTGGTTTGTGTCGATTCGGCGGTACTGGAATCGTGATTATCGGTACAGCCGGTGGTACAGGCGAGAACGGCAGCAACTGCCATGGTCATCGCCCAGGCTCGGTTTTGTTCTCTGCTAATCATATGAAATCTTCCTTTCTTTTGAGAAGAGGCGTTCTTTGTTTCTATGCTCCTATTTTCGCATAACTTTATGGAAATTGCGTGAAAGGTGTTCGTAAAGTGCCTGAAAGTCGGGTGGCAGATTTTCCATAAATCGTTGGACGCTTTCCCTATATTTTGGATGGGGAAATTGCGTGGTTTTCGTCATTTTCTTTAAGAATTTCACAGAACCTTGACGTTCTGGAAAAGAACATGGTATAATAATGATGAACCGATCAAAGAAATCTAACTAGAGAATGGGAGGTGTGAAAATGGATGCAGATTATTTCAAGAAGTTGCAGGCAGTTCCGCCGTTTGCAGCGGCAGCAATGGCATTGCAAACAGGAGATTTATTTTCAGACTTGACCGGAGCTGTGACCGCTCCGGTTTTATATAGTTATGTCTGGTGGTGTTTGCAGCAGGCAATCCACGATCAAGTGGACACGCTGTATTTTCTGGCACGAGATGGACACATCCTCTATGAAATCGCAAAGCGATTCTGTAAACAGTATGCGTTGCCGATCCACTGTCAATACCTCTATGTTTCTCGAATGGCATTGCGGATGCCAGCTTATCACCGTATGGGAGAAGCTGCCTATGATTTGCTGCTGGTACGGGGGGCAAATTTAACGCCTCATTATGTGTTGGAACGGCTGGCACTTTCTGAAGAAGAACAGCAACAGGTTTATGCAGACTGTGCCATTCCGGCAGAAGATTGTGACAAGTCGCTTTCTGTGCAGGCGTTTACTGCATTGGCAGAACAGTTGCGGAAGAGCAGCGTTTACCGGAATTTGGTACAGGAAAAATCACAGACAGCTGAAACTGCTGCTATGGCTTATCTGGAGCAGGCAGGCTTGTTGCGAGATGTCCGGCTGGGCATTGTAGATAGCGGCTGGAATGGCTCAATGCAGAATTGCCTGATGACACTGTTGGAGGGAGCAGGGAAGCCATTGCCCAACCTGAAAGGCTATTATTTCGGGCTGTATACCGAGCCGAAACAGGGAACGTGGGAGGCATGGTATTTTGACCCGTTGACCCCGTTAAAGAAAGTCATTCGCTTTAATAATAATGTCTATGAGTGTATGTGTGCTGCACCGCATGGGACGACGATGGGCTATACAATCCAAGAAGATGGCAAGGCAGTTCCTATTTGTAAGCCGATGGGAGCGGTTGACCAGGCAAATGCAGCCCTTGCAGAACAGCAGGAGCGAATTTGTCTGGCATTTACAGAACGGGTTTTGCCGCAAGTTTCGTTTTCAAATTTTGCAGCGATGCCGCTGGCAGATGTAACAGAATCGCTGTTGCAACAGCTCTTGTTCCGCCCGACAGCAGAAGAAGCACAAGCACTCGGGCAGTTTCAATTTTGCGATGACATGGGTGAAATGTATGCGTTTCCGCTGGCATCTGCCGGACAGGAAGCAGCGTTGAAGCAGGGGCTGTTGTCGCAACATCTGCTACAGCATTTTCACCATGTGGAATCCGTACAGGCAGAACCGTTCTGGGTGTATGGTTCATTGGCGTGCAGTCAAATCCGCAGGAAACGGTGGTATCACTGGAATTTTGCCTGCTGGGATTGGATTCGGCACGCAGTCAACAGGAGGAGAGGACATTGACAGAAGAAAAAAAGCCGCTCATTTCCGTATTGATGGGCGTTTATAATTGTAAAGATCGTGCAATGTTGGAGCGTTCTGTGCGTTCGATTGTAGAACAGACCTATCCCAACTGGGAATTGATTTTGTGTGATGATGGCTCGACCAATGCAGCTTTGCTCTGGATGCAGAACCTTGCGGCACGGGACAGCCGGATTCGATTGCTGCAAAATGACCGCAATCTGGGCTTGGCTCGGACGCTGAACCGCTGTTTATCCGTGGCAAATGGGGCATATCTTGCACGGCAGGATGATGATGACATTTCCAAACCTGACCGCTTTGAAAAGCAGATTGCCTATCTGGAATCGCATGCGGATGTGGATTTTGTTGGCTCTAATTGTGATCTGTATACGCCGGAAGGCGGTGTTTCTGGCTGTTGGAAACGTCCGGAACGCCCTCGAAAGCAGGATTTTTTGTTTAATTCGCCATTTATACACGGTTCGATTTTGTTTCGGCGGCGGTGTTTTGAAAAAGTCAGCGGCTATCCGGTGATGGAAAAAATCGCTCGTTATGAGGACTATATGCTATTTATGCAGCTCTATGCAGCAGGCTTGCAGGGGGCAAATTTACAGGAATGTTTATACCAATATTATTTCGATAGTAAAACTCGTCGGATTCCGATACGGGAACGTTGGGATGAGGCAATTGTTCGCTGGAGGGGGTTTCATATGTTGAATCTAATGCCGAAAGGGCTGCCGTATATCGGAAAGCCGTTGATGCTGGCAGTGCTTCCGCCAAAGCTGATTCATCATATGCATTCATAATTTTTTCATATTCTAAGCTGATTTGTGGCGAAACGAAAAAATTCTTTTCAGGTGCTTTTCAGCTTCATTTCACAGGATATACACAATCTTCCTCTATACTATAACCATGCTCTTAGAAGAGAGCATGTAACATCCTCTAAAGTGCTTTTGCATTTACCCCGGTGCAAAAGTATCATCCCCAATAATCCCTATATCATAGCAGTGAACGCCTCCACCCCGGGGCGTTTGCTGTTTATGAAATCATACTTGAGGATGCTAAATATTGATATTTTACTACTCCTTTCAAATAAAATCTGCGTGAAAAAGAGCGTACCGGATGCTTTCGATACGCTCTTTTTCCATGTCTGTTTCTGTCTGCATGCAGACTAAAGAATATTTTTCAGAGAGAACAATTATGCCTTGCTTTTTTGAATAGTTTGTGTTATACTAAAGCTACTACAAATTTTACGGAAATTGTGAAAATTGTAAAAATATGGAATATCAAATACAGTAAGAAAGGATTATACGATGATGCAATATCAAGAGGCTTACAATCGACTGGAACAGTATGGACAGACCCATCTGCTTCGTTACTATGACACACTTTCAGCAGCAGAACAGGCAGCATTGCTGCAACAGATTTCAGAGATGGATTTTTCCGTTCTGGAACGGGCTGCACACGAAGAAGCACCAAAGGGCAAGATTGAACCGCTGGGAGCTTGTACGATTTCGGAGATTGCGGAAAAGCAGGATACCTATCGGAAAATTGGTCTGGAAGCCATCCGTAAGGGCAGTGTAGGGGCTGTTTTGCTGGCAGGCGGTCAGGGCAGCCGGCTGGGATGTAATGGCCCGAAAGGCGTATTCCGGATCGGTATCAACAACGACCTGACGATTTTTGAATGTTTGTTCCGGAATTTGATGGATGTGACCAAGGAGGCAGGCGTTTCCGTTCCGCTGTTTATCATGACCAGCGAAACCAACGATGCAGAAACCAGAGCGTTTTTAGCAGAAAAACAGTATTTCGGCTATCCGGAATCTTCTGTGCATTTCTTTGTACAGGAAATGGCTCCGGTTGTAGACAAGGATGGAAAAATCCTGCTAGAAACAAAGAGCAGAATTGCCGTTTCTCCGAATGGAAATGGCGGCTGGTTCTCATCCATGCAGCATGCAGGTCTTCTGAATGTGCTGAAAGAACAGAACATTGAATGGCTGAACGTGTTCGCTGTGGACAACGTTTTGCAGAGAATGGCAGACCCTTGCTTTATCGGGGCAACGATTGCAGCAAACTACACGTCTGGCAGCAAGGTTGTTGCAAAGGCAAGCCCAGATGAAAAGGTTGGCGTGCTGTGTCTGGAAGATGGAAAGCCGTCTATCGTGGAATATTTTGAAATGACTGATGATATGCGGAACTTGCGGGAAGCGGATGGCACATTGACCTATCGGTATGGTGTTATCCTGAATTATCTGTTCCGGGTTGACCAGCTCTGCAAGACTTTGGATTGCAGTTTGCCACTGCATCGGGCATTCAAGAAGGTTGCCTGCCTGACAGCGGACGGCACAGCAACGGTAAAGCCAGAACAGCCGAACGGCTATAAGCTGGAAACGCTGGTGCTGGATATGGTACATATGCAGGAAAACTGCTTGCTGTACGAAGTAGAACGGGAAAAGGAATTTGCACCGGTGAAAAATGCAACGGGTGTGGATTCTGTGGATACTGCACGGGCATTGTTGAAACAAAACGGCGTTGCATTGTAAGTAAATATTGTTGAAATAAGAGAAAAAAGACGGCATCCAAGGAGAAATTTTTGTATGTCGTCTTTTTGTTTTATAAGATGAAAAAACCCCTGTTGCCAAATCGACAACAAGGGTTTTTCATCGCAAATTCCGTTTTCTTTGCAATTTATCCGTTGGCTTTTTTCCGCAGCTTTGCAACAAAAAAGCCTTCATATTGGGCATCTGGGCAAACACACAGCGTTGCTGCAAATCGACTTTGCAGCAATGGCAGCGTTTCCATGCCTGGAAATGCAATGGGTAGCAGTTCCACTTGTCCGGTCTTTAAAATCGCTGCAACCTGTTCTTCGTTTTCCTCCGGCAGGATGGAGCAGGTGGAATAGACCATCTCCTGATTTTTCTTCAGCAGAGATACTGCTTTTTTCAGTAGGGCACGCTGTGCCTTGACGGTTTTCTGTACCAAAGCCGGAGAGAAATTTTGCAGCCCTGCTCCGGTATGCAGGGAGAGCGTTCCGCTGCCGCTGCATGGAGCATCCAGCAAAATCCGGTCGAAAGAAAAATACGGGCTGAGTCGGCGTGCATCTGTTACGGAAACCGTCACCCGTTTTGCTCCCTGCTTTTCCACGTTGTACTTGAGTTTTTCTGCCCGAATCGCATGCAGTTCACACGCCATGATATTGGCTTGATTCTGGGTCATGGCTGCCATCTGGGTAGTTTTTCCGCCAGGAGCAGCCGTCATGTCTAAAATTTCCTGTTTGGGCTGCGGCTGCAACACAATCGGTGGCAGCATCGAGGAAAGACTTTGCAGGTAGATTTCCCCATTTTCATAGCAGGGTAAAGCCTGTAGCTGTGCTTCTGTGGCGGAATCTGTACAGAAAAAGGCAGTTTCACTCCATGCAACCGGAACAGTGCCAATGCCAGCGGTTTGCAGCTGTTCTAGCACTGCCGGAACGGTTGCCTTCAGCGTGTTGACCCGAAATGATACGGCACGCTGTGTCGCATAACCAGCACAAATGCGGTCGGTCTGCTCCTGCGAGTAGCAGGCGGAAAGCCGTTCTAATAGGTATGGCGGAAGATTATTCAGATTTGGCATGGTCGACTCCTTTTTTGGATTCTGTCAGTGCAGTTGCAGGCGTTGTTTCCGGGGCAGACTGTTGGTCGGTTCGGATGGCGAACCAGAACGTAGATCCTTCGCCCAACTTGCTGTTGACACCGTAGTCATAGTTGTGCAGCTTTAAAATGGCTTTGACAATCGACAGCCCTAACCCTGTTCCAACCACTTCCCGTTTGTGATTTTCAGAGCGGTAATATTTGTCGAAAATCAGCTTGATTTTATCTTCCTCAATGCCATCGCCTGTATCTCGCACTTCAATTCGGACACAATCCGGCTGGTTGACTTGTCGCAGAAAGACTTGTTTGTCCTCCTTGGATGTGTAGTTGATGGCGTTGTTGATGAGGTTGCAGATAACCCGTTCAATTGCTCCGGCATCACAGCAGACCATCCGGGGAGCATCCGGCGTGAAATGGAGATGATACCCCATCTGTTCGGAAATGCCCTGATAGCGGTTTGCAATTTCCGTCAGTCGCTGAGAGATGTCAAATGTGGTAAATTCCAGCTTTTTCGTGCCGCTTTCCAGCTTGGATAAGTCTAACATATCGTTGACCAGCAGGGAGAGCCGGTCAGTTTCCTCAATGATGACTTGCAAATGTTTGGCTCGTTTTTCCGGATTGTTGCCGGACAAGTCCCGAATCATTTCTGCATACGCTTTCATCATGGTGAGTGGTGTTCGCATATCGTGGGACACGTTTGCAATCAAATCTCGCTGCATTTCGTCTGTGCGGGAGAGTTCGTGTTCGGCATAGGTCAATGCCTCCGCCAGTTCGTCAACTTCTGCACAGCCGCCGCCCTCGAATTTTGTTTCATAGTCGCCATGAGCCAGCCGCTTTGCGGAACGAGTCAGGCGAGTGATGGGAACGCCAATATGCGTTGCTGCTAAGAACGACAGAATACAGCCGAAAAACGCCATTGCAATGGTAATGATCATCGTTTGCCGCTGTAAAATAGAAACCGTGGACTGTACCGGCACTAAGCGGGAATTTAACAGCAGATAGCCAACGACTTCATTCGTATCGCTGTCCAGAATCCAGTTACCATAGACAACCGTCTGGGTTTGCAGTTGTTCGTTGTAGATAGAACGGCAGATATAACCACTATCGCTGCGTTTCAAGTCCATCAAGAAGAAATAAACGTCCTGGTCATTGTGGAGCAGGCACTTCTGTGCAGAAACGCAGTGCTGATAAGTTTCTTCGCCGTCTGTGTTCAGGATAGAAATACACATTTCGTTCCGCATCGCCTGGTCTTCGGCAATGGCAGAGAAATTATCCAGTCGGCAGGATTGCGTGAGAATTTTTGCAGATTTTGCAATATCTGCAATTTTAAACGCCTCATAAAAGCGTTCTAAAAAGACCACCTGCAAAATCCACATCAGGATGAAGACAATGCAGACAAACATCATAAAAAACAGCCAGATTTTTACACGGATGGTCAAGTTCCGTTCCATCTGGAGATTAGGCATCCGGATCAAATTTATATCCCATTCCTCTCAAGGTCACGATGAATTTTCGATATACCCCAAGACTGCCACGCAGCATTTTAATGTGTGTATCGACAGTGCGGTCATCTCCAAAGAAATCATATCCCCAAACCGCTTCGAGCAGTTTATCTCTCGAAAGTGCCAATCCCTTATTCTTTACCAGATAGAACAGCAGGTCGTATTCTTTTGGTGTCATGGTTGCCCGCTGTCCGTCCACATAGACTTCCCGACCAGCAAGGTCAATTTCCAGTCCCTCGAATTTCAGTCGCTGGTCAGAAACCTGCTCTGCGGTGGCGTGATGCCGATTCAGAACGGCTTTTACTCTTGCCATCAGTTCTTTCGGCGAGAATGGCTTCACCACATAGTCATCAATGCCCAGTTCAAAGCCAAACAGCTTGTCATATTCTTCTCCACGGGCGGAAAGCATAATGACAGGAATATTTTTCCGCTTTTTGATTTCCTTGCAGGCGGAAAAGCCGTCCAGTCTTGGCATCATAACATCCATAATAATCAGGTCAAAGTCCTGTTCCCGACAGAGGGCAACGGCTTCCATGCCATTTTCTGCCTCTGTCACTTCATATTCTTCAAACTCAGCATATTCCCGAACGACGTTCCGGATATTTGCTTCATCATCGACTACCAGCAAACGATACATTTGTATCTTGCCTCCTTTCTGTTTCTACGCAAAAACCGCCCGAAAATCGGACGGTTTTTGATTTTTTGCAGAGAATCGCTGCACATCTATTTTGCCGCTGCTGCAAAAAAAATTGCCGCCTTTGCGAAATTAGGATTCCGTTTCTGCTTTCCGCTTCTGCTGCAAAGCTGCTGCGATAAATGAGGTAAACAGCTTGTGCGGCTTGTTCGGACGGGATTTGAATTCCGGATGGAACTGTACGCCGATGAACCACGGATGGCTCGGCAGTTCTACGATCTCGACCAGCTTGCCATCTGGAGAAATACCAGCCAGCTGCAAGCCGCTTTCTGTGAGCTGACGGCGGAATGCGTTGTTGAATTCAAACCGATGACGATGGCGTTCATAAATCAGTTCTTCGCCATAAACTGAGCGAACCTTTGCACCATCGGTCAGCTTACACGGATACAGACCCAGCCGCATCGTGCCGCCGAGGTTGGTAATATCCTTCTGATCTTCCATGATGTCGATGACATTCTGTGTGCCTTCCGGCAGAAATTCTGAAGAGTTTGCATCTGGCAGACCAGCACAGTGCCGTGCAAATTCCACAACTGCCATCTGCATGCCCAGACAGATGCCAAACATTGGGATCTGATTTTCTCTTGCATATTCAATGGCAGTGATCATACCTTCAATGCCACGGTCGCCAAAACCGCCCGGAACGATGATACCATCGCAGTCCTTCAAGGTTTCTGCAACGGTTGCACCGGTGATCTTTTCGGAGTCGATCCAGAGAATCTCCACCTTGACATCATTCGGGATACCGCCGTGCCGCAGTGCTTCTGCAACGGACAGATATGCATCTGGCAGGGCAACATACTTGCCGACCAGACCAATCGTAACCTGTTCGGTTGCCTGCTTCTGGCGTTCGGTCATCTGAATCCATTCGGTCAGATCCGGTGTGCGGTTTTCCAGACCGAGGTGATGACAAACACAGGCTGCCAGACCTTCCTGTTCCAGCATCATTGGAACATCATACAGGGACGGAGCGGTCATGTTCTGAATAATGTCTTCTTCCCGAACATTGCAGAACAAGCTGATTTTCTTTGCCATTTCCTTCGGGATTTCCTGTTCGGTTCTGCAAACGATCACGTTTGGTTGAATGCCGATGGAGAGCAGTTCCTTTACGGAGTGCTGTGTTGGCTTGGACTTCAGTTCGTTCGAGCCGGAAATATACGGAACGAGGGTAACATGGATGTACATGGCGTTCTGTCTGCCCACTTCGGCAACAAACTGCCGGATGGCTTCCAGGAACGGGGTGCTTTCGATGTCGCCGACCGTGCCGCCGATTTCAGTGATAACAACGTCCGTATCGGAGTTCTTGCCGACCCGATAAATGCGTTCTTTGATTTCGTTGGTGATGTGTGGAATCACCTGAACCGTACCGCCCAGATAGTCGCCACGGCGTTCCTTATTCAGTACCGTCCAGTAGATTTTACCGGTGGTAACATTGCTGTTGATGGAAAGATTTTCATCAATGAAACGTTCGTAGTGTCCGAGGTCGAGGTCGGTTTCTGCACCGTCATCGGTAACGAAGACTTCACCGTGCTGATACGGGCTCATCGTGCCGGGGTCTACGTTGATATACGGGTCAAACTTTTGAATGGTTACCCGGTATCCTCGTGCTTTCAGCAGACGACCGAGTGAAGCAGCAGTGATGCCTTTTCCCAGACCGGAAACGACACCGCCGGTAACAAATACATATTTTGGCATACGTTAATTCCTCCAAAGCGATACAAATATTCCTGTTCTTTCTTATTATACTATGTTTCCCGTGCAATTGCAAGCAAATTTTTTGAGAATCTCCGGGAAACAGGGGTGACATGGAAAAAGGCGGCAAAAGCCGCACTTTTTTCGGTACTTAATGAGAGGCTGCATGACGGTTTGCGGCGGAGAATACACAGCCGCAGAAATCCTGCCGATACAAGTCATATTGGCGGGACAGTGCGATCGAACGCTGATAACCGCCCTTTTTCTTGAAATCTGCATATAACCACGGGACATCAAATTGCTTTGATAGCTCTGCACCGCACTGATTGATGAAACTTGCATCTTTGTGCGGACTGATGGAAAGCGTTGTGGTGACAAAATCCGCATGGGCAGCTTTTGCCGCCTGCATGGTCTGTTCCAGCCGCAGGCGAATGCAGCGTTGACAGCGTTCGCCTCGTTCTGGTTCATGTTCGTGTCCCTTTGCCAGCGATAGAAACCGTTCTGGTTCCCATGTTCCGGCAACAACAGAAACCGTTCCTTCCAGCGGCATTTCCTGCAAGAGCCGTCGCAGTTCGGCGAGCCGATGGGAAAATTCCGCTTCCGGCATGATGTTGGGGTTATAAAAATAGATGGTGATCGTAAAATAACGGCTCAGATATTCCAGTACATAGCTGCTGCACGGTGCACAGCAGGCATGCAGGAACAAGTGTGGTTTTGTTCCAGCTGGAATGGTGGAGAGCGTCTGTTCCAACTCCCGTTGATAGTTGGGTTTGGGTGGGGTTTGCATGGGGCATTACTCCTCTTTGGATCTGGTTGCCTTGGATTCTTCCGAACGAGGATGATTCTTTTTGGCAAGTTTGACCTCGCTGCGGTTGCATTTTACAGGCACGTCATTGTCTGGCACTTGTACTTTTAAGTCGCCCGTGAGAGTGTTGGATTCCACAACTTTTCCCACTTTTCCATCCGGCAGAACGACCATCGCATTCAGTTTTGGCGTGATCTTGAGCAGTTCTTCATAGACGTTCTGTTCATGTTTCAGGCAGCACATCAACCTGCCGCAGCAGCCGGAAATTTTTGCTGGGTTGAGGGAAAGTCCCTGTTCCTTTGCCATTTTAATAGAAACTGGCTGAAATTCGCACAAAAAGCCTTTGCAGCAAAATTCCCGTCCGCAAATGCCAATGCCGCCGAGAATTTTTGCCTTGTCCCGCACGCCAATTTGACGCAGTTCAATGCGTGTGCGGAAAATTGCAGCCAAATCCTTGACCAAATCCCGGAAATCCACACGATTTTCAGCGGTAAAATAGAACAGCAGTTTGCTGTTATCAAACGCACATTCTACTTCAATCAGTTTCATTTCGAGTTTCCGCATCGCAATTTTTTCTTCGCAGATGTGAAACGCACGAATTTCTTTTTTGCGGTTCTGTTCCAGTGTTTTGCGATCCTCTTTGTTGACAGGTCGCAGAATCTGTTTCAGCGGCTGCACAACGGCAGATTGCTGAATGGTTTTGTTGGGAATGGTGACTTCTCCACATTCCGTCCCTTTGGACGTTTCCACGACCACAAGGTCACCTGTTTGAAACTGGTGGTCGCCGGGGGAGAAATAATATACTTTTCCGTTTGCTTTGAAACGGACACCGATGATTTCAATCATATAAAATCCTTTCTCAGGTCGGTAAAAATAAAAAAATAAGGTCAGCTAATCTGCATCCACGTTCCGCACAGAGTTGCCAGCAGCAGTGGAACAGTACCGTTTGCCTGCAATGCCTGCTCTGCTTTGCGGATGGTTTCAAATTGCAGCAGCCCTTGTCGCTGGGCAGTTTGCCGAGCCGCTTGCTTTGCCAGCTGCGGTGCACAGCTGCACGTTGCAGCAGAGGGATCATTGTGCAGCACTAAAACGTCCCGGACATAGAGCCGCAGTTGCTGGAGGAAAAACCGTGCTTGTGGACGGTCTTTTCCAATGGTGGCGACTGCTTTTAGGAATGCATATTCATTGTGCTGCTGCAAGGCTTGAATGCTATCTTCCATGCGAGCAACGGCAGTTTGCAGATTGGAATCTGTGGCATAGGCAAGCGTTTGCCCGATGTTGCCGGGGAATCGCTGAAAATCTGCATCTGGAATACCAAGAGCCGTGGCTGCTTCCTGTACTTCTGACGGCTGACACGGAATCAGCCCGAAAGAGAGGATTCGGGAGCGAATCGTGGAAAGCAGCGTATCTTTTGCAGATGCTGTAAATAAAAAAAATGCATATGCTGGCGGTTCTTCCAGCTGCTTCAGCAAGAGATTTTGTGCACGGTCGTCCATCTGGTCGCAGTCCAAAAATAAATAGACCTTGCGGTTGCCGTTGTTCGGCGGAATGGAAACGCTGCTGCAGATCTGCCGTACTGTTTCCACAGAAAAACCGCCCAGTTTTCCGCTGTGCGGAACCAGTATCAAATCTGGATGGCAGTCTTTTTGCAGGTTGTGGCAGGATTTACAGTGTCCGCAGGGCTGTCCGTTTTCGGGATGTTCGCAGAGCAATAGGGCGGAAAACCAATGTGCGATGGTTTTTCGTCCTAAACCGGCATCTCCATAAAATAAAAAACTTTGTGCAAGCCGTTCGCCGCTTGCCATACGGGACAAGGTCATCTGAAGGGATTTTTTACCGTATAAAGTGGGCAGCATTGCCGAACCTCCTTGCGTACAATTGTTCGATGGGTACGCTCTTTATTATAGGCGATTTCCGGAAATTTGTCAACCGGAGAAAAGCGGGGGATTGTGGAAAGTGGGGTTTGGTTGCGGTGTTGAAAGGAATTGCAGTTTGTGGAATGGTTCTTGGAAGATTTTTTCGAGGTGGGTTGTAGGGTACGAGCCGCAGGCAGCCAAAAAGTTTTTCGGTGCAGCAGTTTTTCAAAAATGCTGCCGAGGTGTGGGCGAGTAGCCCACATTTGCGAAGCAAATTGAATTTTGCAACTTGTTTTCCCTGCTGCAATTGCATTTTTTGAAACTTTCCAATTCAGACAAAGTTGAATGATAAGGATGAAGGTTGCAAATTCAGACAAGGCAACGGGGCAATTGCAGCACGCTGGCAGGCAAAAGCAGGGGTGGAACCCCCTTTTGCCGGACG
>CABQIF010000002.1 GCA_902464115.1 uncultured Ruminococcus sp. | reverse complement strand
TACTCGCCCACACCTCGGCAGCATTTTTGAAAAACTGCTGCACCGAAAAACTTTTTCATTGCCTGCGGCTCGCATTTTGCAACCAATATCCGTACTATTTATTCCGCTTCATCTAACGACAAAATCATTTCCTGATACGGCAAAACTTTATATCCCATTCGCTCATACAGTGCTTTCGCTCGCACATTGTTTGGCTCTACTTCCAATCGCAATTGTTTTGCTTTTCCTTTCCATTCCGCTGCAACAAACTGCAAAAACTGTCTGCCGATTCCCTGCGAACGAAACGCCTCCCGTACATACAGGCATTCTACCCAGATAATGATTCCACCTGCTTCCTGCTGCATCATTTGATTCAAAATTGCAAATCCTGCCGGTTTCCCATCTACTTCCATCAGATACCCAAACAAATAGGTATCTGATTGTAAGAGTTCCTGAAATGTTGCAACATGGTGTGCCATCGGGATTGGATGAGATACGGCGGAAGAATGAAAAAATTCCTCGCACATCTCATAAAATATAGGTTCATCTGCTGCTGTCAATTTCCGAATTGTCATGATAAATTCTGTCTTTCTCCTTTATGCTGTCTTGTAATCGGGTCTTAAATTTGTACTGGAATCGGGCTGCTGATTGCACCGTATTGCTCCGGTCGGCGATCTCGGAACAAACCCCATTCCAAGCGGTCTTTCTGAATCGCATCCAAGTCAAATGTGTGCAGCAAAACAGTATCTTCGGTTCGTCCTGCCTGCTCTAAAACTGCCCCTGTCTGGTCGGTAATGAACGATGTTCCGTAAAAGGTCAGTTCAGACTGCTGATTCTGATTTGCTTCACACGGTTCTACGGTTTCTGTTCCAATCCGATTTGCTGCAATCACAGGCATCAGATTTGCTGCTGCATGCCCCTGCATACACCGCTGCCAATGTCCGGAACTGTCCATACCCAGCAGCGGTTCTGAACCAATTGCAGTTGGATAGAATAACAATTCTGCTCCCTGCAATGCCATGCAGCGAGCCGTTTCCGGAAACCACTGATCCCAGCAGATGCCAACACCAATGCAGCCATATCGTGTATTCCAAACCCGAAAACCAGTATCGCCCGGCGTAAAATAAAACTTCTCCTGATAAAAATGGTCATCCGGAATATGTGTCTTTCGATAACAGCCCAGTACAGAACCATCTGCATCCAAAACCGCAACACTGTTGAAGGTATTATTTCCGGCACGTTCGTAAAAACTAATCGGCAGAACCACTTGCAATTCTGCTGCAACTTTCTGAAACCGCTGTACCGCTGGATTTTCTAACAGCGGCGTTGCATACTGATAATAATCATACTGCCGCTCCTGACAAAAATACTGCCGCTCAAACAGCTCCGGCAATAAAATCACATTTGCTCCCTGTGCAGCTGCCTGCCGTACCAGCTGTTCTGCCCGTTCCAAATTGTCTGTGACATCTCGGCTGCAATGCATCTGCACAGCCGCTACTGTTACCATTCTCATGAAAAAACTCCTTTCGTTCAAAAAAAGCTGCCCACTTTTTCAAAAAGCAGGCAGCTGTTCCGGTTGTTCAATTCTTACAAGGCTTCCCGTAAGGTGGAAACCGGTGTGGAAACTTTCTGAATATCTGCTCCCACCTGCCGCAGCTTTTCATCTAAACAAGAATACCCACGTTCAATGTGATAAATATCTTCAATCTCTGTAATGCCCTTTGCTGCCAGTCCGGCAATGATCAACGCTGCACCTGCTCGCAAATCGCATGCCTTTACCGGTGCACCCGTCAGCTTTCCAGTTCCTTCGACAACGGCAACCTTTCCGTCTACAGAAATATCTGCACCCATCCGGCGGAGTTCATCCACATAGCGGAATCGCTGTTCCCAGACACCTTCTGTAATAATGCTTGTCCCCTCTGCCAAGGTCAGCAGCGTGGTAATTTGCGGCTGCATATCGGTCGGGAATCCTGGATGCGGCATCGTCTTGACGTTGGTGCGTACCAATGGGCCATCGACCCAAACCCGTACACTGTCGTCAAATTCTTCGATGTTCACGCCGATTTTCCGCAGCTTCATGGTGATCGGTTCAAGGTGCTTCGGAATGACATTCTTCACCAGTACATCGCCATGTGTTGCCGCAGCAGCAATCATAAATGTTCCGGCTTCAATCTGGTCTGGAATGACAGAATAGGTTGTTCCGTGGAGATACTGCACACCACGAACCTTAATGACATCGGTTCCTGCTCCCATAATATCTGCACCCATGGAATTCAGGAAGTTGGCAAGGTCTACAATATGCGGTTCTTTTGCTGCATTTTCAATGACGGTCAAGCCATCTGCCCGAACGGCTGCCAGCATGGCATTCATGGTTGCACCAACTGAAACCACATCTAAGTAAATCTGATTTCCGGTCAGCTTCTCTGCCGTCAGATCCACCATGCCGTGTTGAATATCACACTTTGCACCCAGGGCAGCAAAAGCTTTCAGGTGCTGGTCAATCGGGCGATCGCCTAACGGACATCCACCCGGCATTGAAACTCTGGCTTTGCCGAACTTGCCGAGCAATGCTCCTAAGAAATAATAGGAAGCTCGCATTCTTCTGGCACTTTCATACGGCACACAGAAATTCTTCAGACCAACGGTCGAAATCCGAACGGTTGTCCGGTTGATATAATCCACCTGTGCACCCATTTCATATAGAATCCGCAGGCTGATGGAAACATCGCTGATCTCCGGTACATTTTCCAATATACAAGGTTCATCACACAATAAAACGGCTGGAATCAATGCAACTGCTGCATTCTTCGCCCCGCTGACTTCGATTTCACCGGACAGCCGATGTCCGCCATGAATTACAAATTTATCCACTTTATTCTCTCCTTTTGCATCTGATACGGCTTTCTGACTCTTTCTTTTTTGCAGCCGCAAGCGACCTGCAAGTGCCTGAATGTGCTACGCTGCATCGTCCGAAGTCTCCGATGGTTCGGTAGCACTGGAGGCATACCAGTGCAGTTCACTGCCGTCATACGGTTCTACAGTCACGGAATCCATGATGATAGAGGTATACGGTTTATTGTTACTGTCTGTTTCCTGTTCTGAAATGGTGATGGCAACATCCAAACCGTCTACCACCTGTCCGAATACGGTATACTTTCCGTCCAGCCATGGAGCACCTCCGATGGTGGTATAGAGTTCTTTTTGTTCTTTCGTATAAGAACCATCGCCGTGTTCTTCATACTGTTTCAGCGTATCCATCGAAACAGCACCGCCGGTTACAATATAGAACTGACTGCCGTCTGTATCCGTTCCGCCGCTGTTGGCGTATGCAACTGCCCCTCGGACATGAATCAGAGAATCATCTACGCCGCCATCAAACTTGCCGCCCCAGATGCTTTCTCCACCCGTTCCATCGCCTTTCGGGTCGCCGCCTTGAATCATAAAATCTTCAATCACCCGGTGAAATGGCAGGCCGTCATAATAGCCATCCTTTGCATGCGTCAAAAAATTCTCGCACGCCTTTGGCAGCAAATCAGAAAATACTTTGATTTTAATCGTGCCATAGTCTTTCACATGGATGACAACCAATTCCTCGCCTTGTTCCGGGGCGGTAAAATTCTTGACCGCAGTTTCCTGCTGGCTGCCGCATCCCGTCAATCCCTCCAAAAGTAACACACTGCTCAACAGCAATGCTGGGATTCGTTTCATACTCTCACCTCTGTTATCCGGATTGGTTCGCCGGTTACACATAGTTTACATAAGAACACCCTTTATTATACACGATTTTTCAGGGCTTGTAAAGTATCCCTACAGGATTTTTCCACGAATTTGTGATGTTTGACGGAAACAGAAAGCGTTCTGCTTTTTCTTTTGTCACAGCATCATGTAAAAAACGAAATGTTTTTCTTTAGATTCGTATATTCTTCACAAAACAGGTAATTTTTAGAAAATTAACCAGATGTTTCACACATCAGGAAATGCTGTTTTCCGGCACATAGGCATCCTGTTCCGTTTCTCCCCAAGTGGTGAGGGTAATCGTTTCAATCTGAATCAGTGCATCGGATTTTGCAGTGGAAATCGTTGTTGCGGTTGTGCCGTTTTCTGATGGCGTTGCTGCTCCGGTGATGGTGTCGATCACAGAAAAGCTTTCTTTTCCATATGCCTGTGCAAAAATGGTCATCTGCTGGGCATAGTTCGGAATACCGCCCCAGCTCAAGAAAGTATCCGTCACCGCAGCGGCACTTTCATCGGTATCTTCCATTTCGGTTTTGGTTTCTTCATCAAATTCGATGGTATTGCAGACCAAAAATCGTGTTCCGCAGTAGGAAACATCGTTGCCGAACAGCATCTTGAAAAAGTTGTTGTCTTTCTCGGTCACCGGTGCACAAAATGCCCCCCGAAACGGCCACAAGTCCGCAGAGGTTTCAGTTTCTACTTTCTGTCGGCTCTCGTCCAGCTGGTCATCTAATGTACCGTCTGCATTCGGACTGCCTGCCCGAAAATAAACGCCCGGCTCGGTCTGGTAGACATACGTTCCGTCATAATAGCCCTTTTCCACCAGTTCTGTAAACTGTGCCACATAATTCGGGGCAGCTTCCGGATAGAGCACAGCTGTGATATCCCCAACCGATGTATGCACAATCATGGTTGGTGCATCGTCTGCCGGTGTTTCCAGCTGTAACAAATGGGCTTTTCCCATATCAATATAAGTACTGTCCTTCTGTGCCATCCGAATGGTACACGAGAACATGGTCAAGCTGAGCAGCGAAACGACAACCAGCAGAACCAACAAGGTAGAAATGCCTTTTTTACTGAGTTTTGCCATAGGATTCCTTTCTGTTCGGATTGGGATGGAATACAGAAACCGGCTGCGGACAGCCGGTCTGCTCGGTTTTTTCAGAGGGGGTTCTTCTGCTTACAACTTTTCGATCTGCGTACCCTGACGGGTTTCCTTGACCCGATAGCCCAACGCTGCAATGGCATCCCGCAAACGGTCTGCTTCTGCAAAGTTCTTTGCCTTTCTTGCAGCTGCCCGTTCTTCGATCAAAGTTTGCACTTCTGCTGGGATGGCATCTTCCTGCTTTCTCTGGTACAGAATGCCCAGTACATCGGTCAGGCTGTCAAACAGCTTTGCACCAGCTTCCAGCTGTCCCTTTGGCGTGGTTGCATCTGCACTCATCCGATTCAGTTCTCTTGCAAGTTCGAACAGGGCTGTAATGCCGTCAGCCGTGTTCAAGTCATCGTCCATTGCCGTGATGAACTGCTGTTCCCGCTGTGCAAAGAGTTCCTTTGCAGCTTCGCTGCAATCGCCAGCCGGAGCGGCTGCAATGGCACGGTCTAAGGTGTTCCGGCAGGTATAGAGCCGTTCCAGAGATGCCTTGCAAGCATCCAGCAATTCCTTGCAATAATTGATCGGGCTGCGGTAGTGTGCCTGAATCATCATATAACGAATGACTTCATAGCCATACTGTTCTGCAACTTCCCGAACGGTGAAGAAATTGCCCAGCGACTTCGACATTTTCTTGTTGTCAATGTTGATATAGCCGTTGTGCATCCAGTAATGCGAGAATGCCTTGCCTGTAGCAGCTTCACTCTGTGCAATTTCATTTTCGTGATGCGGGAAAATCAAGTCCTGACCGCCGCAGTGCAAATCGAGCGTATCGCCCAGATAGTGCGTAGACATTGCAGAGCATTCAATATGCCAGCCCGGGCGACCCTTGCCCCACGGAGATTCCCAGTATGGTTCCCCCGGCTTTGCAGCTTTCCAAACAGCAAAGTCCAGCGGATTTTCTTTCTGGTCGTTGACATCAATTCGAGCACCTGCCTGCAATTCTTCCATCGGCTGACCGGAAAGCTTGCCGTAGTCGGAAAAAGAAGTGGTGCGGAAGTAAACATCGCCATTGGATTCGTATGCATGACCGCTTTCCACGAGTTTCTTCACCATGTCAATGATCAGATCCATGTTTTCTGTTACCTTCGGATGGATGTCTGCATCCATGACATTCAAGCCGTGTGCATCGGTCTTGTATTCCTGAATATACCGTTCCGACAGTTCGGAGGCTGGCACGCCCTCTTCGTTTGCCCGACGGATGATCTTGTCGTCTACATCGGTGAAGTTCTGCACATAAGTCACTTCATAGCCACGATATTTCAGATACCGCCGCAGCACGTCAAACGCACAGATCGGACGGGCATTTCCGATATGAATATAGTTGTAAACAGTTGGCCCGCAGGCATAAATGCGGATGTGATTCGGTTCAATCGGAACTAATTCCTCTTTTTTTCTGGTCAGGGTGTTGTAAATATGCATATCTTTGCATTCCTTTCTTTCTTGCATGATTAGAGAACAGAACGCCCACCAAGCGGCAGGCATTCTCTGTCTGTCATCAATTTATTTGTCCTCTGCTTTCTGGTCTTCCAGTGCAGATAATTCCTGATGCAGGGCAGTGACACTGCTCTTCAGTGCATCAATATCCTGTAAATTCAAGTCTGGACAGGTCATCTGATCCAAATCTTCCACGATTTTCTTTCCGGCACAGCGTGCAACTCTTGCCGGAACACCAACAGCGGTACAGTTATCCGGGATTGGCTTCAAAACAACCGCATTGGCAGCGACCTTTACATTATTTCCAATGGTGATCGGCCCCAGCACTTTTGCACCAGCCCCCACCATCACATTATCTCCTAAAGTTGGGTGACGTTTTCCTTTGTCTTTTCCTGTGCCGCCCAGTGTCACGCCCTGATACAGCAGACAATTTTCCCCGATTTCGGTGGTTTCTCCAATGACAACGCCCATACCGTGGTCAATAAACAAACCTTTTCCGATTTTTGCACCGGGGTGAATTTCAATGCCGGTACGGTGACGGGCACGCTGTGAGATGATACGGGCAATGGTAAAGAATCCGTGTTCATAAAACCAGTGTGCTTTCCGATAGCTGCGAACAGCTTTCAAACCGGAATACGTCAGCAGAATTTCCAGTGTGCTGCGGGCAGCTGGGTCTTTCTGCTTGACAATGGCAATATCTTCTTTTAATGTTCGGAACAAGGCAATCCCTTCCTTTCAGTCAAAAAATGAATCCATACATAAAAAAATCCTCTGCCGGACACAAAAATGCCCATGCAGAGGTGGTAAGGAAGCACCACGGTTCCACTCTGATTTTTCACTCATACACCCGTAACGAGGGCTGACGGAATTGGATACTTTGCAAGCTGGGCTTACAGTTCCCCGCATCAACTAACAGTGGCACTTCGCAGCTGCCGGATATGTCGTTTCACCTGCCCGACACTCTCTGTCATCCGAATCATGCTGTTACTCTTACTGCTCCGTTTTTTCATTATAGCAACCGAACGGCTGTCGTTCTTTATTATTATACGCAACTTTTGTAGATTTGTCAATGCTGTTTTTTATTTTTTCGGAAGTGGCTGTAAGATACGAGCCGCAGGCAAATAAAAAGTTTTTTGATCCAGCAATTTTTTAAAAATGCTGGCGAGGTGTGGGCGAGCAGCCCACATTTGCGGAGCAAATAACAAAATTGAACAATGAAATAAAACAAAAATCTAAGAGTCAATCGAAAGAATCGCAATTGCCTTTCAAATCGAGAGGTTGTAATGAGATTACAAGGTTTCAGGGGCAATTGCGATTCCCAAGGCAAGCTGGGGATGTGCCCCAGCCTTGCCGAACCGGATTCGAGTGGTATTCCTAAGAACAATGTTTTGCATGAAACAATGCAAGAACGACTCTTAGAGAAAACGATTTTCAGCGTCCGGCAAAAATCGCTTTGCTCTTTTGCCTTTGTGCTGTTCGCCGGTGGTTGCGTTGTCTAAACTGATTTTGCATCTTTCTTAGATTCCAGTTTTCCGAAGTATTTTTGTTTTTAGAATGGCGAACAGCATTTTTCTTATTTCTCTCGGTTTCAGTTTTGTCTAATCAATGCCTTCGTTAAGGGGGACAGCTTGTCCCCCTTAACAATCCCTCTCCGCCGAGCTGAGCCAGCTCGACCGCAGTTGCCTGCGGCTCGTATTTTGCAGCCATTCTTCTATAAAAAGCCGCTATGCGAATTTCTTCTACATAGCGGCTCTTCTTCATGTTATTTCATTTAACACAAGTTACTTACTTGCCCAATGTTACCACGATTTCATTGGTATCCTGCAACTTTTCTGCCGGTACATAATCTCCCTGCAATGCTTCCCCGTTCAGGGTCAATGCACAAACACCACTTTCTACATGGTTCGGATTCTGTACGGTAATGTTCAGCTGCTTGCCACGGAATACCTTATGCATCTTCATGCCGTCCCATTCTGCCGGAATGGATGGACGAATTGCCAGACCATCTGCATCCGGACGCATTCCGCAAATCCCTTCCACACAGCCAACCATAACGGTAGAGGCAGTTCCGGTCAGCCAATGCACATGTGCCCGTCCAGCATACGGCGATGCAGAGGACTCCGTAAATTGTCCGTGAACATATGGTTCCATAACCCGAATTTCTGCCTTATCGTTCATTGCAGCCGGAGAACTTTCTGTGAAGTACCGGAATGCAGCGTTTCCGTGTCCCAGCAAAGCTTCTGCAAGAATCAGCCAGCCCTGCGACTGCGAGAAAATACCACCGTTTTCCTTGGTATCCGGATTGAAAATATGCATCAGTGCACCGTCAAAATAGTGATGCCGATACGGCGGTTCGAGCAGCTTTGCACCATATGGGGTATCCAGAATCTCTGCAACTGACTGCATTGCTGTGTCTGCCTGCTCCTTGCTGGCAAATCCAGAAATCACACTCCAGCTCTGCGGATTCAACCACATATTTGCTTCTGGGTCTTTCTTTGCTCCAACGATCACGCCATCTTCCCGAATGCCACGGATGAAACGGTCTTCGTCCCAGCAGGTTTCCAGCGTCTGTGCCAGCTTTGCCTGTGCATCTTCCAGATAATCCACATAAACAGCATCGTTCCGTTCTGCTGCCAGCTTCTTCATCATGGTCATTGCATAATAAAGCTGGAAGGCAACGAATGTGGACTCACCCTTCTTGCCGAGCCGCAGGCAGTCGTTCCAGTCTGCATGCAGACCAGCCGGCATATTATGGTCGCCCAACCGTTCCATGGAGAACTGAATCGTACGCTTCAAATGGTCATAAACCGTATCTTCTCCGCCGTTTGCATAAACAATCACTTCATCATAGAATGCAGCGTTTCCGCTTTCGCCGACATACTTCGCAATGGTCGGGAACAACCACAGAGCATCGTCTGCCCGATAGGACGGATGTCCGGTTTCCTTGACATATTCTGGGTCATCCGGTGTATTTTCATGGCCAGCATTGTGATTGAACTTGACCAGCGGCAGACCACCGCCATTATCTACCTGTGCAGACAGCATGAACCGAATCTTTTCTGCTGCAAGTTCTGGGTCGAGGTGAATAATACCCTGAATATCCTGCACGGTATCCCGATAACCATAGCCGTTCCGCAGACCACAATAAATAAAGGAAGCTGCTCTCGACCAGATAAAGGTGATGAAACACTGATAAGCATTCCATACGTTAATCATATTATTAAAGGCTTCGGATGGCGTTTCTACAGAGAAATGATTCAGCTTTTCATGCCAGAACTGCTTGAGGGCTGCAACTTCTGCATCTACTTTTCCAGCGGTTTCATAGGTGTGCAGGATTTCGTCTGCTTCTGCACTGGTCTTGCGACCCAGTACGAAAATCAATTCCTTGGATTCGCCCGGCTGCAAGGTCAATTCTGTCTGCAATGCACCACAAGAATTGGAGTTATAGTTCAATTCATTGTCACAATGTCCGCTTTCCACTGCAATCGGATTGGAATATGTCCGATAAGAGCCAATAAAGTGCTCTAAGCTGCCGTTATATGCGGTAATCGGTGCACCAACCATACCAAAGAAGCGGCTGGTTGCATCCTTTTCGCTGTATTCGCTGATGTACTGCATAATCTTATTCTGTTCAAACGCTGTTCGAGAGATGAACAGAGAATATTGCAAATTGACTTGATCCTGTTCATAGTTGTCTTCGTTGGTAAATTCCACAAAACCAAATGCAGACAAGTTTCTCGGGCGGTCGCTGTTGTTGGTGATGATTGCTCGCCAAACTTCATGCGTTGCCCCATCCGGCACATAATAAGTGACATCAGAACGAATCCCGCTATATTCCGCAGAAATTACGGTATAAGCAGTACCATGCCGACAGGTGCTTTTATAGGTATCGAGCGGCTTTCCAACTGGCTGCCATGATGCCGACCAATAGTCGTTGGCATCGTTGTCCCGCAGATAGATATATCTGCCCGGCAGTGCCATGTTGGAATTAAATCGATAACGAGTAATTCTGCCGTTTGCACCGGACTTTACAAAGCTGTAACCACCGGCGTTGTTGGAGATAATCGCACCGTATTCCGGTGAGCCGAGATAGTTTGCCCAAGCGGACGGGGTGTCCGGTCGGGTGATGACATATTCCTTGTTCGCAAGGTCAAAATAACCGTATTGCATGGGAGTACTCCTTTTGATTGATAAAATTTTTGTAGATTTATTGTACCATATCCGAACAGACAATGCAAGCCGGAATTTGGAACATGATTTTCAAACTGCATATTTTGAACCAATTCTGTGCGGTTCGGCAAAATCGCTTTGCTCTTTGCCTACGGCGGAATTGTATTTTTGTTATAGCATGAGATATTCCTGTCCTTTGCAGACTTTTCCGTCTACCATTACCAGCCATGGGTCACACTGCAAATCCAATGGGTTTCCATGATACAGTTGCAAATCGGCATCCATCCCAACTTTCAGACTGCCAACCCGGTCTTCAACACCCAAAATCTTTGCAGGCTGAACGGTAATGGCTTCCAGTGCCGCTTCATACGGCAAACCGCCTTTCACTGCCAGTGCTGCTGTGGTTGCCAGATACTGAATGGGAATCACGGTGTGGTCGGTGCAAAGAGCAATCGAAACGCCATGCTGATACAAAATATTTGGCGTGGTGATTTCCAAATACCGCAATTCCGGTTTGCAGCGATCGCAGAGAATCGGGCCGCAGATGATCGGCACGCCTGCTCGCTGAATGATGTCCGGAATGCGGTGTCCCTCTGTGCCGTGTACCAGAACTGCATCCAAATGAAATTCCTTTGCGATCCGAATGGCGGTCATCATATCGTCCGCACGATGGCAATGGAAATGTGCCTTGTATTCTCTCCGCAGCAATGGCAACAGGGCTTCGCACTTTGCATCATAATCCGGCTGGTCTTCGGCTTCTTCCACTGCCTCCCACTGTTCCAGATAGCGTTTTGCTTTATACAAGCCCTCTCGGATAATGGCAGCGGTTGCCATTCGGGTAAACGGCATTTCATCTCTGCCATGATAGACGCTCTTCGGATTTTCGCCCAATGCAAATTTAATCCCGCCGAACGTCAATTTCATATCATCCACGCAGTTTCCGGCAGTTTTCAGAATCAGCATTGTTCCGCCGCAAGGGTTTGCACTGCCCGGCGTTGTCATAACGGTGGTAACGCCAGCAGCCAAAGCCTCGGAAAAACAGCGGTCTAAGGGATTCACGCCATCAATGGCTCGCAGATGGGGCGTGAACGGGTCGGTGCATTCGTTGCAGTCGTCCCCCTCAAAGTCCAAGCCGTCCTCTAAAATGCCTAAGTGCGTATGGGCATCAATAAAGCCCGGCAGCAGCAGACTGCCTTTTGCGTCTAAGTCGTCTTCGGTTACAGTGTCCGGGTCGCCGGACTGGACACAAGTAATTTTTCCGTTCTCCACCGTCAGAAAACCATGTGGTATGGTGCCAGCTTCGGTCATGGTGTGGATTACGGCATGATAGATGGTCATAGTTGATAACTCCTTTTTTGATTTGACGGATTGTTGTTTGCATTGTATAATCGAATCAACATGAAAACTGTCATTTTACGACAATTTCTTTATTTGCAGCACTTTTGCGAATTGTGCAGGATAGATCTCCAACACACCGCCACTATACGTAATTGCGATATTGTCCCCCACCTGCAAATCCGCTGCGGTAATCTCCGTGCCACGCCAGACTAATTTCGCATCATCTTCCAACGAAAAGCTGTATTCTCCCTGCCCATTTACATCATTCACAGATAAACCTTTCACATGAAAATAATTGCCGTCCTGTTTTTCGAGAATCGTGACATAAATGGTATCACATTGCATCCATGACAACGTACTCGTTGTACTATCTGGTGCAGTTTCTCGCCCTAGCAGAAAACCACCTGCTCCCACAGCCAAAAGCAGCACAAATACTAAAATCCATTTTCTATAAGATTTCAAACTTCCTCCTTCGGCAAAAACTGCGGACTCCACTTCTTCAAAATCCGCATCACACGGTCAGCAGATTCCTCCGGTGTTTCTCCTGCCAGAACGGAATAAGTGGCATTGACTTGATACCAGCGTTCCCGATTATCAAACATCCGCTGCAATTCTTCCTTTGTATGGCTCTGAACAATCGGACGGTTCGGGTCATCTTTGATTCGCTCATAGCAGACTGCAAACTTCTGCTGCAAATAAACGATGATTCCATTACACTGCCGTACAATCAATGCATTTAACGGATTGGTCATGACGCCACCGCCACAGGATACAATCTGTGGGGTATGTGCCAACTCTTCGACCAGCTTAGATTCCACTTTCCGGAAATATGGTTCACCCTTCTGGTCAAAAATCTCCGGAATGGTCATGCCCTCTCGCTCTACAATCAAATCATCCATATCAACCAGCGGCAATTCCAGCCGCTTTGCCAATGCTTTTCCAAGGGCGGTTTTTCCGCAGCCCATAAATCCACATAAAAACAAGGTCATTTCATAGCCCTCCTTAGGAAAACAATCGTTGAATCTCTGTTTCCATTTCTGCAATCAATGCCTGAATCTGTTCGTTGGAATAAGAATCCCCGTTCCAGATCTCATGTGCCTTGACCGCCTGCCAGACCAGCATGGCTGCTCCGCCGCAAACCGGCTTGCCCATTGCCTTTGCAGTCTGAATCAATTTGGTTTCAGTTGGGTTGTAGATGGCATCGAAAACCGCTCCGCACTGCTGCAACAGCGATTCCGTCAGTGGCATTGCATCCACTTTCGGATACATTCCAACTGGTGTACTGTTCAGCACCAAGTCAAACGGTTCGTCCAGTTCGGCAGTCAGAGCATAGCGAACAGATGCTTCCGGTACGAGTTCCCGCAATTCCTCTAAAAAGGTCTTTGCCATGGGAATGTGCCGCTCCAGAATGCCGATCGTCAAATCTGCTCCATGCAGAACCGCTTCGGTTGCCATCATTCTGCCGACACCGCCGCAGCCCAGCAGCAACACGTTTCCATCCAGTGGAAACGATTCCACAGACCGCAAAAAGCCATCACAATCCGTATTATAGCCAATCAGATTTCCACGGCGATTCACGACACAGTTCACAGACTGATACCGCTGTGCCGATTCCGCCATATCATCCAAAAACGGAATGATTTCCATCTTGTGCGGAATGGTGATGTTAAAGCCCTGCATTGCCCGTAAATCGTCAATTTGTAAGGTCAGATCCTCTGCAACCAAGTCGGTCAGCGTATAATCCGCTTCCCGACCTGCCAACGCAAACAGCCGCTCATGAATCCATGGGGACATGGAGTGTCCGAGCGGATGCCCGATTAAGGTGTAATGTTCCATGTTACGCCATCACCTCTTTTAAGGTGTCCACGGATTCGCAATTCTTTGCGGTGACATCTTTCAAGGTTTTCTTTACCAGTCCGGTCAGAACTGCCTTTGGCCCAAATTCAATGAATGTATCTGCTCCGTCTACCTGCATCTGTGCCAGTTCCTGCGTAAACCGTACCGGAGAAACAATGTGCTTTGCGAGCAGAGTCGGCATATCGCTGAAATCGGTCAGTTCTGTGCCCAGCACGTTGGAATAGAACCGTACCTGCGGCTTCTGGAACGAAACACCCTGAATCGCTTCATAAAAAGCATCAGCTGCCGGCTGCATCAACTTGGTATGGAATGCACTGGCAACTGCCAACGGAATGGCACGAGCTTTCTTTTCCTTGCAAACAGCTGCGGCTGCTTCGACTGCTGCCTTGTCGCCAGCGATAACAGTCTGCACGCTGGAGTTATAGTTTGCCGGAACAACATAGCCTTCGGTTGCTGCACAAATTTCTTCTACTTCTTCCGGCTTCAGCTTCATAATGGCACACATCGCACCATCTGCCTGCTGTGCAGCGGCATCCATTGCTTCCGAACGAGCCTTGATGACCCGGAAGCCGTCTTCCAGCGACAGCATACCAGCTGCCACCATCGCTGCATATTCCCCCAGCGAATGCCCTGCAACGGCATCAAATGTATAGCCCTGTTCCTTGGCTGCTCCCAGGCAGCAGAGAGAAGTTGCCATGATCGCCGGCTGTGCGTAGATCGTCCGGGAGAGCGTTTCTGCTTCGCTGTTCTGAATGATCTCTTTCAGGTCAAATCCCAGTATGGAAGAGGCTGTGTCATAAATCACTGCCAGTGCCGGATGTGCTGCCAGCAAATCCAAACCCATGCCTGGATATTGAGAACCCTGTCCAGAAAAAAGAGAAACTGTCATAATCGTAAACGTCCTTTCGTTGTGAATTTCGGGAAAAGGAACAAAATGCACAAAAACAAGCCGCACATTTTGTGCAAAAAATAGGATTTGTTCCAAAGCGACAGAAAATCACTGCTTTCCGCATTGCAAAATGTGCCGAAATCCTTTATAATATAAAATGTATGAATCTGTGCGGCGGACTGTTTCACAGTCATCCATGCTCCTATCATACCACAAATTTTCACTTGAAACAATAGGAACGGAGGATTTTTTTGCATGGGCATTCACATTTTAGGCACTGGCAGCTATACACCGCCCTGCACGCTGACCAATGCGGATCTATCAGAAATGGTGGAAACCAACGATGAATGGATTCGGACAAGAACTGGCATCAGCGTCCGGCACGTTTCCGATGGCGAACCGACATGGTACATGGGGGTACAGGCTGCACAGCAGGCAATTGCAACCGCTGGCATCGACCCAGCAGACATCGGGCTGATTATTGATACCACCATCACAGGCGAATTTTGTACGCCTTCGATGTCCTGTATCATTCAACGGGAAACGAAAGCCGTCAATGCAGCTTGCTTTGACCTGAACGCTGCCTGCTCCGGCTTTGTTTATGCAATGGACACAGCACACCGGTTTTTGATGACCGACCCTCATATGAAATATGCATTGGTGGTTGCCAATGAAAGCTTATCCAAAATTACCAACTACAGTGACCGTTCTTCCTGCATTCTGTTCGGAGATGGTGCAGCCGCTGCAATCATTGAATATGCTCCGGATGCTCTGTATACCAGTCATCTGGGTGCAGATGGAACGGGGGCAAAATATCTCTATGCACACAGTGCACTGCCACGCTCCCCGTTCGTAAAGGCAAAACGGGAAGTAGAATGCGGCGACCCGGATATGCAGCTTGCTCCGCAAGGATGGGAATACACCATGTTGCAGGACGGCAAGGAAGTTTACCGCTTTGCAACGCATGCCCTCGAAAAGGCTGCTCGTCTGGCAGCGGAAAAAATCGGGTTCGACCTGAACGACTTGGACAAGGTTGTTCCGCATCAGGCAAATATGCGAATCATTGAAACCGCAATGAAATATCTGAAGCAGCCAATGGAAAAGGTGATTGTCAACATTGAACACCACGGCAACACCTCCAGTGCGTCGATTCCGATTGCGTTGGATGAAGGCATTCGAGCAGGAAAAATCCAGAGAGGCGACAAGGTTTGTCTGGTTGGATTTGGTGCTGGCTTGACCTATGCAGCCATTATCATGGAATATTGATCCATGTCTGAACTCAGAAAGGAATCTTTTAGATGAAAACAAAAATTACAGAACTGTTCGGATGCAAATATCCGATTTTTCAGGGCGGTATGGCTTGGATTGCAGAGAGCACGCTTGCTTCTGCTGTCACCAATGCCGGCGGTGTCGGCATCATTGCCGGCGGCAGCGCCCCGATTGATTACCTCAGAGAACAAATTCGGATTTGCAAGGAAAAAGTTGGTGACAAGCCGTTTGGCGTGAACATCATGCTGATGAGCCCGAATGCCGAAGATCTGGCACAGCTGGTCATTGATGAAAAAGTGCCGATGATTACCACAGGTGCTGGTAACCCAGGCAAATATATGGCAGCTTGGAAAGAAGCTGGCATTAAGGTCGTTCCGGTTGTTCCGTCTGTTGCTCTTGCAAGAAGAATGGAACGCTCCGGTGCAGACGCTGTCATCGCCGAAGGCATGGAATCCGGCGGTCATATCGGACAGAACACCACCATGTGTCTGGTTCCGCAGGTCGTGGATGCCGTTTCCGTTCCGGTCATCGCTGCTGGCGGTATCGCTGATGGCAGAGGTGTTGCTGCTGCATTCATGCTGGGTGCAGAGGGCGTTCAGGTGGGAACTCGTTTCCTTGCAACAACCGAATGCCAGATTCACGAAAACTATAAGAATTTAGTCCTGAAAGCAAAGGACACCGACAACGCTGTAACAGGTGTCTTCTCTGGCAGCCCGTGCCGTGGTGTAAAAACCAAGTTCACCAAGAAGCTGCTCGAACTCGAAAAGAAAGCAGCTCCGCCGGAAGACTTTGAGGCCCTCACAGTTGGCTCGCTGCGGAAGGCAGTTGTGGACGGCAATGTAGAAGAAGGCTCGTTCCTGTGTGGTTTGATTGCTGGCATGGTACATGATGTGAAGCCGTGTGCAGAAGTCATTCAGGAAATGATGGGACAGGCTGAAACGCTGCTCAACCGATAAACACGAAACACAGAAAGGATGGTTTCTCCTATGGCAACCGCATTGATTACCGGTGCATCTCAGGGCATCGGTGCTTGTATCGCAGAACGTCTTGCAAAAGACGGTTACAATATCGCTATCAACCACTATCCGAGTGACGGGGACAAGGCAAACGCTGAAAAAGTCGCTGAAACTTGCCGTTCTTATGGCGTAGAAGTGGCTCTGTTCCCTGCTAATGTTGCAGATTATACACAGTGTGAAGAAATGGTCAAGGCTGTCAAGAAGCAGTTCGGCAGCATTGATGCTCTGGTCAACAACGCTGGTATTACCAAGGATGGCTTGTTGCTTCGGATGTCCGAAGAACAGTATGATGCTGTCATTGCTGTCAACCAGAAGAGCGTGTTCAACATGATGAAGCTGGTTGGTGCTGTGATGCTCCGCCAGAAGCACGGCAGAGTGGTCAGCCTGGCATCCGTTGCCGGTCTGTACGGCAACCCGGGACAGATGAATTATTCTGCTTCCAAGGCTGCCATCATCGGCATGACAAAGACCGCTGCGAAGGAACTCGGTTCAAGAGGCATTACTGTCAACGCTGTCGCTCCGGGCTTTATCAAGACCCCGATGACAGATGCTCTCACCGATGAACAGCGGGAAAAAATGCTGGGACTGGTTGCAATGGGTCGTTACGGTCAGCCGGAAGAAATCGCAAGCGTGGTTTCATTCCTCTGCTCGGACGATGCCAGCTATGTCACCGGTCAGGTGATTGAAATCTCCGGCGGCTTGATGATGTAACCCATCATTCCACAAGCATTGTACAAAACGCTTTCAACAGGATGTTTGTGAACCGCTTGCCGGAACTCCTCCGGCAGGCGTTCTCATTCCACCAATACCATCACCATCATCATAATTTGACAGCATCGCTGTCGAAGAAAGGATCTTTTATGAAACGAGTTGTCATTACCGGTATGGGAACTGTAAACCCGCTCGGCTGCAATCTGGAAACCTTCTGGAACAACGTCAAGCAGGGCAAGCTCGGTATCTCTACCATTGATACATTTGATACCACAGAAGTTGAAGTCAGCGTTGCCGGCATGGTACGGGACTTTGACCCAGCTGCACATCTGGACAAGAAAGACATCCGCCACATGGAACGCTTTACCCAGTTCGCTGTTGTTGCTGCCAAGGAAGCACTGGCAGACTGTGGCTCTGACCTCAAAGATCTCGACCCATATCGCTGCGGTGTCATTATTGGCTGCGGCATCGGTGGTCTGGAAATGACTCAGAAACAGCACAGCATCTATCTGGAAAAAGGCCCGAACCGGATTTCTCCGTTCTTCGTTCCGATGATGATTTCCAACATGGCTGGCGGTCAGGTTGCCATGAAGACCAACTTCCGTGGCGATAACTACTGTACTGTAACCGCATGTGCTTCTTCTACCCATGCCATTGGTGAAGCATTCCGGAAAATCAAGGATGGTTATCTGGATGTTTGCCTGTGCGGCGGTACAGAATCCACCATTGATGAATTTACCATTGGCGGATTCAAGACCATGAAAGCCCTCACCAAGGAATCTGACCCAACAAAGGCTTCCATTCCGTTCGACAAAAACCGGAATGGCTTTGTTCTGGGCGAAGGCTGCGGTATCCTGCTGCTGGAAGAATACGAACACGCTGTTGCAAGAGGGGCAAAAATCTACTGTGAACTGGCTGGATACGGGGCAACCTGTGACGCTTATCACATGACTTCTCCAGCTCCGGAGGGCGAAGCTGCTGCAAAGGCAATGGTCAACGCTTACACCGAAGCAGGCTTGCAGCCGTCTGATATTACATACATCAATGCACACGGTACTTCTACCGGTCTGAACGACAAGTACGAAACCAGAGCCATTAAGATTGCATTGGGCGAAGAAGCTGCAAAGACTGTTAAAATCAACTCAACCAAATCCATGACGGGACATATGCTCGGCGGTACAGGTGCGGTAGAAGCCATTGTTTCCGCAATGTCGGTTCACGAAAACTTCCTGCACCAGACCATTGGCTACACTACACCAGACCCAGAATGTGATTTGGATTACTGCACCGAAGCACCTGTGGAATGCGAAGTCAAGGCTGCCCTCTCCAACTCGTTGGGATTCGGCGGTCACAATGCGACCCTGTGCTTTAAGAAGTGCGTAGACTAAGGAGAAAATCGCATGGAAAACAATCACATGAATCTCGAATTCATTCAAAAATTAGCCGACCTCGTGGCAGATAAAAATCTGGGTGAAATTACTGTTCAAAATGGTGACAGCACCATTACGGTAAAGGGCAAAAAGGCAGCTGCACAGACCGTTGTCGAAAGTCTTCCGGTTGCAGCAGCTGCTGCTCCACTGGCAGCCGCTCCGGCTGTGACTGCACCTGCTCCAGAAGTCAAGGCAGCTGCTCCGGCTGGCAAGTTCGTAAAAGCACCGATTGTCGGCACGTTTTATGCAGCCTCTGCTCCAGATCAGCCGCCATTCGTCAAGGTTGGCGACCAAATCAAAAAGGGCGATGTGCTGTTTATCATCGAATCCATGAAACTCATGAATGAGGTTCAGAGCGAAATCGAAGGCACTGTTGCGGAAATTCTGGTCGGAAACGGCGAAGCTGTCGAATACGACCAGCCAATCTTACGGGTTGAATAACGAAAGGAGTCCATATGGCAGAAGTATTACTGAATCAGGAACAGATCAAGGAAATCATTCCGCATCGTGCTCCGTTCCTGTTGATCGACGAAGTCCTGTCCATGGAAGTTGGAAAGAAAGTCGTTGCCAGAAAGTATGTCAAGGAAGATGATTTCTGGTTCAAGGGACACTTTCCGGAAAAGCCGGTCACACCAGGCGTTCTGATGGTAGAAATGCTGGCACAGGCAGGTGCAGTCTGCATCCTCTCTCAGCCAGAATTTAAAGGCAAAATCGCTCTGTTTGCCGGAATCGACAAGGCAAAATTCCGCAAACAGGTTGTACCGGGCGATGTTCTAGATCTGGAAGTGGAGATCATCAGCCAGAGAGGTCCAATTGGTATCAGCAAAGCAGTTGCCAGCGTTGGTGGCAAAAGAGCCGTTACCTGCGAAATCAAATTCGCAGTGGAAGTGTAAAGGCGTTGTCGTATGCGATTTGATACAGTATTGATTGCCAATCGAGGAGAAATTGCTGTTCGCATTATTCGAGCTTGTCGGGAACAGAATTTAGGCTGTGTCAGCGTGTATTCCACCGCTGACCGAGATGCCCTGCACGTCAAGTTTGCAGACCGTGCAGTCTGCATCGGTGCTCCGGCAACCGCAGACAGCTACTTACGCATGGATTCCATCATTGAAGCCTGCCGCCAGACAGGTGCAACGGCAGTCCATCCGGGATTCGGATTCTTATCCGAAAATGCAGAGTTCGCAAAACTCTGCCGGGAAAATGACATCACATTCATTGGCCCTTCTCCGGAATGCATCGCCATGCTGGGCGACAAGGCTCAGGCAAAGGAAACCATGAAAGCTGCTGGCGTTCCTGTTATTCCAGGTTCAGAGGGTGCGTTGCACTCCATCGAAGAGGCAAAGGAAATTGCAAAGAAAATTGGATATCCGGTACTCGTCAAGGCATCTGCCGGCGGTGGCGGTCGGGGTATCCGGCGAGTAGACAGCGAAGAACAGCTCGAAGAACAGCTGCACGTTGCACAGGAAGAGGCAAAGAAGTTCTTCGGGGATGACACAGTTTATCTCGAAAAGCTGATCATTGGCCCGCATCATGTAGAAGTGCAAATCATTGCAGATGAATACGGCAACACCGTTGCTCTCGGCGAACGGGATTGCAGTATGCAGCGGCGAAATCAAAAGGTGCTGGAAGAAAGCCCGAGTCCCCTCATGACACCAGAATTACGGGATGCCATGCAGAAAGCAGCGGTTGCCGCTGCCAAAGCCTGCGGTTACTGCAACGCTGGCACGATTGAATTTCTGGTTGACCATGAACGGAATTTCTACTTCATGGAGATGAATACCAGAATTCAGGTGGAACACCCTGTTACAGAATGGGTGACTGGCATTGACTTGGTACAGACACAGCTGCGGATCGCACAGGGCGAACCGCTGCCATTTACACAGGAGGACATCACACTCCGTGGACATGCCATTGAATGCCGCATCAATGCCGAAAATCCGGACTGCAACTTCCGCCCTTCTCCGGGCACGATTCAGGCGTTGCACCTGCCGGGCGGCATGGGCGTTCGGATTGACAGTGCCATCTATCAGGGCTACACAATCCCGCCTTATTATGATTCCATGATTGCAAAGCTGATTGTGCACGCTCCAACCCGAAAAGAAGCCATCCAGAAAATGCGATGGGCTTTGTCTGAATTTTTAGTAGACGGCGTAGAAACCAACATTGATTTTCAACTGCGTCTGCTGAAAACAGAAGCCTTTGAACAGGGCACATATGACAATGCATTCCTCATGCACTGGCTGGAGGATTCCAAACAGAAATAATCCCAATAACAACAAAACCAGCCTTGCCGTCAGGCGGCTGATCCGATGGTGGTAGAAAACATGTTAGATGATTTATTCAAAACCGTAACCAAACGGTTTTATGGTGAAGAAGGGGCTCATGCTCACGAGCAGCCAACCTTCAAATGCCCACGCTGCCAGCATACCGTTCTGCTGACGGTCTTTCAGGAGGCCGGAAAGGTCTGCCCGAATTGCCGATACCATGCCCGACTGACGGCAAAGGAACGGCTGCAAATCACCGCAGATGCGAACAGCTTTGTGGAATATGATGCAGAACTGGAAAGCTTAGACCCCCTCTCTTTCCCGAACTATGCGGAAAAAGTCGCACAGTTACAGGAAAAGACCGGCTTGAAAGATGCTGTTCTCACGGGAGAATGCACCATTCAAGGTTCTCGTGCAGTGGTAATTATTATGGATTCTCATTTTATGATGGCATCCATGGGCAGTGCAGTCGGTGAAAAAATTACTCGTGCTTTTGAACGGGCAGCTGAAAAACAACTTCCTGTCATTGCATTCACCGCTTCCGGCGGTGCAAGAATGCAGGAAGGCATTCTATCCCTGATGCAGATGGCAAAGACCTCTGCTGCTGTTCAGCGGCACAACGAAGCCGGACAGCTGTATATTACGGTCATGACTGACCCGACCACGGGCGGTGTAACCGCATCGTTTGCTTCACTGGGCGATATTATCCTTGCAGAACCAAAGGTTCTGATTGGATTTGCTGGACGGCGTGTCATTGAGGGAACGATCAAACAACACCTGCCGGATGATTTTCAACTGGCAGAGTTCATGCTCTCGCATGGATTTGTTGACCAGATCGTAGAACGCAGCAAGCTGCGGAAAACCCTCTCTTCCTTGCTGCAACTGCACGGCTATCTGCCGGAACAGGATACACAGACCGAGGAGGTGCAGGCATCATGAGCAGTGAAAAACAGCGTACCGCTTGGGAAAAACAAATGTTGGTTCGGGAGAAAAACCGCCCGACCATTCACGACTATCTCCCACGGATCTTTGAGGAATTCTTTGAACTGCATGGCGACCGTGGCTATGGCGACGATGGTGCAATTTTGGGCGGTATCGCTCGACTGAACGGGGTACCCGTTACCATCATCGCAGAAGTCAAGGGGCGTAACCTCGAAGAAAACAAACACTCCAACTTTGCAATGCCGCATCCGGAAGGCTACCGAAAAGCGTTGCGGCTGGCAAAGCAGGCAGAAAAGTTCCATCGACCAATCATCTGCTTCATTGATACGCCGGGAGCATTCTGCGGCGTGGAGGCAGAAGAACGGGGACAGGGGGAAGCCATTGCGAAAAACTTGGCGGAATTTATGTCCCTGAAAACGCCCGTCGTTTCCGTTGTACTCGGCGAAGGCGGCAGCGGCGGTGCTCTGGCACTGGGCGTATGCGATGATCTTGCGATGCTCGAAAACGCTCTGTATTCTGTCATCTCGCCCCGTGGTGCAGCCTCGATTCTCTGGAAAGACGCTTCCCGGGAACAGGAAGCCTGCGAAATTATGCGGATCACCGCACAAGATTTGCTGGAATTTGGCGTGGCAGATGCCATCATCCCAGAACCAGAAGACGGGGCTCAGGGCGATTTAGATAAAATGTCGCAAAATATTAAGGAATATTTGGTGAAAACGATAGCTGCAAAATCCCAAAAAGATATTGACATTTTACAAAAAGAACGGTATACTAAATTTAGAAAAATCGGCGTCTTTTCAGAACCATCTCACGAGGTACAAAAAGCAGCTGCCGGAAATGAAAATGAATAAACTTTTGGAGGAAAAAAATTATGGCAACATTCGACAAGATTAAGGACATGATCGTAGATCAGCTGGATGTAGAAGCAGACGAAGTTACAATGGATGCAAACATTCAGGAAGATCTGGGTGCAGATTCTCTGGACATCGTAGACCTGATCATGGCTGTCGAAGACGAATTTGAAGTAAAGATTGACGACGATGCTTCTGAAAACATCAAGACTGTTGGCGACATCGTAAAGTTCATCGATGCAAATAAGGAAGACTAAAATTCCTTTTTTCGTTTTATGAAAACAAAACCCCCGTTCGGATTGCTCGAACGGGGGTTTTTGTTTATTTTGCAGCTGATGGATACGGTTCTCGAACATCCGTCCGCCGCATCAAATAATCCACACTGACTTGATAAAAATCAGCCAGTGCCTTCCAAACAGCCGTTGGAATGTCATTTTCTCCTGTTTCATATTTGGAGTACCCTGTCTGGGACATATTTAAATAGCTTGCGACCTGTGCTTGTGTGAAATCTGCATCTTCTCGCAAATCACGAATTCGGCTGTTCATGAAATCCCTCCCTGTTTTTGTTATCATACAACGCTTTTTCAACAGGTATTGACTTTTAACCTGAAACAGGTTATAATGAGGGAAACCTTGAAAGGAGTGTTCCCTCAAATGGATTCCTATAAACGCCCTTATTTTACTTTATTTTGTGCAATTTGCGAAACAATAGAAGAATTAGAACAAATATTAAAAGATGAAAATTTATCAAGAAAAAATGCTACTGCATTATGGGTACAAGTAAAAAAATTAAAACAAGTTCAGCAATTGACAGAAGAAATTCTCATAGAATCTACAGAATAATCCGTTCTATCCCCCCTCCTCCCTGCATAAACTACTCTAACAGATACAGGGGTGTGGGATTTGTTCCTCCTTAAATCCACATCCCTGCCTGTTTGATTTTCGTACACACTGCTCCATCTATACAGGAGAAAGGATTTTTTATGAAAACCGATCGCTCCACTGTTTCTGCCAACCTGCACCACAACCTCATTCTGGAAGACCGCTCCGCAATGAATCTCTCTGGCGTGACGGATGTGGACTGTTTCGATGAACGCACCATCCGCCTTTATACCCAACTCGGCGAACTCGTCATAAAAGGAAAAAATCTCCATATTGACACGGTCAGCGTGGAAACCGGTGATATGCGAGTATCCGGTGACATCTGGTCGCTCCAATACGGCGACAAAGACCGCAAAGGGGCTCTCTCCGCCCTTGGCAAGCTCTTCCGCTGATGTTTGAAATCCCCGATACTTATTTCACCGTACAGGAACAAACCACGCTGTTCCTCTTTGCCTGCCTGCTGGGGCTGCCAATGGGTTTGCTGTTCGACTTGTTCCGGATGCTGCGAGTCCTGTTCCGTCATGCCATGGTGGTCGTTGCCATCGAAGACATTCTTTTCTGCTGTACCTGTGCGGTCACGCTCGCTGCATTCACTTCCGTCGCCTGTCGGGGCGAGTTTCGCCTCTTCTATCCGGTCGGCATACTCCTCGGATGCCTGCTCTGGCGGTTCACCGTCGGCAATTCCCTGTTGAAAATTACCCGAAAAACTGCCGGTTTTCTCCGCCTTTTTTTATCACAGATATTCCATCCGGCTGCGGTATTTTTTGCACGAATACAATGGAGAATCAAGCAAAAATTTCGTCATGTTATACAAAATCTCAAAAAAAAGAAAAAAAATGCCCACATTCCCTTGATTGCAGACCGCCATTTGTTGTATAATAAGAAAAAACAACAGCAGGAAGTGAATCAGAATGGCCGGTGCAGGAAAACGAAATCGTCTGCAACAGCGAAACAAAAAGAAAATCTTCAACGACGCCGTGCAGTACAACCAGCCGGAAGCCGTCAAAAACAAAAAAGGAAAATTTCTGTTTAAATTACTGATTCGTATCACCATTGTTCTGGCATTGATTGGCTGTACTGCCAGCATTATTTCCCTGCAATCCAACATTGCAGAGCGAAAAACAGAACTGGACACCCTTCGCAGTCAAGCAGAAACCTATGAAGCCGAAAACGAAGACCTGGAACGCATTCTAAACAGCGGAGATATTGATTCCTATATGGAAAAGCTGGCACGGGAAGATTATGGCTATGCTTATCCGGATGAATACCGTTTTTATGATACATCCAGAAACTAAAACAGCCAGCTCTGCGGCAATTGCAGAGAAATTTTAAGAGCAGGGGGACTTTAGCGTTACATGCAGTTAGAAATCGGATCTACTTATCAGGGAAAAGTAAAACGCATTACCAATTATGGTGCGTTCATTGCCATTCAGCCGGATGCTGCTGCACCGGAAACGGTCACCGGAATGGTACACATTTCAGAAATCTCCAATCGGTTTGTCCATGACATTCACGAATTTGTACAGGAAGGGCAAGAAGTACAGGTGAAAGTCATCGGCATGCAGGACAACAAAATCAGCTTGTCCATGAAACAGACCGAACAGCCGCAGCAACAACAGCGTACCAGAAATCAGAATGGCGATGCCCCACATCCTCGCTCCCATCAGCGTCCACCTCGCCGGGATCGGGATCGTCCGAATATTTGGCAGCCGCCAAAGCCCAAGCCGCCGATGTCTGAACTGTCCTTTGAAGATATGCTCAGCCAGTTCAAGCAGAACAGCGAAGAACGCATCTGTGACATCAAGCGGAACACTGAACGAAAAAACCGTACCAGAAGAAAGTAAGTTTCCTTTTGGTCGTAACACAAAAAAGAAACATCCCCCTTGTGGTTTTCCAATTTGCCACAAGGGGGATGTTGTTGTTTTTCAGAGTTTGGGAGTTTTCAAAAGATTCTGCAAGAAAACAGGTTGTTTACGCAGCAGCTGCTTTCTTTTGCAGACGGAATACACGCTGGTAAGCCGTCAGGGCAATCGGCAGCAGAATGAACAGCATCGGCAGATCCAACGCCAATTCAATGACATTCTTCGCTGTCCGTGCGATAATTGCCGCACCATATGCCTGCTCCGGAATGAATCCATAGTGCAGGTTCAATTTCGTATTGATGAGCAGGTTGATGACGATGACATCCAGCAGACGGGCTGCCACTGCACGCAGGAACAGGGTAATATCCCATTCCTTGCCGGTCGTGGTGTTCCGAAACTGAATGCTGTGACCGTTCATCTTGTGATACAGGCACAGACCGTAAATCAAGCCCTGCAATCCGGCAACCAGTACATATGCCGGCAAAAAGCCGCCCGTCGGATGTACCAGATAGCCAACAATATCACAGGCAAATCCAGCAACCAGACCCATACAAGGGCCAAACAACATGCCAATTATGGCGATTGCCAGAAATGCAAAGTTCAACTTTGCAAACTGCAAGTCAATGGAAAATGCCTCGATAATCATCGAGATTGCGATGAACAATGCTGTGATGACCAAGCTCCGCAGCTTGGTGAATTCCTTTGCGGACTCCGCAAAACAAGAGAAAATGCCTTTCATGAAAAAATACCTCCTTGAATTTGTGCTTTGTGCAAATAAGGAGCTTTCATAAAAGGCTTCTTAGATGCAGTCAGCGGGATGCGAAAACGATACCGCAAGCTTTGCTTTTCGTTCCGGCAGCAACTCCCCGTCTGCTGGACACTTAACGCATCGTTTTCTACTCTGAAAATGCAATCTATGAAAAATAGAATCGCCGAAATTTGGGGTTCTGCAAGGGTCGCTCTGCGGTTAGCAGAGCAGTCTTGCAGGGGCTGTTTCTATTCAATAAAACTTCTGCTTCAGAAAATTTTTTTACTTGGCAATCAACCGAACCCGAATCACACCGTCAATGGCACGAATCTGATCCAACATTGCATCCGTAACCATTTCCGGAACATCCAGCATCGTGTATGCATAGGACTTGCGGCTTGCATTTACCATATTTTCAATGTTTACGCCAGCCGTTCCAGCAACAGCGGTAACAGCTGCAATCATGTTCGGTACATTCTTGTGCAGAATGCAAATCTTGTTGCCAGTTGCCTGCATTTCTGCATTCGGCAGGTTGACACTGTTCCGAATGTTACCGGTTTCCAGATAGGAAATCAGTTCTTCTGCTGCCATGCTTGCACAGTTTTCTTCGCTCTCCGGTGTAGATGCACCCAGATGCGGTGTTGCAATGATGCCTTCTGCGTTGCAGGTCTTTTCGTTCGGGAAATCGGTGCAGTAGCAAGTAACCTTACCGGAAGCCAATGCTGCCAGCATATCATCATCGTTGACCAGTTCGCCACGGGCATAGTTCAATACCCGTACACCGTCCTTCATCTTTGCGATGGTTTCCGCATTGATCATGCCCTTGGTATCGTTGTTGAACGGAACGTGAATCGTCAGGTAATCTGCTGCTGCAAAAACGCCGTCAGAATCCTTGACAATCTTGACTGCCGGATTCAGGCGAAGTGCTGCACCAACGGACAGGAACGGGTCTGTTCCGACAACCTGCATGCCCAGTGCGATGGCTGCGTTGGCAACCAGTGCACCAATTGCACCCAGACCGATGATACCGAGCGTCTTGCCCTTGATTTCCGGGCCCGCAAACTGGCTCTTGCCTTTTTCCACCAGCTTTGCAATGCCTTCTTCGTGTTCCAGAGAATGTGCCCAAGCGATTGCCTGCGGAATCTTTCTGGAGGACAACAGCAGTCCGGTCAGAACCAGTTCCTTAACAGCATTTGCGTTTGCACCCGGTGTATTGAATACACAGATGCCTTCCTCTGCACAACGGTCAACCGGAATATTATTCGTACCAGCACCCGCTCTTGCGATTGCCAGCAAGTTGCTGCCGAATGTCATATCGTGCATTGCTGCACTCCGTACCATGATCGCATCCGGATTTTCAGCGGTATCGGTTACGGTATAAGCAGCAGCATCAAACCGCTTTGTTCCGGCAGCTGCGATTTTATTCAATGTTTGAATGGTATACATGATGTTCTTCGTCCTTTCCCTGTTGTCTGTGTTCAGGCGTTTTCTGCCTCAAACTTCTTCATGAATGCAACCAGTGCTTCTACACCAGCAACCGGCATTGCATTATAGATGGACGCACGCATACCGCCAACGGTACGGTGACCCTTCAGGTTTTCCAATCCGGCAGCCTTTGCTTCTGCAACAAACTTTGCATCCAAATCCTTATCGCCTGTTACAAACGGTACATTCATCAGAGAACGGTCTTCCTTGCGGACAGTACCCTTGAACAGCTTGCTCTGGTCGAGATAGTTGTAGAGGATGGCAGCCTTTTCTTCGTTCCGCTTCTGGATGGCTTCCAGTCCGCCCATCTTCTTCAGCCACTTGAACACCTTGCCGCAGATGTAAATGCCGTATGCCGGCGGTGTATTATACAGGGACTTTGCATCTGCCTGTGTCTTCCATTTCAGCATGGTCGGGGTGTTTGCAATCGGTGTTTCTTCCGGAATCAGGTCGTTCCGAATAATCATGATGACAACACCAGCCGGGCCAATGTTCTTCTGAACGCCGCCCCAGATGACACCGTACTTCGAAACATCAACCGGTTCGCTCAGGAAACAGGAAGAAACGTCTGCAACCAGCGGCTTGCCCTTGGTGTTCGGGAGGGTCTTGAACTTTGTACCATAAATGGTATTATTTTCACAAATATAAACATAATCTGCATCCGGATCAATCGGCAGATCGGAGCAATCCGGAATGTAAGAGAAGGTTTCATCTTCGGAAGATGCAATCTTGACTGCTTTTCCGTATTTCTGTGCTTCCTGATAAGCTTTCTTTGCCCACTGACCAGTTACAATATAATCTGCAACGCCGTTTTTCATCAGATTCATCGGAATTGCAGAGAACTGCTGAGAAGCACCGCCCTGTAAGAACAGAACAGTATAATTATCCGGAATATGCATCAAATCTCGTAAATCCTGTTCGGCAGTCTGAATGATTTCTTCAAATGCCTTGGAACGGTGACTCATTTCCATTACGGACATACCAGTTCCGTTATAATCCAACATTTCTTCTGCTGCTTCCCGCAGAACTTCTTCCGGCAGCACTGCTGGGCCGGCACTAAAATTGTAAACACGCTTCATTGGTTTTTCCCTCCATCGCTGAGATCCAAACACAGGGAATGACTGTATTTGTTCTAAAAATAAACGGTCGGATGATTGGTTCATCCGCCACATACTCCTATTATACGCTTTTTTTTGCAGTGTGTCAATAGATTAACAAACAAGTTCGCAGAAATTGCAGATTTCCTGTCGTTTTTCTCCAAACAAAATGCCTCCCTTTTGAAAAAGGGAGGCAGATTCTGCAAAAAAGGATTGTTTTTCTTTAACATTAGCCAAGGATATAATAAGCACCGTCTTTTTCTACAACCAGCAGATCATAACCATCCATGATCGTCTTTTCGTCGCCGCCGTCAACTGTTCCCTTCATGGTAAAGGAAACAACATAAACATTGTCAACATCCTTCCGAACTTCATCTGCAAATCCTTCGCCCAGCAGGCTTTCATAAAGGCTGAGATACTGTGTTGGGAGGTCTTCGGTTGCTTCTTCTGTAGTTGCTTCTGTTGTGCTGTCTGTGCTGTCAGCAGAAGTGGTTTCTTCTGAAGCTGCTTCTTCGCTGGCAACTTCTTCTGCCACATCGCCATTTTCTTCCGTTGTAGACGGCTTTACAGTGATTCCTGTAATCACCAGTTTATCCCCGCCAGCACTATCCAGCAAAGTCTGGTGCATCTGTTCCATGGTTGTTTCCATACCATAGCCCTGATTGTCCTGCAGCCAGTCGTTGTATACATTGTAATAGTAATCGTACAACGTTGCCTTATAGGCATTGAAATCCTGTTCTTCGATGGCAGTAAAATAGTCTTTAATCAGTTCCGCACAAGCTGTGTCGATGCCATCTTCTGTCTGAACCTCATAGTTGCCATATACAACACTACTTTCGTCTGCTGTGCTGCTGTCATCACTACTGCTATCGCTGCTTTCATCGCTGCTGCTATCCGCATCTGTGCTGCTCTCGTCTGCTGCAGAACTGTCTTCCGCAGTTGTTTCTACTGCACTACTGCTATCGGATTCACTGCTGCTGTCATCGCTGCTGCCGCAGCCTGCCAGAGAGGCAGTCATAGCGATTGCCATTACGCCACACAAAATGGCTCTCCAACTTTTTTTCATCGTTGATACCCTTCCTTTTTCTCTGTTCCAGCTCACTGCCGGAGCTTTTTTTCAAAGCCGCTCAGGACAGCGGTTCTGTTGCAACATTATTTTTTTCTGCCCACGCTGCAATCTTGGAATCTTTCGGACAAGTAATCGTTAAACCGGATGGAATTTCATCGGTATCGACCCACCAGTTTGTAAATTCTACCGTGCTGCTCTCAATGGTCAAATCTTCGAGGGCTGCACAACCTGTAAAGGTTTCTTCCATAATTTCCGTTACACTTGCCGGAATATCCAGTGTTGTCAGAGCAGTACAACTGATAAATGCACCTCTGCGAATTGTTCCAACGGTATCCGGAATGACAACCGTTGTCAAGCTGCTGCAATCGCTGAATGCACTCTCCCCGATGGTAATCAAGCCATTCGGGAGTGTGATGCTCTTGATGTCTGCATTGGCTTCAAAGGCATGGTCGGCGATACCCGTTACCACATAGCCATCAATCAAGCCTGGTACGGTCAGGTCAGTATCTGAACCAGTATAGCCCGATACAGAAATCGTTCCATCATCATTCATGATATACGCATAATCAGTGGTCAATGCTTCTGTCGTTCCCTCAGTAATCATTGCAGAGGCAATGTTTGACAGGTCGACAGAGGATTCTGAAGATTCATCATCTGAAGAAGAACAACCTGTAAAGCTGAATAACGTTGCCAGCGTCAACAGAGCTGCCCACATACTTCGTTTCCATTGCTGCATCATTCTGCATTCATCCTTTCTTCCGGTGAATTCTCGTTATTTCAATTTTCCTCTCTGTTTTGCCCGCAGCTGGTTGCTCAGGATCTGCTTCCGGATTCTCAGGGACTTCGGTGTTACTTCCAGCAGTTCATCGTCTGCCAAAAATTCCAGACAGTCTTCCAGACTCATAATGCGAGGCGGTACTAACCGCAATGCATCATCGCTGCCGCTTGCACGGGTATTGGTCAGATGCTTCCGCTTGCAGACATTGACAACGAGGTCTTCTGTCTTTGGCGATGCACCGACAACCATGCCTTCGTAAACTGGAACACCTGCACCGATAAACAGAGAACCACGTTCCTGTGCATTATACAGACCATAGGTGACAGCATCGCCGGTTTCAAACGAAATCAGAGAACCGGTATTCCGTCTTGGGATTTCGCCCTTGTATGGCTCATAGCCGTGGAACATGCTGTTCATGATGCCTTCGCCCTTGGTATCGGTCAGGAATTCACTCTTATAACCGAACAGACCTCTGGACGGAATCAGGAAGGTCAGGCGAGTACGGCTACCCTGCGGATGCATATCCTGCAATTCTGCCTTACGAGTGCCCAGCTTTTCCATAACAGAACCAACGCATTCTTCCGGCACGTCAATAATCACTTCTTCGATTGGCTCGTAACGCTTGCCATCGACTTCGTGATACAGAACCCGAGGAGTCGAAACACCCAGTTCATAGCCTTCTCTCCGCATATTTTCAATCAGGATAGAGAGGTGCATTTCGCCTCTGCCGGCAACCCGAAAGGCATCCGTGCTATCGGTTTCGGTTACACGCAGAGAAACGTCCCGCAACAGTTCCCGCATCAGACGGTCACGCAGTTGACGAGAGGTGACAAACTTCCCCTCCTGACCAGCAAACGGGCTGTCGTTGACACAGAACGTCATTTCTACGGTCGGTTCACTAATTTTTGTGAACGGGAGCGGTTCAAAGCAATCCGGAGCACAAACGGTATCGCCGATGGAAATATTGGAAATGCCGCTGATCCAAACAATATCGCCGACAGTTGCAGATTCTGCCGGAACTTTTTGCAGCCCCTGAATTTGCAGCAGCGAAACGACCTTGTTCCGGCTTGCAGTTTCCGGATCGTGATAGTTCCCGATCATAACCTGCTGGTTGACCTGAATCGTACCACGGGCAATTCTGCCGATCCCGATTCTGCCGACATATTCATTATAGTCAATCGAAGAAATCAGCATTTGCAGCGGAGCTTCTGGGTCACCTTCCGGCGGATTTACATAGTTCACGATGGTATCAAACAGCGGAATCAAATCCGTGCCGTTGCCGTGTGGGTCGAGAGATGCCGTACCATCTCTACCAGAGCAGTACAGGAATGGGGTGTTTTCAAGCTGTTCTTCGCTTGCATCCAAATCCATCAACAGTTCCAGTACTTCATCTCCGATTTCGTCCAGACGTGCATCCGGCCGGTCAATCTTATTGACAACTACGATGATTTTCAGGTTCATTTCCAGAGCTTTTTGCAGAACGAAACGAGTCTGCGGCATCGGACCTTCTGCGGCATCGACCAGCAGCAATGCACCGTCTACCATACTCAACACCCGTTCTACCTCGCCGCCGAAGTCTGCGTGTCCTGGGGTGTCAATGATATTGATTTTAATGTCACCGTACCGAACAGAGGTATTCTTCGCCAAAATGGTGATGCCTCTTTCTCGTTCCAGTGCATTCGAGTCCATGACACGCTCTGCAACTGCCTGATTTTCACGGAACACACCACCCTGTTTCAACATTTCGTCTACCAGTGTGGTTTTACCGTGGTCAACGTGTGCAATAATCGCAACATTTCTCAAATCTTCTCTCAGCATGGTAAAATTTCCTCTTTTCTCTTGCCCTTGCTCCCATCTGACGGGCTTTCCTTCTTCTCACATTCTCACTAACAGAAAAAAAGAACAGGCAAAACACATATCTGCTTTACCTGTTCTATGGTGGGGGAGGACGGATTCGAACCATCGAAGCAAGAAGCAGCAGATTTACAGTCTGTCCCCTTTGGCCACTCGGGAACTCCCCCATAGTGTAGATATCCAATTTTGTTGTGATTGGAGCTGGTGGACGGACTTGAACCCCCGACCTGCTGATTACAAATCAGCTGCTCTACCAACTGAGCTACACCAGCCTTACAACGTTATTTATTATATCACAGCTTTTAGGAAATGTCAAGCACTTTTTTCAGATTTTCCTTGTTTTTTGAAAACAAAAGTGGAATTTTTCAAAACAAGGTAATTTTTGCGTTTTGCCTTTGTTAAAAGAAGTTTTCCTATGATATAGTAGAAAAAAGAAAAGGCAAGGTGGTTTTTATCAAAGAATTGCAGTACAAAAAAACATCCTGCCGATGATTCGACAGGATGTTTCTAATCATATGGTCGAGGCGACAGGATTCGAACCTGCGGCATCTTGCTCCCAAAGCAAGCACTCTACCAAGCTGAGTTACGCCTCGAATGGTGAAAAACTCACACAGTACTTTGATTATAGCATAAGTTTTGCGATTTGTCAAGTAGTTTTTCAGAAAAATTGCAAATAAAAAAACGCATACCGAAAGCGTTGTTCCGATATGCGTTTTGTGGATTGATGAGAACGTGATTTTCATAAATCCTATTTCTAGGGAAAACAACTGCGTGAAGGTCGGCAGAATCGCTTCGCTGTCTGCCGATGGATGGTAACTTTCTTCTAGGGAAACCACCCGAATCCGGTTCGGCAAGGCTGGGGCACATCCCCAGCTTGCCTGGGGAACCGCAATTGCCCCTGAAACCTTGTATCTGATTACAACCTTTTTCTTTAAAAAGGCAATTGCGGTTCTTTTCGGTTCACTCTTAGATTTTAGTTGCGTTTTATCAAAACCTATGTTAAGGAGGGCAGCTTGCCCTCCTTAACAATCCTCCTCGCCGAGCTGAGCCAGCTCGACCGCAGTTCGCCTGCGGCGAGAAAATTTGTTCTCATTCTGATTTATTTGGATTCAGATTCAGAATCGGAATCGGTTGCTTCTTCATCTTCAGAATCATCCGATTTCTTGTCTGTTGCATCTTCTGCTTCCGATTCTTTCGGCTTTTCTTCCGTTGGCGGTTTCGATTCCTTTTTCTCCGCATTCTTAGAAGTGGTTTCCGTCTTTTCCGACTTCGACTTTACGGAAGCAGTCGGCTTTGCAGAAACTGCCTTTGCCTGTTCTGGCTGTTTGCCATCTGCTGCCTGTCGCTTTTCTCTTGCAATCGCCAGCAATACGGCATTATGCTTCTTATCGTAACGATAGAACAGAATCAAGACGACAATACCAGCAGCTAGACAAATCAAGCCGATATTCCACCCCGGCGGTGTAAAGGTCATGGTGACTTCATGTTCGCCCGGTTCGAGTTCAACACCAATCAATGCATTCAGCAACTTCACCGGTTCAACTTTCTTTCCATCTACCTTCACTGTCCAACCATCTTCATACGGAATGCTGGTCATCATAACCTGACCTTCTTCCGCTGTAATTGTACCAGTAATCTTCCGGTCGTTGAACTTGGTGATGTTCCACTGATTTTCCTTCATCTTGTCAATGTCTTCCTGGAACATTGCTTCATCGAAGCTGTAGAAGAAGAAATTCTTTACAATGGTGTATTCGTTGGCAACCGTCATTCGCAGGCACAGCTTTGTACCAATGTCAAACTGACCGAGCCGCATAATCGTGTAGTTATCGCCTTCAAAGTAAGCGTTGAACCAGTCAAAATCATAGTCACTGGTTTCATCATTCCACTGACCCAGCCACAAGTTTACAGCTTTCTGATTTTCCGTCTTAAAGAAGATATAAATCGGGTCTTCTGTTGCAACGGTCAACCGGAAGTCAACGGTCGGGTCACCGCTCTGTCCAGCGGTGTAACAAGTCTGGTCGCCATAAGCAGATGTTGTAACATTGCTCAGAACTGGGTCGCCATCCAATTCTACTGGTGTATAATAGCTTTTGCTGCCAGAGATTGCACCAGATGCATCAAATTCCATGTTGCCACTGATGACACTCATCAACATATTCTGGCTGTTGAACGGGTTATCATTGCCCAGATGGTCAATGCGTTCTACATCTGCATCTGCCATATAACCAATGGAAAGAGCGTTCGGGTTTTCATAAGTTCGGATTGTCTGGCTAACCTTGTTTTCATCCGTATAATTATAATCCCAATCTGTCTTTGCCTCATAAGTCGGGTTCAGTCTGCGAGCATTGGTATCGCTTTCCCGATTCAGAACATACTTGATGCCCAGCAAGGAATCCGCCAGCGGTGTATTACCGTCATAACGGGTATAATAGCTGTGCATACAATAGCCCATGGTTTCAATAAAGTTGATGATGTCGGTATTCATAACCGAGCTGGAGTGCGAGATACCACGCAGACCAAATGCACCATTATCGTTAACGCAACGATAGAATGTCTTTTCTGCACGATACAGTCCGTCGTCATGTTCTTCCAGCTGATCCGTCGCTGCACGACCGTTTTCAATGAAGTTTGTCCAGGATTTTTTTGTGGAGTATGCCACTTCATCATCGATTTTTTTCATGGAGTCTACAGCATTATACGTCAATTCACTGCCAACTGCAAACAGCATCACAATTGTTACAACCACATTGCTCATGCGTTTGAGGTCTTCCTTTGTGCCGCCCTTCATGAAGTACAGGCAGACACAATAGATACCAATCAGAATAATGGAAACCCAGATGCTCTTAATGGTGTCGATGTGCTCATAGCCCAGCTTCGAGATGACTAACAGCAATACCATCCAGCCGAAGAACACTGCTCCTAAAATACCCGGCTTGACCGATTTCAGCTTGGTAAATGCCATTGCTGCCATCGTCAACAGGACAAACGAAATCAGGAACGAATACCGGTAAGGCAGCCAGTTCGGGGACTGTCCACCATGCCACATCATGTCAATCGGCTTGAAGTACATGCTGACAACCATGCAAGCCAGAACGAAGGTATAACCAATCTTCTTTCTCAGCTTGATTTGATTGCTGATATAGAAAATCGGCAGCAGAACAACCGCCAACAGACCACAGTAAATTTCTGGGCTACCCTGTACATTCACAGAGTCATACTGTGCCGGCAGCAACTGTGGAATCAGGTCAATCAGTTCAAATTGTGCGGTAAACAGTTCTTTCAGCTGCTGAAGCTTGTCGCCGTCACCATGGAAGATGTTGCTCAGCTGCGTCCAGACGCTTTCGGTAAATTCCATTTTACCTTGGCTCAGGGTGTAAACCATTGGCAACAGCATAATTGCAGAACAGAGCAGACCAGCAATGGTTGTATAGCACATTCTGCCGATGGTCTGGAAATAGTCATATGCCTTTCTGCCCTTGCGGTCTGTACCGAAGAACAGATAGAAAATAAAGTAGATCACAATAAAGATGGCAATCATGAAGCCGATATAGAAATGAGCCACAAACATGAATGCCAGCGGAATGGCGTAGTTGATTTTTCTGCCATCATCGACCAGACATTCCAGTCCGGCGATAATCAGCGGCAGGAATACCAGACCATCCAACCACATCGGGTCAATCAGCTGAATCACAGCATATGCCATCATTGCATACATGCTGGAAAACAGCAGAGCGTGCGGAGCACTTACTTCTCTCCGCTTCTGGAGATAATAGCTGAAGGTTACAGCAGCAGAACCAAGTTTGCAGAGCTGCATAATCAGCAGGCTGGCAAGAATCCATTTTTCCGGCAGCAACATAACAATCAGCGTAAACGGGCTGGCAAGATAATAGCCAATGATCCCCATAAAGTTGCCGGAAAGGTTTCTCGACCAGTTATAGAAGATGCTGCCATCTCCCCAAAAAGCGTCCCGCAGGGACTCAAAGTAGTACACATACTGTCCGTTCAAGTCCAGACAGAGTACCGATTCTTCGCCGAATGGGGAGATCCCAAACAGAGCATATGCCAGATAGGTCAATGCAACAGGAATGAAAAAAGCAATGATATAAAACTTGTTGCGAATGAGCCATCCCTGCAAGCCATGCCCAACACCGGCGAGCGTCAGCGGACTGCGTTTTGCAGCCGCCGCAGATTTGCGTGTGGATGCGTTCGTCATGAATATCCTCCTAAAAAATTTTTTCTTTCTCAAACAAGTTCACCGTTGAAAGAAAGTCATCTATAAAAACACAAAAGTGCAAATTTCGCAAACTTTTGTGGAATTCAGGGGGAATGATAGTTTTAGTTTTCCGGCAGTCTATGCCGGAATGCCTTGACAAAATCCAAAACGTGTCCTATACTATAATTATAGAAAAAACAGCGTTGCTTTACAACAAGGAGATTTTGACATGAAAGCACTTGCCTATGCCTTCTCGGCAGAGAATCCGCATGCCCTCCGCAATATACTATTGGTTGCGGTGACCATCGCTTATTTGGTGGTCATTGTCGTGCTGTTTCTTCGTCTGCGGCATGCCAATCAAAAAATGGCAGACCGGATGAAGGAACTCAATAAACAAAAGCAAGCAGAACAGGCTGCCAAAGAAGCAGAAACTGCTGCACAGGAAGAACCGCTTACGAGCAAATTACATACTTGCCGTCCACGCACAGAAGAAACACATACTGATCCGAAAGTGTCGTAGTATGATCTCCGCTCTTTAAGGACAGGCTGAGGTTTAAAAACTTTGCATCAGAAACGTGCTGCGTGCAATAATCCTCCTCGCCGCTGAGTTCATTCAGCATCGGGTATAGATTATCGAGATTATTGTGCACCGAATCAGTAGACTGTTCGCATTCTACAACATTGATCTGTGTGAATGTCACGTCTGCATCTGCATTTTCTGTACTCGTGCCGGTTGCACTCTGCTGCGGCGTGTAGCTGGATTTCAGCTGTGTCAGTAAGCCATCCAATCCAACCAACCCTTGGAACATCTGCTGCACAACATAGTCATCATAAAAGTCCAATGTGACTTCCTGATAAAGTGCGGTGTCCTCGGTCTGAATGGCATAAAAATAGTTGGACAGCACCGTCATTGCCTCTTCTGTAAAATAACGGGAATCATATTCCACCGGGATTTCCGTGGTATTCAAGTCCCGCAGAACAGCTCCGAACGGCAAGTCCTCCATTGAAACATTGCCTTTATCTTTTTTACTGCCACAGGCTGTCAGGCTGCAAAGTGCCAAAATGACGGCAAACAGGCAGCAGAACCATTGTTTCCATCGGTTTTTCAAGCGAAAACCGCCTCCTTTTTTCTGTCCCAAAAATGGGAAAATTAAAAAAATTCATACAGGTTTAGCGTATCATATTTTTTTTTAAATGTCAACGCATACCGCAAATTTTGTGCATATTCCACAAAAACGGTGTTGAAATTTTGACAGGACACATCCTGTCACGATTCTAATTTTCACAATTCGAGGTGCTCTTTATGAAACAAACTGCTATGACCATTGCCTATCCGGTCGGGAAAAACTTATACCTGAATTTAACCAACCGCTGTCCATGTGCCTGCACATTCTGTATTCGCACCATGGGGAGTTCTGCCTATGGTTCTGACCCGCTGTGGTTGGAACATGAACCAAGCTGGGAAGAAGTCAAGGCGGCTCTGGATGCGGTGGATGTCTGTTCCTATGAAGAAGTGGTATTCTGCGGATTCGGCGAGCCAACTGAACGGCTGGAACTGCTCTGCAAAACTGCTGCTTATCTGAAAGAACAAGGAGTTCGCTGCATTCGACTGAATACCAACGGACTTTCCGACTTGTTGCATGGACGAAAGACCGCACAGGATTTGCATGGATTGGTGGACATTGTTTCCATCAGCTTGAATGCTGGAACAGAAGAAGAATATGGGAAAGTAACTCGCCCGAAGTTCCCGAATGCGTTTGCAGCGTTGCAGGAATTTGCAGCAGATTGCAAGGATAGCGTTCCAACCGTCATGTATAGTGTCGTGGATGTTCTGCCAAAGACAGAATTGGATGCTGCACAGGCACTTGCTGACCGGCAGGGCATTCCGCTTCGGGTACGGAAGTTCGACCATTAAAATTAGATTGGTAAAAAGAAACAAGCCGCAGGCAACTAAAAAGTTTTTCGGTGCAGCAGTTTTTCAAAAATGCTGCCGAGGTGTGGGCGAGCAGCCCACATTTGCGGAGCAAATTAAAACTGCACCATGAGATAAAACAAAAATCTAAGAAGAGATCGAAAGAATCGCAATTGCCTTCAAAATCTAAGGATTGCAAATATGGAATAAGGTTTCAGGGGCAATTGCGATTCCCAAGGCAAGCTGGGGATGTGCCCCAGCCT
>CABQIF010000001.1 GCA_902464115.1 uncultured Ruminococcus sp. | reverse complement strand
GTATATGTGTTATCACATTGTTTTGTAACTACTCTCCCAAATCCAATTTTATCAATTCCGATTACCTGCCCTTTTGCACAAATAGTATCCACATGGATAGATACTGTTTGATTTAATGAATATAATGATTTAGAAGTATAAATATCTGTATATGCAGCTGATTCCACAACAGAAAAATCAATACCGTTAGAATCAACTCCTCCTGCACTGTTCGCAGCTGATATCCAAGCATGATAATTACCATATCCTAAATTACTGGCTGAAATACTATAAGTTCCGGAAATTTCAATACCAAGCACAACTGGAATGTTGTCTTTTGTTATTGTTAGATAGTAATTTGTTGCTTTATCTGATGTTGGATAAAGTTCAATCGTATCTTGCAGGTCATACCAAACTTGATTTTTGTCAAGTCTTGCATATGTTGGCGGTTCAACATTTGTATTTTTATAATTTGGTCTTAAATACAATCTTGCTGTAGCATACAACTTTCTTTCTCCGGCACAATAATTTGTTTTATAGTTTCCCGTTCCGCCGTTGTTGCCGCCTGCACAATATACCGTTCCATTTTCCACTTTTGTTACAATTTCAACGTGCGAATACGTGAAAAATACTAAATCGCCCACCTGCGGAGAACTTACTTCAACAGCACCCTTTTTTTGCCGCATGACAGCTTCGAAGTCAGCAACTGTTCCGCCGTGTCCAACAATAGAAGAATCTGCTCCTGCATTTTCGAGACAGTCTGCAACGAACTCATCGCACCATGCTTCTGTATATCCAAATTGTGCCCCTGTTCTTCCTTTTTGTGACTTTGCAATCGTGGCAACATCTTCTGCCATGTTTCCGCTTAATGTGTATCTGCTTTTATCGAATCCATCTTTCTGACAGGAAATTGCAGATGCAGTTAAATTGGTCATGGGCAGCATGGAAAACAGCGTTCCAATCATCAGGAAACTGACTAAGATCGCAATCCACTTTTGAATGCTTATTTTTGTCATAATAATCCTCCTTTTTCCGTTCTGAAAATACAACGAATGATGATTTTACAAGAATAAAATACCATATTTATTGTAAAAAATCAAGTCTGCGTCCGCATTTGTGGTATAATTTCGGAAACTATCATAAAAAGGAGTTTTCCAAATTATGCAACATTACCAAAGAATTCGAGATTTACGGGAAGACAGCGACCTCACCCAAGAGGCACTCTGCAAAAAGCTGTATATGCATAAAACGACTTACACGAATTATGAACAGGGCAAGCATACCGTTCCGCTGGATTTTGCGGTACAGCTGGCAGATTTCTATCAGGTCAGCATTGACTATATTGCCGGAAGAACCAACTTTCCGCAGGGAATGCCAGTCGCTGCGGAGGAAATCGACTGCCCGAAATACTTCTCTGACCTCACCGAACGCAACAAGGGCAGAGTAGAACAATTTGTGGAACAGCTCTATGAACAGCAGCAAACCGAATTTCAGCGAAAAGAAGCCAAATAACTTGCCGAAAACGACCTTGACAGAACAAAAAAAGTTCGTTATACTGAATAAGCAATCACAAAGAAACAGGAGGTTTTTATTTTGCAAACAACTCAGTTGCTGACAACCGTTTTAGAAACCGTTTCATCAGAAACCGAAACCCAGACCATGCCTTTGGAAAATGTTGTGGAAAGCATGGGCGAAGAAGTCCATCATGCATCCCGGGTGTTGAATGCTGTCCTAACACCCATCAAAAACGCCATTCCGTCGTTGGTGATTGCCATTATATTTGCAATCATCGGCTATGCATTGATTAAATATCTGCTGCGGCTTGTTTCCCACGGCTTGAAGCGTTCCAATCTTGATCGCATTGCAGTGGGATTCATTCGTTCTGTGATTCAGATTATTCTATATGCAATTTTAGGTGTGATCGTGCTTTCGATCTTGAATGTGCCGATGGATTCCATTGTTGCAGTGATCGCTTCCGCCGGAGTCGCCGTTGCACTGGCGTTGAAAGATAGTCTTTCCAATCTTGCAGGTGGATTTATTTTGCTATTTGCGAAACCTGTAAAGCAGGGCGATACGGTTCAGATTGATGGCACTATCGGAAAAGTGGAACAGATTGATATTCTTTATACAAAAATTGTTACAGCAGATAATACGGTTGCTTTTATTCCAAACGGAAAAGTAACTGCTGCAAAAATTGTCAATTATACAGAAAAAGAACAGCGGCGAGTAGAACTCGATTTGGGAATTTCGTATGAATCGGATTTGGAAACTGCTCGGAGAGTCATTCTTGAAACGGTTGCGAAACATCCATTGACCTTGAAAGACCCAGCCCCAGATGTGGTTGTGAAAAATCAGGGTTCAGATGCAATCGAATTGCTGCTGCGTGTCTGGTGCAATAGTACGGATTACTGGACGGTTTACTATGACATGATGGAACAGACCAAGCAGGTACTGGATGAAAACGGCATTGAAATTCCGTATCACAAGGTGGATGTGCACGTGTTGGAGTCGGCAGACGAAGCATAATTGTAAAAAATCTGTGAATTATAGAAAAAAGTGCTTGACAAATGCCCCTCTGCACCTATAATATAAGTATCCTTTCTTAAAAATTTTTTTCATAAAAATCCCCTTACTAAAGTGCCCATCTGTGCAAACGGATGGGCATTTTACTATCCGGATCTCGGGCAGATGTGAACGCATTTGTCGAAAATTGTAAAATAAAAAAAGTATGGCAAAATTGCTTGACAAATACCCTTGCGGCGGTTATAATATGAGTATCCTTTCTTAAAAATTTTTTTCATAAAAATCCCCTTACTAAAACACCCATCTGTGTAAACGGATGGGTGTTTTACTTTTCTTCGATTCTATTGCTTTTTGCTCGCTTTTTCTTTGAAATTCTACGAAATTCTGTGAAATATCACAAAAATGCAAAGAAATTCATTCCCATCTTGCAAAAACGGAACGGATATGGTATAATGAAAGACAATACATAGTGGGGAATTCTGTGAGACTGCTGTGTATCGGTTTTGTTTTGAGCGATCAAAGATCATTCTGTGTTAGGAGGATATGAAAAGTGGATTTCGTGAAAAAGGGAAAAAAAGTAACCGTTGTTGGTGCTGGTAATGTTGGTGCTTCTATCGCATTTACTCTCGCAATTAAGGGACTTTGCTCCGAATTGCTGCTGGTAGATATCAATAAGCCGAAGGCAAAGGGCGAAGCAATGGATATTATGCAGGGTACTGCATTTTGTCCGGCAGTTGATGTGCGGGACGGCGATTATGCAGATGCAGTCAATTCCGATCTGGTTGTCATCACCGTTGGTATCGCAAGAAAGCCGGGTCAGACCAGAATTGACCTGTGCAAGACCAATGCAAAGATCATGGCATCTGTTATGCCAGAAATTACAAAGTATGCACCGAATGCTTGCTACATCATTGTAAGCAATCCGGTTGACGTTTTGACTTATGAAGCCATTCAGGTTTCCGGTCTGAATCCGAAGCATGTATTCGGTTCTGGTACTGTTCTGGACTCTTCTCGTCTGCGGACATGTCTGGCAGATCACGCAAACCTGAACATCAAGAATATTCATGCTTATGTATTTGGAGAACACGGCGATTCTTCTATGATTCCGTGGTCGCTGTCTTCTATTGATGGTATGAAGTTCGATGATTACTGTGCACACATCGACAATCTGGGCGATAAGGATGTAATCGAACAGGAAGTTCGTGCTGGTGGTGCAGAAGTTATCAAGTGCAAGGGTGCAACCTATTATGCGATCGCACTGTCTGTCAGCCAGATTGCAGAAGCAATCCTGCGGGATACCAAGATGATTCTGACTGTTTCCACATTGCAGGACGGCAGCCGTTACGGCGTTAAGGACGTTTGTCTGAGCCTGCCTTGCGTAGTTGGTGCAAACGGAATTGAACGGGAAATCACACCGCCGCTGCTGCCGGAAGAAGAAGAAGCTGTTCGCAAGAGTGCAGCTGCTCTCCGGGAAGTAATTGACGCAATGAAAGCAGAATAATCAACGCTGTTCTTCATACGCTAATTGCAGTGGGTGAAACCGCAACAATTTGAAAAGAGTGAATACGGGCAGCGGCAATTTTGCTGCTGTCCGTATTTTGTGCGATGGCGAAAACCGGTTATTTCCGGAATCAAATGTAATTTGTAAAACGAAGGGAAGTTTTCAAAATGGATTACGCAAAAGAATCTTTGAAGCTGCATTACGACTGGCAGGGCAAGTTTGAAATTGCACTGCGTGCACCGCTGGAAACCTCAGACGATTTGTCTTTGGCATATACCCCAGGTGTTGCACAGCCTTGTCTGGAAATCCAGAAGGATGTTGACCTGAGCTATAAGCTGACCAGAAGAGGCAACCTCGTTGCTGTTGTAACCGATGGTACTGCTGTTCTGGGTCTGGGCGACATTGGCCCGGAAGCAGGCATGCCGGTTATGGAAGGGAAGTGTGCCCTGTTCAAGAAGTTTGGTAATGTAGATGCGATTCCGCTGTGCATTCGCTCCAAGGATGTAGACGACATTGTCAATACCGTTCGTCTGCTCGCTGGCAGCTTCGGCGGCATCAATCTCGAAGATATTTCTGCACCTCGTTGCTTTGAAATTGAAGAAAAGCTCAAGGAATGCTGCGATATTCCGATTTTCCACGATGACCAGCATGGTACTGCTGTTGTAACACTGGCAGCCATGATGAACGCTCTGAAGCTGACGGGCAAGAACTTGAAGGATGTCAAGGTTGTCACCAGTGGTGCTGGTGCAGCAGGGATTGCAATCATCCGCCTGCTGATTGCAATGGGTCTGGATCCGCATCATGTCATTCTCTGCGACCGGAAGGGTGCAATCTATGAAGGCAGAGAAGGTCTGAACAAGGAAAAGGAACAGATGGCAAAGATTACAAACAGTGGTCATAAGGCTGGTTCTCTGGCAGATGTTCTGGTTGGTGCAGATGTTTTCATCGGCGTTTCCGCTCCGAACTGCGTAACACCGGAAATGATAAAGAGCATGGCTGAAAAGCCGATCCTGTTCCCGATGGCAAATCCGACACCGGAAATCATGCCGGAAGATGCTCTGGCAGCTGGTGCATATTGCGTGGGAACTGGCAGAAGTGACTTCCCGAACCAGATTAACAACGTTCTGGCATTCCCGGGCATCTTCCGTGGTGCACTGGATGTACACGCAAAGGAAATCAACGATGCTATGAAGATTGCTGCTGCAAAGGCAATTGCATCCTTCGTAACAGATGAAAAGCTTTGTCCGGAATATATCATTCCGAGTGCATTGGAAAAGGGTGTTGCAGAGGCAGTTGCAGTTGCGGTTGCACAGGCTGCAAAAGACACCGGCGTTGCAAGAATCTAACGGAATCATAGAAACTACGAGGGGGGAAAGACGGCATCCGTTGTCTTTCCCCTTTTTGTAAATGGGCATGAAAATGAAACGAAAACAACTTTGGAAACCGTTGCTGGGTTTGGCAATGATGGGAACGGCGGTGGTCGTTTTAGCTGTGCAGAGCTTCGCCGAGCAGGACACCATTCCGGCGATTACATGGGTTACAACTGCTTCGGAGGAGTCAGCAGAATCCGAACCGCAAACTGAACCGCTGGAAACAGAAGCGGATTCTGAAAATGCAAATCGACAGCCTGTTTTTGACTGGGACAAGCCTACAAAAGCAGAAACAACCACAAAATCAGCAGGTTCTACAACAACTCCAGCAAAACAGACAGAACCAGCACAGCAGGATGCAGCGGAATTGGTGTTACCGGAAGAAGCCGAGTCGGAGATTTCTTATCCGCTGGATTTGAATGCGGCAACAGTGGAAGAACTGGAAACGCTGCCGGGTGTTGGTGCAATTTTAGCGGAGCGGATTGTTTCTTATCGGGAGGCGGTCGGCGGATTTCAGACGTTGGAGGAGTTACAGCAAGTCAATGGAATCGGAAGTGGAATCTATTCCCAAATTGCCCCATACCTATTTATAATAGGAGAACTGCAAACGATTTCACCCGAACCAGACGCAGAGCCATCAGAATCATCAGAACCGACGATTCCAGAGGAGGAAACGGCATCGGATTCAGAATCCATTCCACATCTGGACATCAACACCGCCACGGCAGAGGATTTTCAAAAGCTGCCGAACATCACACCGGAACAGGCAGAAGCCATTGTTCGGCTGCGGACACAGATTCAGTATTTTCAGAATATTTATGAACTGCTCTATGCAGACGGCATGACAGACCGGCTTTTTCTTTCGATTCGGGACTATTTGTATGTAAGTTTTGCTTAAAATGGGAGGATTCTCAAAAACCTGCACAAATATGATTTAACCGTTTTGTAACCTTTTCTGAAAACGACCCTATTTTTTTGTGGAACTCATACAAAAAAGTGGACATTTATTTGTTTGAAATCCCTAAAAAAAATGAAAGAATGGTTTTTATCATTGACAATCCCCGAAAATTGTTGTATATTTAGTGTATCAAAAGGGGCTTTTATGCACGCCTTGCCATGGGGGACAGGCGGTAAATGACCCTTGCTGCTTATCTTGTTCTGGTTGTTCGGAACAAGGTAATATATTTAAGGAGGAAATTTCCAATGAACAAATTAACAAGAACTTTGGCATTGCTGGCTGCTCTGGCTATGACTGCAACTGCATTCGTAGGCTGCGGCGACGACAAGGATTCTTCTTCCAGCTCTGCTGCTACTACTGTAGCTGAAGAGTCCAGCGAAGAAACATCTGCCGCTGAAGAATCCAGCGAAGAAACATCTGCTGCTGAAGAATCCAGCGAAGAATCTTCTGACAGCGATGCAACTGCAAGCACGGAACTGGGTGCAGTTTCTATGCCGGACACCGGTGATGCACTGACCGTTCTGTGCTGGACTGACACTGACCTGAACGCTATGATTCCGGTTGTTGAAAAGGCATATCCGGATATGGCTGGCAAGATCAAGTATCAGAACGTAGGTTCTTCCGGTACAGAAGCTATGGAACAGTATCTGACATACTTCTCTTCTGGTTCTGACGTTGACCTGTACATCTGCGATGCAGACTGGGTTCTGTCTTATGAAAACAACGATGACAACTCTGCTCCGCTGGAAAGCGTTGGTATCACTGCTGATATGTACAGCGATGCTTACAGCTACACCGTAGCAATGGGTACCGATCAGAACGGCGTTCTGAAGGGCGCTTCTTGGCAGGCAGCAGCAGGTGGTTACTGCTACAGAACCGACCTGGCTGAACAGTATCTGGGCGTAACTTCTCCGGAAGAAATGCAGGCTAAGGTAGCTGACTGGGATACATTCTGGGCAACTGCTAAGGAAGTATACGATGCATCTGGCAACAAGACTGCTATGGCTGATACCCTGGGCGGCGTTTGGAGAGCTTACTCCGCTGGTAACAGAAGCACTGCATGGGTTCAGGATGGTAAGATCACTGCTGACAACGCAAAGGCTTGCCTGGGTGATTTCATCAACATGGCTAAGACCAACTATGATGCTGGTTACATCGGCACTGTAGATCAGTGGACAGATGACTGGTATGCAATTGGTCAGTCTGACGGTGCAATGGCTGACGCTACCATGGGTTACTTCTTCCCGTCTTGGTCTCTGGCAGCTGGCGGTCAGCTGGAATCTGCTGAAGGCGGCGAAGGCGGTTCTACATATGGTAAGTATGCAATCACAGAAGGCCCGACCGGCTGGTTCTGGGGCGGTTCTTGGATCTGCGTAAGCCCGAACTGCGACAATGGTACCTTCGCTGGTCAGTTCATCAAGGCTATGACTGTTGATGACGCTACCATGAAGGAATATTGCGAAAGCCACAGCGACTTCGTTAACAACAAGTCTGTTATGAAGGAAGTTGTAGACGGCGGCAAGAACAGCAATGCTCTGTTCAAGGATGGTCAGGATCAGTTCTCTGTTCTGTACGATTCTGCTGATGCAATCAACCTCGACGGTATCGCAACTCAGTATGACGGTACTATCAACACCAAGCTGCAGGATGCTGTAACTGCTTACTGCAAGGGTGATCTGGCAGACGAACAGGCTTGCTACGACGAATTCCTCGACACTGTAGCATCTGCTATCTCTGACATCACTGTTGAATAAGCTGAATAGCCAAATTTGACACGATCAAATATAATCGCCTACGGGATAGTTCTATCCCGTAGGCATATATTTGTCATTATCTCTTTACGATTATCTATTCTTACTATTTTACTTAATTTTTGAGAGGGTGTGTTTTATGGCATCAGCTGCACAAAGAAGAATTAAATCAATCAGCTACGCCAAGTATGGATATTTATTCATTGCACCATTTTTCCTTGTATACGCTTTCTTTCAGATCTGGCCACTGATCAACACCTTTATCTTGAGTGTATACGGAAATGGTTCCGAAGGGGATACTTTCGTTGGTCTGCAGAATTTCCAGACATTGCTGTTCGGTGGCGATGACCGTTCCGCCCGTCGGATTCATGCAGAATTTGCCCGTGACTTTGGTAACACTTTGATTCTTTGGGTTGGTAACTTCATCCCGCAGATTCTCCTGTCCCTGTTGCTCGCTGTTTGGTTCACAGATTCCAAGCTGCACATTCCGGGTCAGGGTTTCTTTAAAGTTGTTATGTACCTGCCGAATATCATCACTGCTGTATCTGTTGCAGCATTGTTCATGCGTTTCTTCTCCAACTCCAACATGTGTTTGGTAAACGGCTTGCTGACATCCGCCGGAAAAGATGCCTTCATGTTTGAAGACAGTGCGGCATGGTCACGAGCGATCGTCATGTTTATTCAGACCTGGTTGTGGTTCGGTAATACCATGATCATGATGATGTCTGGTATTCTGGGTATTAACCCGTCTCTGTTTGAAGCTGCTGCAATCGACGGTGCAACAAGTGGTCAGGTACTCCGCAAGGTAACCCTGCCGCTGCTGCGTCCGATGGTTGTTTACACCTTGATCACTTCCATGATCGGTGGTTTGCAGATGTTCGATATTCCGTTCTTGTTCCATACCAAGAAGGAAACCATCAACAAGTATCTGGAAACAGCTGCTGTATTCGTATATAAGAACTTCCGTACCAGTGAAGATAAGGTACAGTATGGTTATGCCGGTGCGGCTTCCATCATCCTCTTTATCATCACTGCAATTCTGGGTATTATCGTATTCCGGATGAACCGGGATGCTGACGAAGCTCGGAAGAAGAAGGAACGGAAGGAACTCATTAAGGCTTATAAGCGGGAACAGAAGCTGGCAAAGATGGGAGGCATGGACTAATGGAACAAGTTGGTGTAAAGGATAATTACAGACTGGTACAGAACTTAAAGTCCGCTGGATGCTTCATCGTTTGCATTCTGTTGACATTGGTTTGCTTAGTGCCGCTGTACTTGATGATTGTAAATGCTTGCCGTGGTCATAATGCCATCCTGCAGTCGCCGGTATCTTTGATTCCGGGCAGCAACTTTGTTGAAAACATGAAGAATATCACAACACAGTCTCCGCAATGGGATTTGTTGCGTGGTTATCGGAACAGCTTGATTATCGCAGCTGGTTCTACCATTCTGACAGTATTCTTCTCCGCAATGACTGCATACGGTTTGACCGTTTATCAGTTCAAGGTTCGTGATGGTGCTTACACGCTCATTCTTGCCGTTATGATGATTCCGATTCAGGTAACTTCTACCGGTTTCGTACAGTTCATGGTTGGTACACTGGGCTTGGCAGACTCCTTCATTCCGCTGATTGTTCCGGCAATTGCCGCTCCGGCAATCGTATTCTATATGCGTCAATATATGAAGTCCTCCTTCCCGTTGGACATCGTAGAAGCCGCTAGAATCGATGGATGCAGCGAATTCAGAACCTTTATTTCCATTGCAATTCCGATGATGAAGCCGGCAATTGCAGTACAGGCAATCTTTGCATTTGTACAGAACTGGAACAACTACTATACACAGAACATGATCTTGATCTCGAATGACAAGATGATCACCATGCCGATGATGGTACAGAAGGTACTGGGTCAGGATAAGAAGATCGACCTTGGCGCACAGTACGCAGCAGTTGCATTGTCTGTTATTCCGATTATCGTCATTTATGTTTGCTTGTCTCGGTTCATCGTTGGTGGCGTTGCCCTCGGCGGTGTAAAGGAATAATCAAACATTTCTATGTAGCACAACAAAAAGCACTGTGGATTTTCCGCAGTGCTTTTTCTTTTGTTTGGAAGCGAGTCTTCTGCATAAAAATAGGCAGCTGGGAAATATTTCCCGACTGCCTATTTTTTATGTGATTGTTTGTATGCCTTATGCTAAGTTGTGCTGTAACTTTGCAGCATGCAGGGTGTTTTTCATTAGCATTGCAATGGTCATAGGGCCAACACCGCCCGGAACGGGTGTGATGTATCCAGCCTTTGGCTCTACCGAATCAAAGTCCACATCGCCGCAGAGCTTTCCATCATCCATGCGATTGATGCCAACATCAATGACAATTGCCCCTTCTTTCACCATGTCCGCAGTGACAAACTTCGGCTTGCCGATGGCAACTACCAGAATATCTGCACTGGCTGCCAGTTCTTTCAGATTCTTCGTGCGAGAATGGCAGATGGTAACCGTTCCATTCTTTTGCAGCAGCAGCATTGCCATTGGTTTTCCAACGATGTTGCTTCTGCCGATGACAACGCATTGCTTACCGCTGATGTCAACACCTGTGCTTGCAATCAGTTCCATGATACCAGCAGGCGTACACGGCAGGAAATCATAGTCACCAATCATAATCTTTCCAACATTCACCGGATGGAATGCATCAACATCTTTCAGCGGAGAAATGGCATGAATCACAGCCTGTTCATCAATATGTTCCGGCAATGGCAGCTGTACCAGAATGCCATTGACCTTGTTATCTTTGTTCAAAACACCAATCAAATCCAGCAACTGTTCCTGCGTTGCATTTTCATTCATGCGGTATTCGTACGGATGAAATCCGACTTCCTCGCAGGCACGCTGCTTGTTACGAACATAAACTTGAGATGCTGGGTCGTTGCCCACCAGAATAACTGCCAGCCCCGGCACGATACCATGATTTTCCCGCAGTTCTTCGGTTTCCTTTTTGACCTCGTTTCGTACCTTTACCGATACGATTTTTCCACTAATCAATTTCGCCATGATGAAACGTCCTCCTATCCTCTCTCATTCATCATTTATCATTTTCTTCTGGAGCATCTGTTTTTGCTTCGGAAGTTTCTTCCGGTTCAGAAGTTTCGTCCTCTGGTTCTTTTGCAGAATCCAACACCACCGAGGCAGCAGCTTTTTTGCCGGATGCTTCTCGTTTGGCATCCAGTTCCGCCATCATCTGTTTGCAGGCTTCTGTGTTGCAGTAAAGCTGATAGTCCGAGCCCATCCGGCGAACCCGTCCGCCGATTATCAGCAGCAGAATCACAGACACTACCACGCAAATTCCAGCAATCAGCTGTGAAATTCGCATGTTTCCAATCACCAAACTATCTACTCGCAGCCCCTCAATGAAGAACCGCCCTAAACCATACCAACCAATGTACATCAGGAAAATTTGCCCGTCAAACTTCCGGAATTTTTTTCCGCAGATGGCAAGTACGACAAACCCCAGCAAGCACCAGAACGATTCATATAAGAAACATGGATGTACTGGTGTTGCAGCGTCCATGGTCTTCCCGAAGTTCTGATAAAAGATGGTTGTGGGATAGACATTGGTAATCCAATTCTGAATCGTTCCGCCAGTCATGCCGAAAATCGAGTTTGTGTTGCAGCCGAATGCTTCTTGATTGAAGAAGTTTCCCCAACGTCCGATTCCTTGCCCCAGCAGAAACCCAGCTCCACAGAGGTCTAACAGCGGCAGCAGCCGTACTTTTCGGATTTTTGCAATGATACATCCAACGACTAACGCCCCAATCAGTCCACCATAGATGGCAAGCCCACCTTGTCGCAGGTTGAAAATTCGTTTCCAGTCGCCAGCGTAGTTGTCCCATTCTAAGATGACATAATAGGCTCTTGCTCCAACAATCGCCCCGATGATGCCACCGATGATGGCATCAATAGCACGGTCAGGGTGAATGCCGTAGGAACGCATATTGTGGAACGCATAAATCATTGCCAGCAGCAGACCGCAGGTAATCAATAAGCCATACCACTGGATATCAATTCCAAAGATTTGAAAGGCGGTGCTGTCAACGTGTAGGTCAATTCCGAGATGTGGGAATTGAATTTCGTTTTGCTCTAACATCGTTTTGATTCGGGATTCCGGAGCGGAATCCCGCTCCTTTCTGTTTAATCCTGATTTTTCATAATGGAGAGCGTTGCCTGCTGCGGCAGCAGTTCTTCCCGCAACCAACAATTTGCCTCTTCAATCGTCAGGCTGGAGAGCATTGTAACTGTGTCGAACGGTGCAATGCCACTCATAGCGGAGTTGATCATCAGGTTGGCAACGGCTTCTACATTGTTGAACTTCATAATCAGGCTGCCATAGGCATTCTTTCGGCTGTTTTCAAAGAGGGTTTCGTCTAAGCCGTTCTTTGCAGCGTCTTCGACTGCTGCAAAAATCCGTTCCCGTACAGCGTGTGGGTCTTTGGATTCGCCCTCCAGCATGGCAACAAAGAAATCATCGCCGTTGAAAATCTCAGTCGAGAAAGTTTCATTGATTAAACCATCTTTTAACATGCCCTGATACAGCGGGGATGTGACGTGTGTTAAAACTTTCAGAGCAAGTGTTGCCAGCAGTTCCTTCTTGAGATTTTTCAGACCAGATTCCGGCTTGCACTTATAACCCAGTACAAACATGGTTGTGCCAATCGGTGCAGTTTCTACAGTTTCTGCCCGTACAATTTCCATCGGTTCTTCTGGGAAGATGCATTCTAACTGCATATCTTCGCATGGTTTTAGCAACTTGTCTGCCAGAGCCACCACTTCATCTACCTTGCAGTTTCCGGCAACCGACAACACCATGTTGTGCAGGTTGTAGAAGGTATGATAGCAGCGGTACAGCAGTTCCGGCGTAATCTGAGCAATGCTTTCAATCGTTCCAGCAATGTCGATTTTTACCGGATGGTGGTGGAACAAGCCTTGCAGGGTGTTGAAGAAGATCCGCCAGCCTGGGTCATCGTTGCACATCTGAATTTCCTGCCCAATAATGCCCTGTTCTTTCTGAACACTCTCCTTGGTGAAGTAAGGGGATTGCACGAAAGACAGCAGGATTTCAAGCGATTCCTGATAGTGGGAAGAGCAGCTGAACAGATAGCAAGTCTTGTCAAATGAGGTGAAAGCGTTGGCATTTGCCCCAGTCTTTGCATAGAGGTCAAACACGTCGCAATCTTCATTTTCAAACAGCTTGTGTTCCAGATAGTGGGCGATGCCTTCCGGCACACAGCAGAAATCCGTTTCTTGCTTGGTCTTAAATTGGGTGTTGATGGAACCATATTTGGTACCAAACAGGGCTTCTGTGGTGCTGAATCCCTCCATTTCGCTGACGTAAATAGAAAGACCACTCTTGTGTTGAATGTGGGTGTACTGTTCGCCGATCTGCGAGCAGGAAATGCGTTCAATTTTTGTTTCTGCCATGATGTTACGCCTCCTCTTTCTTGGTATCCATGATATAGACCGTATCCAATTTCAGGGTGCAGGCAGCCTTGGTGATGTCTTCCTTGGTGATGGCAAGATACTGTTGCAGGGTTTCCTTTGGTGTGGTGTAGCGGTTCCAGTAGTAGCAACCCTGATACCAGTTAATATGCGAGCCAGGCGTATCGCCGATTCCATTTAAGGTGTTATAGATGCTCATTCTTGCGGATTCCAGTTCTGCATCTGAAATATCACCATTCTGAATGGCAGTCAGCTGTTCCAGAATCGCCGTCTTTGCCTTTTCCAGATTGTCATGTTCCACACCGCTGCTGATAATCATTGCTTGTTTTGGTGTAGAATAAGAGCTGGAGCAGTAGTAGCAGAGGCTCATTTTTTCCCGAACATTGGCGAACAGCTTCGAGGACGGCAACGCACCGAGAATATAGCTGACCATCTGCATCACATAGCGGTTGTCACAGTCTGATTTCAGAACCAGCACCATTTTTGCCTGATTGACCGGAAGCGGTTCTACAACGGTAACCGGTTCTGCCTTTGCTGGGCTGGGAACGTGGAACGTGTAGGAAGGCACATTCTGGCGGTCAATTGGTGTCAGAGCTGCTTTCAGCTTTTCCAACAGCATTGGCTGAGATTCTGCACCAACAAAATAAATTTCAGCCGGAGCAGTATGCAGCACTTCCCGATATGCAGCAAGTGTGTTCTGTGGCGTCAATGCCAAGACATCTTCCTTTTTGCCGTAGCAGGAGAGGGCAGCCGGTTCATTCTGGAATGCCGTTTCCAACGCCTGTGCAGTGGCATAAGCACGCTTTTCATTGATTTCTGCTTCGATGGTGTCCAGCAGGTCTTTTTGCTTGGTCTGAAATTCAAACTCTGTGAAGCCATCCGCTACACAGTTCGGCTGGAGCAGACAGGTCAACAGTAAGTCTGTCATTTCCTGCAAAAGCGGTTCTTGATGCAGGGCATAGCGGTCAGCAATGGTGCGAACCGTAATGCCGCACGCCTGAAAGTCACCGAACTTGGTAACACCAGATGTGAGCGAAATGCCATAGAGTGTATCCAGCTTTTTCGCCAGTTCTTCCATAGACGGATAAACAGCGTTGCTGGTGGTCAGCAGCGAAAAGGCAAGGGCATTCTTTGCAGCCGATTCCTTTTTCAGTGGATGAAAGAATTGAATGCGGAGGGTATTGGTTTTCAATTTTGGGTCAAGAATTTCTGAATAGCCGATGGAATCGGTCAGGGAAATTCGGTTATAAGAAACAGGCATAATGTCATCCTTTCTGAAGTGATGTGAAGCCGAAAGTCGGCATCCATTTCTATTATACCATATCTCGTTTGCAATTACCAGAGAAAATTGAAAATTTCCGCAGAAATTGATGCATATCTGAAAATGAAAAAACTGTTTTTCTCCATGATTTCGGTCTTTTTTACGCAGGCGTCATGAAAATATCATATTATCCACTTGAAATTCCAGAGGCGTTGTGATACAATAGTACGAATGTGACAAAAAAGAAATAGAAAGGAGTATGGTTATGTGGTTTCAGAATTTTTACGACACATTTTATAAATGTTTCATAAAAGAAGACCGGTATCAATTGTTGCTGGACGGCATCGGTGTAACAGTAAAAGTTTCCCTGCTGGCAGTGGTATTCGGCTTGCTGATCGGCTTTTTGATTGCCCTGTGTAATCTTTCCAACAAAAAGGGCATCCGGCTGATCGGAAAAGTCTATACCGACATCATTCGAGGAACGCCAACGGTTACACAGTTGATGATCATCTATTTTGTCATCTTTGCTTCCGTGCACTGGCCAAAGTGGGTGATTGCTGCGATCGCATTCGGGATCAATTCCGGTGCATATGTTTCCGAAATCATTCGGGCAGGAATTCTCTCTGTGGACAAGGGACAGACAGAAGCAGGTCGTTCTCTGGGCTTGAATGGCAGACAAACCATGATTCGGATTGTCGTTCCGCAGGCTGCAAAGAATATTTTCCCGGCACTCTGCAACGAATTTATCACCTTGATCAAGGAAACGGCGATTGTTGGTTATGTTGGCTTGGTAGACATTCAGAAAGCCGGCGACTTCATCAAGACCTCTACGTATGAAGCCTTTATGCCACTGATTGGAACAGCAATCATTTATTTTGTGATTATCAAGCTGCTGACGCTGGCACTGGGCAGACTCGAAAAGCGGCTTAGAAAATCAGAAGTTCGATAAGGAGGGGTTAACTGTGATTCGTGTAGAAAATTTGCACAAGTACTTTGGAGATTTAAAAGTCCTGAAGGGCATCAATGAGCACATTCAGGAGGGCGAAGTGGTTGCAGTCATTGGCCCATCCGGTTCAGGAAAAAGCACCTTTTTACGCTGCCTGAATTTGTTGGAAACGCCGACAGACGGGAAAATTTTTGTCGATGACGAACAAATTAACGCCCCGAAAGTGGATGTCAACCGCATTCGGCAGAAAATGGGCATGGTGTTCCAGCAGTTTAATCTGTTTCCACATCTGACCGTCATGGAGAATCTGACGTTAGCACCTGTTCTGTTGAAAAAGATGACCAAGGAACAGGCTGTGGAAAAAGGCAAAGAGTTGTTGAAACGGGTTGGTCTGGCAGAAAAGGCAGAGTCCTATCCGAGTCAGCTTTCCGGCGGTCAGAAGCAGCGAATTGCGATTGCAAGAGCACTGGAAATGAGTCCGGAAATCATGCTGTTTGATGAACCGACTTCCGCCCTTGACCCAGAAATGGTCGGCGAAGTATTGGATGTTATGAAAGACCTTGCAAAATCCGGTATGACCATGGTTGTGGTGACACACGAAATGGGCTTTGCAAGAGAAGTGGCAACTCGGGTTCTGTTCATGGATCAGGGGATTGTCATGGAGAGCGGAAAGCCGGAAGAAGTGTTCGGCAACCCACAGAATGAAAGAACCAAGCAATTCTTGAGCAAGGTTCTTTAAATAGGAATTAGGAAAAAGGAGATTGAAAATCATGAAGAAGTTTACAAAAGTACTATCGTTGATGTTGGCAGCCATTTTGATGATGGCGATCTGCACCGCTTGCGGCGACAGCAAGAAGGATGACAGCACGATTACATTTGGTACAAACGCAGAATTTCCGCCGTTTGAATATGTCACCGCAAAGGGTGTCATCGGCGAATTTGATGGCATTGATATGGCAATTGCAAAGCAGATCGGTGAAGATAATGGCATGGAAGCAAAGATTGAAAACATGGAATTTGACTCCCTGCTGCTGGCACTGGAAAATGGTCAGGTCGATGCAGTCATCGCTGGTATGACCATCACCGACGAAAAGAAAGATGCAGTTGATTTCTCAAAACCGTATTACACCGCAAAGCAGGTTATGATCGTCAAGGAAGATTCTGACATCCAGAAGGCTTCTGATATGGCAGATAAGAAGATTGTTGTTTTGCAGGGCTTTACCGGTGAAACTTGTGTCAATGAAATGGGCTATAAGTACGAATCGTTCAAGAAGGGTACAGAAGCCATCATGGAATTGGTCAATGGCAAGTGTGACGTGGTTGTCATCGACTCTGCAACTGCTGAAAAGTATGTCAATGACAACGAAGGGCTGAAGATTGTAGAAGACAACGATGCATTTGAAGCCGAAGAATACGGCATTGCTGTTAAGAAGGGCAACACCGAACTGCTGGATAAGATCAACAAGTCTTTGGATAAGATGATGGAAGATGGAACGATTTCTGAACTTTCCGCAAAGTATGCAGAAAGCAGCGATGCAGAATAATATCACGTTGTAAAAAACAGAAGATAGGAAAGGCTGGCAGAGAAAAGCATGGTTCTGTCAGCCTTTTTCTGTTGACAGAACCACAGAAAAACGGTATAATAAAAGAAAAATAAGTGCTTACAACAGTGCAGAAAAGAGAGAGAACATGAAAACAATTACCGTACACGCTAGTCATACTTATCCAATCTATGTGCAGCACGGATTGCTTGCAGAATGCGGAACGTATATCCGAACCGCTACCAAAGCAGCAGCACTTGCTGTCATTACCGATGATACTGTACAAAGCCTTTATGGAGCGGCAGTTGTTTCTGCTCTCCGGAATGCTGGATTTCGGGTGGAAACTTTTGTGTTCCCACACGGCGAAGCCTCGAAGTGTGCAGAAACCTTGCTGCAAGTCTATGATTTTCTGTGTGAAAAGCAGTTTACCCGTACAGATGCCATTGTTGCTTTAGGCGGCGGCGTTGTCGGCGACCTTGCCGGTTTTGCAGCAGCGACCTATCTCCGTGGTATGGATTTTATTCAGATTCCAACTACATTGTTGGCACAGGTAGATTCCTCTGTCGGCGGAAAGACTGCCATTGACCTGAAAGGCGGAAAAAATCTGGTTGGTGCGTTTAAGCAACCCGTTTGCGTATTGTGTGACCCGGATACTCTGCGGACATTGCCAAGTGCGACGTTCTCCGATGGAATGGGAGAAGTTGTCAAATACGGCATGATTCGGGATGCAAAGCTGTTTGAACTGCTATCAGCACACAATCAGGAAACGATTTTCTCTGTATTGGAAGATGTGATCTGCACTTGCATTTCGATTAAACGGGACGTTGTAGAGGCAGACGAATTTGACACTGGCGAACGGATGATTTTAAACTATGGGCATACCCTTGGCCATGCCATTGAGGGTTATTATCACTATGAAACGTATTCTCACGGTAGTGCAGTTGCCATTGGAATGTGCCTGATTGCAGAAAAGACTTGCACACCGGAACAGACTGCTGCACTGAAAGCGTGCTTGCAGGCATATCATTTGCCGACTTCTGTTCCTGTTCCAATTTCGGATTTGCTGCCGTTCTGCGGTGTCGATAAAAAGCGGGCAGGCAATCAGCTGCGGTATATTGTCTGCGAAACACCGGGCAAGGCAGAAATTCGGACTGCCTCTATTTCAGCGTTTGCCGCATGGATGGAGGAACAGGCATGAATATTCAAGTAGAACCACGCACTTTGAGTGGAACGATTTCCATTCCGGCATCCAAAAGCATGACACACCGCATGTTGATTTGTGCTGCTTTGGCAGAGGGAACATCTGTGATTGAGCACGTCAGCTTCTCCAAGGATATTACAGCGACCATGGAAGCCCTGTCGGCTTTGGGTGCAGACTTTGAAACGAATGGAAGCACGATTACGGTAACGGGAATCAATCAGGTTGCTACAACACAGACAGCAGAAATGAACTGCTGCGAGAGTGGTTCAACTCTGCGGTTTTTGATTCCAGTTGCAGCCGCTCTGGGTGTTCATGCAACATTCCACGGACAAGGCAGACTGCCGCAGCGTCCAATTACTGCCTATGTACGGGAACTTTCCAAAAATGGCATTACTTTTGATTATCAGAACACCATGCCGTTCACGATTCACGGACAGCTGCAAAGCGGAACGTATTATTTAGAGGGCGATGTTTCCTCGCAGTATATCACAGGTTTGCTGTTTGCACTGCCGCTGTTGAAAGGGAATTCAGAAATCATCATGCTTTCCCCGTTGCAGTCGAAACCCTATGTGGATATGACGATTGCATGCATGCAGCAGTTTGGATTTGTGGTAACAGAAACAGAGCAGGGTTATTTTGTTCCCGGTGGACAGCATGCCCACGCTTGCAGCGGAACGGTGGAGGGCGATTATTCGCAGGCTGCTTTTTTTGCAGTGGCGAATGCCATCGGTAACCAGATTACAATGACCAATTTAAATCCAGATAGCGTGCAGGGTGATAAAATCATCATTGAAATTGCAGAAAAAATGTGTTATAATAGAAATAATCACAAGCCGGCGTGCTTTACACTGGATGCAGCAGATATTCCGGACTTAGTGCCAATTTTGGCAGTTTTGGCAACATTCGGAACGCATCCGTCTGAGATCCATGGAGCAGCCCGTCTAAAAATCAAAGAGAGTGACCGCTTGCAGGCGACCACAGATCTATTGAATCAGCTGGGCGGACAAGTTGCTATTTTAGAAGACGGCTTACGCATTCAGCCAGTAGAACGGCTGCACGGCGGAAAAATCGACAGTTATGGCGACCACCGCATCGCAATGTGTGCTGCAATTGCAGCAACACGCTGCATCGCTCCGGTGGTCATTCAAGGTGGAGAGTGTATTGAAAAATCCTATCCACAGTTTTACGAAGATTATAATCGATTAGGAGGAAATGCCCATGTCATCGTTTTGGAATAACCGGATTTCCATTTCTATTTTTGGAGAATCGCACGGCCCGTCAATCGGCGTGGTAATCGACAACTTACCGCCGGGAGAATATATCGATATGGAAAAGGTGCTGCAATTTATGGCAAGACGTGCACCGAAAAAGGACGGTACGACCACTCCAAGAAGTGAAAAGGATTTGCCACAGGTGCAGTCCGGTATGTTGAACAATCGGACAACGGGCGTTCCACTTTGTGCCATCATTCAGAATACCGATACCCGCTCAAAGGATTACAGCAACCTCGAACGGCTGCCTCGTCCGGGACATGCCGATTATACCGGAGCAATGCGGTATCGTGGCTTTCAGGATGTGCGGGGCGGCGGCCATTTTTCCGGCAGACTGACCGCACCGCTGTGCTTTGCAGGGGCAATCTGTGGGCAGATTCTGGAACGGCGTGGCATTTATACAGGTGCTCATATTGCAGCCGTTCACGGCGTGAAAGATGATGCATTTTCAGAAACAGCGGTTTCCAGAGCCGATATTTTGGCAGTACGGGAAAAGCCGTTTGCAGTCATCAATGATGCACAGGGCGAAATCATGCAGGAGGACATCCGCAACGCTGGCAAGGGTGGCGAATCGCTGGGTGGTCTGATTGAATGTGCGGTTGTGAATATGCCGGCTGGCGTTGGTTCTCCGATGTTTCAGGGACTGGAAAACACCATTGCACAGCTGATTTTCGGCATTCCAGCTGTAAAGGGTTTGGAATTTGGTGCTGGTTTTCAGGTTGCAGAGATGGTGGGCAGCCAGAACAATGACCCATTTTATATAGACGAAAACGGGCATGTTAAGACAAAGACCAACCACCATGGCGGAATTTTAGGCGGAATTTCTTCTGGAATGCCGATTATTCTGCGAGTTGCCATCAAGCCGACTGCTTCGATTGCAAAACCGCAGGAAACGGTTGATTTCCGAGCAGGCACGAATGAAATTTTACAGATCCATGGCAGACATGACCCGTGTATTGTACCGAGAGCTGTGCCGTGCGTAGAGGCAGCCGTCAATCTTGCATTGCTGTCCCATATGATGGATTATCCGCACTTTTAAAAACCGCATGGATTGGAGGGAATCGAGATGCAGGACGAAAACTTAATGAAAATGTCGCAGATTGCAACACCGCCACTTATGGATACTCATATGGCGAACATTCTGATTTGCTGTTTATTAGACCACTTAAAGAAACCCGTTACCCCGACGCAGCTTTATGAGATTGCCGTAGAAACGGAAATCATCAACTATTTTTTCTATCAGGAATCTATCACTTACCTGCAAAAAAATGGTTCTCTCCAACTAAAGCAGGACGAAAACGGACAAGACTGGTATTCCCTGACGAAAGTTGGAGAAGAATGTGCCAAGGAACTGAAGGAATACGTTGCAAAACCGTATCGGGATAAAATTATCAGCGAGGCAAAGCAATATTTCATTCGGGAAAAACGGCGGGAGGAAGTAAAAATCTCCTATTTGCCATTGAAAAAGGGCTATCATGTACAGGTGCGGTATCTGGATTTACAGAGCGACTTAATGGACTTGAAACTGTATGCACCGGACATGAAGCAAGCGAAATATCTGGGTACGCAGATTATGCGGAATCCAGCAAATTTTTACGGGAAAGTGTTGGAAGCGGTTTTTTCCAACAAGGAAGAAGTGAAAAAACAGCCGCCACAGCCACCAAAAAAGAAAAAATAATCTGCCTTTTGTGAAAAAGCAGGTGCAAAGAGAAGATAGAAACCGCCCTGCCGAATTTCGATTTGTGGAATTCGGCAGGGCGGTTTTTAATTGCAGTTGAAACGGGATTTATGCAAAAATCGTCTTTTGTGCAGCGGATACAATGATGTCCGCACAGAGCGGAATCCCTAACGCACCGCTGTTCAGGCAGAGTGTGTAGTTTTCCTTGTCATACCAGTTTCCGCCGGTGTTAATGCTGTAGAACGTTTCTCTCCGCCGGTCAGACTTCCGCAAGGTTGCTTCTGCACGTCTTGGGTCAACAGAGTATTCTGAAATTGCCCGATTGACACGGGATTCTTGGTCAGCATAGACGAAGGCACTCATCATATGTTCCATATCCCGTAGAATATAGCTGGCACAACGACCAACGATGACACAGTCGCTCTTTTCCGCCAGTTCCTTGATGATGTTGGTTTCAATGATATAAACCTTATCCGACAATGGCAGATTTTCCTGAATCGAACGGGTTGGATTTGAGGAAAGCATCAGCGTATACAAAAAGCTCTTTGGTGCAGCTTCTTCTGCACTTGCCAGATAATCCACCGATACGCCGCAGCGTTCTGACGCCATCTCTAAAATTTCACGGTTGTAGAATGGGATCCCGAGTTGTTTTGCAACCAGTTCGCCGACTTCCCGACCGCCGCTTGCATATTCTCTTTCAATTGTAATAATTCGATTGCTCATTGTTCAATGGCCTCCTTCTGCCGTTTTTTCTATTTTCTTATTATACCATATTTCTCACGAAATTGCTGATATTATTTGAAAGTTTTCCAAAAAATCTACGTTTTTCACAACAAACTGCAAACTTTTTTGTGAACATTTCTCATTGTGCTTGCAGTGCCTGCATCATTGCATCAATGATAGACGGTGCATACCAAGTCAAATCTTTCCGGTTCAGCAAGCCAAATTCGCTTTCTGTGCCATTGTCCCAGACAAAGCAAGTAATGCCGTGTGCTTTGGCACTCTTGACATAATATGCATAGTACTGTGCCCGTATGCTGGTATTGTTTTTGTCGACCGCACCGAATTCATCCAGCAGAACGGGAACGCCCTTGCTGATGAAAGTGTCTTCCAGATACTGAAAATTGGTGTCCAGTTCCTGCTTGTCGGCATCGCTGCCCCAGTCGGAACGGGTGTCATCTGTTCCGCAGAAATCCCATGGAGCATAGCTGTGAATGGAAACGGCAATGTGTGCATCATCTGGAATCTTGACAGCACTGACAGCCTCTTTGGTGATGGACTGTGCGTGAGAACTGATAATCAAGGTGCGGTCTGCATTCAAGCCACCCGTTGCCCGAACGGTGTCTACAAATGCCTGATAAAGCTGATTGATGACATCTCGTTCTTCCGGTGTGCCGCCGCTCCATTCTGTTGCAGAGCCAATGATACGGGTTTCATTCATGCCCTCAAATACAAGATGGTGGTCATAGTCACCGAACCGTTCGCAGAGTTGCTTCCAGATGGCAGTGAGCTTTTCGGTAACAGCAGCCTGTTCGCTGTAAGTTGGATGCAACCACAAAGCATCATCGTGATGAACATTCAGGATAACATATAAATTGTCATCCATTGCATAATCGACAATTTCCTGTACTCGATTCAGGTAATCCGCATCAATGGTGTTATCAGCGGAGAGATGTTCGCCCCAGGTGACCGGAATCCGAACGGCATTGAATCCAGCATCTTTTACAGTGTCAATCATTGCCTTTGTGGTTTTCGGGTTGCCCCAGCCGGTTTCGTTGTCGCTGGAACTGGTGTCATAGCTGTCCAGTGTGTTGCCGAGATTCCAGCCCACTTTCATATCTGCTACAATTTCTGAAGAACTCATTTGGTTGACTTCTTCGGCGGAAACCGCAGCAGCCCCTTCATTTTTGACGGCTGTCTGTGCTTCTTCATTCTTTTTGGTGTCGGATTTTTTCACTGTTCCGGTGGCGTTGCTGTATCGAACAGAAACGTTGTTCAGTGTAACGGTTGCTTGATCACTCCACCAGTAGCCCAGCATCAAATCACCCGTTGGGTCGATGTAATCCTGAATGGATTCCGGAACGATCCACGTCAGGGAAACGGAAGAATCCTGCGTAAAGGTGACAATATTTCCGGTCTGATACCAGTTCTTATCGGTTTCCGCATCGCATCCGCTGGTCAGCGAAACGCCAAATGCTCCCGTGAATTTTCCCAGTGAACCGCTGCTGCTGATGTCAAAGGTGACAGTTTGCAGGCGGTCGTCCTTGTCGATGAAATCAGAGAGCGGCAGTTTTACTTGCTTGTCGGTGTCGCTGCTGTAGTCCAGTGTGGCAGCTGGACTGCTTTCGGAAGTGCCATCCACCGGAACTTCTGCGGTGCGAGTATAAGTGCAGACAATACTGCTCAGTTTCAGCTGCTGTAAATCGCTCCACCAGTAGCCGATGAGAACATCGCCGCTTGCATCAACATCTGCGGCAACGTCTGTCGGGACATTCCAGGTGATCTCTGCATAAGCACCGTTGACACTCTGTTCAAAGTCATCGGACTGATACCAGTTTTTATCGGTTGCCGTGGCACTATCTGCCTTGACAGAAATCCCGCATCCACCCTTATATGTTCCCATATTGGAAACACCATCCGGAGCATAGAAGATAAAGGTAAAGGATTGAATGACATCGCCATCCTGTATGAAATTTTCCAGTTTGGCTTTATAGGTGTTGTCCGCATCTCGGTCTAACAGGACATTTAAATCGTCCAGTTCTGCACCCAGCGTGCTGGAAACGGTTTCTGTTGGGCTGATGTGGGTTGTGGTTGTTTCTGTAGTTTCGGTTGTTTCCGGAGCAGTGGTTTCTGCATCTGTGGTTGCTTCTGTTTCTGCCTCTGTTGCTGCTGTAGTCGTCTGTGCAGCAGAAGAAGTAGAACTACTGGATTCCTGTTTGTCGCTGCATCCTGCCAGTGCGGCCATGGTCAGCAGACCAGCCAATAGAACAGAGAGCATGGATTTTCCGGGTCGTAGGTTCATGATTTGACATCCTTTCCTGTTGGAGAAATTCCGGTGATGGGCAGTTACTTGGATTCTGCCGCATCAGTTGAATTTTCTCGATTTTTGAATACGAACAATTTGCTGAAGGCATAGTTGACCACCAAAATAATCACCTGTGCGGCGATGGTAACCAGATATTTATTCCAGCCCAGAATGCTGATGCCCAGCACGCTAATCCCCCAGTCCAAGAAAAGGGAAGCCCCTCTTGCAGAATAGAATGAAATGAATTCTGTCCAGAAGGCTTTTTTGGTGTGGGTTTCACTCTGGAACACGTATTTTTTGTTGGTGAAAAATGCAAACGTCACTGCACAGATCCAAGAGAACACCGTGCAGAACGTAACGGAAAGCTTGCCCTCGCCCAGAAAATACATGGGGACAAGTTTGGTGATCATGGAAACTAAGGTTGTCAAAACTCCATAAAAACAGTATAGCAAGCCCTTCTCATATTTAAAATAGATGTTTTGAAGGGGTTTGGGCAGATGCTTGACCACCCATAAAATCAATTGATTCATAAAATCACGCACACCTTCCTAAAAAATTTTTATTTTTCTTGAATTTAACTTGCCAATTTCCAAAAAATATGGTACGATAATGTCATACATTTTATCAAAAACATGGAGGAACTTGAATGATTGCCATCATTATCATCTGTATTGTACTTTCTGCACTGTTTTCCAGTTCGGAAACAGCGTTTGCGAGTGTCAACAAAATCCGCCTGAAATCTATGGCAGATCAGGGGGATAAACGAGCATCGAAAGCACTGCATATTGCAGAACACTATGAAGATTCGCTGACTGCAATTCTGGTCGGCAACAACATTGTCAACATCGGGGCATCTTCTCTTGCAACGGTCGTCTTTACCCAGTGGGTCGGCAGTGCTGGCCCGGCAGTTTCCACCGTTGCAATGACGATTCTGGTTTTGATATTCGGGGAAGTGCTCCCAAAATCCTATGCAAAATCCCATGCAGAAAAAATGGCGTTGTCTGTGGCATCTGCACTTTCCGCATTTACCATTGTTATGACCCCGTTCGTGAAGATTTTTGATGTATTATCTCGGGCATTGAAGCCGAAAACAGAAGCTCCCAGTGTGACAGAGGACGAATTGAAGTACATCATTGATGAAATCGAAGAAGAAGGCGTTCTGGAAGAGCAGGAGAGCGATTTGGTCTTGTCGGCATTGCAGTTTGATGAAACTACCGTCAACGATATTTTGATTCCAAGAGTGAAGATTGTCGGCGTTTCCAGCGAGGCAACCACCGATGAGATCTGTGAAATGTTCCTGCACAGCCATTTTTCCCGATTCCCAGTCTATGAAAAGAGCATGGATAACATCATTGGCATGATTACCAGCCGGGACTTTTTCCGGTTGGAGCATGGCATGTTCCATTCTGTTTCTGAAATCTTGCAGGATGTCATCTATATTCCGGCAACAAAAGCCATCAGTGACAGCCTGAAAGAAATGCAGCGTTCCAAGACGCATATGGCAGTAGTTGTTGACCAATACGGCGGAACAAAGGGCATTGTGACCCTCGAGGACATCATTGAAGAACTGGTTGGGGACATCTACGATGAAAGCGATGAAATCGTTCATGAATTTGTCCGTACCGCACCGCATTGCTATACGATTGTAGGAACATTCAGTATTAGTGATATGCGGGATGCACTGGATGAAGAAGATATTCCGTCCCAAATGCCAGAAGCAGCATCGACCTCCGTTGGCGGATGGGTCACAGAATTGCTGGGGCATATTCCAGAAGTGGGCGAAACGGTTCAAGTTGGAACGTTTCAATTTCAGGTTCTGGAAACGGACAACCAATCTGTTACAAAAATCGCCTTGCAGGTATCTCCGGAACAAAAAGAAGAACCGAAAGCATAACCATCTCTTCTGTGTATGGGGAAAGCAGACCACCGTCTATTAAGACGAGGGTCTGCTTTTTTATTATTTTTTCTTGTACTTCAACAAAATCAGTGCTGTGAGCAGGGTCGCCACAATTGAAACAACAGTTGGAAACCACGTATGTTCCGCAAAGGGCAAGTCCAGCGTGTTCATGCCATAAAAGCTAAATACCATCGTTGGAATTGCCAGAATGATGGTGACAATGGTCAATTGCCACATTACAATGTTGACATTGTTGGAGATGACCGAACTGCATGCATCCACCATGTTGGCAAGGATGCTGGAATAAATGCTCGCCATTTCTTCTGCCTGTTTCAACTCGATCAGAACATCTTCCAATAGGTCTTGGTCGTCCTCATAGAGTTTCATTAGCTTGCCACGCAGGATCTTATTCATGGTCGCATCGTTGGCTTTGAGAGAGGTGGAAAAATAGACCAGAGATTTTTCCAGCTCCATCATTTGCAGCAGCTGTTTGTTCTTGACTGCCTTTCGCAGTTCTCGTTCCAAGGTGTTGGAAGCCTTGTCGATTTGTTTCAGATAGACCAGATAGGTGGAAGTCAGCTGCATGATCAGCCGCAAAACGAATTGCGTTCGGAAACTGGTCTGAATATTCCGAAGCCGTCCGTCAATCAGGTCTTCAATCACCTTGTTGTTTCGCAGAGAGATCGTAAAAACCAACTGGTCTTTGATGATAATACTCATTGGCATGGTGTAGAACACCAGCGTATCATTTTTTTCAATCTCTGAAACAGCGGTGTCAATGATAATCAGGGTCTGGGTGTCTTCTCGTTCCACACGGGAGGATTCTTCTTCATCGAGTGCAGACTTGATGAAGTCGCTATCCAGACCAAATTCTTCAATCAGCATTTTCCGTTCCTGTGCTGTTGGGTCAACGACAGAAACCCAGCTGCCAGGCTCTGGCGTACTGCATTCTACCAGATGATTTTGTACGGTTTTATAGTAAGAAATCAAAACGGTTCCGCCTTTCCGCAAAGGCAGAACCGTTGAAAAGATGCGGTTTCTCCTTTGCAATCTTATTTTTTATCTTGCATCCATCGTCGGGGATAAGGATCCGCTCGCATTACTGATTCCTCCAAACTATTTTTGATTGGTGTTGACAACACCCTTTCTATTATAGCAAAGTTTTGCTCGAATAGCAAGGGTGGAATGTTACTTTTTACTTGATTTTTACCAAATGCCCAGAATGAAACACATAAAAATATAGGAATTTTTACGCCATGCCGAGAAATTGCTCGAATAATGCCATCCATTCCCGCACCCAGTAAGTCGGGATGAGAATGCGTCTGGTTTTACCGCTGACGGACCAGCTTTCCAGTCCCAGTTCTGTCGCCATGCGGTGGGCACGGTATTGGTGAAAGCCATCTGTGAGAATGGTGATTCGGTTGGGCAGCCCCTGTTGCTCCAGAATTTGCTTGCTGAACAACAAGTTTTCGTGGGTATCGGTGGAACGGTCTTCCATGAGAATTCGGTCTGCTGCAATGCCGGCAGCGGTCAGGTAGGTTTTCATCGCCTGTGCTTCGGAGATGTCCTCGCCCGTTCCCTTTCCGCCGGAAACAATACAGGAAACTTCCGGGTGTTGCTGTAAGTAGTCCTTTGCTGCTTCTAGTCGCCGTTGTAGCATCAGACTGGGGACAGTGCCCTTGACTTTACAGCCTAAAACAACCACGGTGCAAGGCGTTTGTGGGGGATTCTGATAATATTGCACCATCTTGACGGAACAGAATCCGGCAAATGCAATGCCAGCGGTCAGGAGCAGGGCAAGGATGCTCAACACGCACTTTCCGCAGAGATTGCCCCAGATACGGGAAAGCAGCTGTCCGCAAGGGCGGTGAAAGAGCGTCAGTAGAAAACAAATTGCTGAAACCGCCATGCCGAACAGATTTCCAGCATTGAAGATCCGTAGAAATAGCGGTGCAAAAAATAGGAAGAACAAGCCAAGTTCCAACAGCAGTAGAGCATCATAGAGCAGCGTCCGAATGGATAGGGTCATCATCAATCCCTCACTTTAAAATGTAGTTGGTAATGCCGTTTTGCAGCCCGAAACTACGGGAGGCAATCCGAGCGTGTTTGAAATCTTTTCGCACCAGTTTTTGCAGGGCTTGCCCACTGTGATAGCCATGAATCACTTCCACTTCTGTGACGGTTTTCGGGCAGTGTTCCAAGACCTGTTTCAGCTTTGCCCGTGCCTCTGCAACAGAAAGTCCGTGCAGGTCAACGGTGATAACATGACGGGGGCGAATATCAAAAGAAGTAGATGTTGGCGTAGGTTTTGGTTTGGATGGATAGCGTTTCACGCTGGATTCGCCTCCTTGACATCTGCCGCCAGCTGTTCTGCCTCTGCATAGGATTGCAGCTGATAACATCTTGCCCGAAAAGCAGCTGCTCCATGTAAACCGCTGATATACCAAGCAGCGTGTTTGCGAGCCTCTCGAATGGCAAGTTCCGGTGGCTTTCCATCGGCAAGCTGCAAAATCAGGCGGATATGATAGAGCATGGTGTCCATTTTTTCGGAGAGGGTCGGCTTTTGGTAAGGTGTTCCAGCCATTGCCGCTGCAATTTCGGAAAAAATAAATGGGTTTCCATAGCTGCCCCTGCCGACTAGCACCAAATCACAGTTCGTCTGTTCATACATCTTCAAGCAGCTTTCCGCATCGGTTACATCTCCGTTTCCGAAAACCGGAATCGAAACGGATTCTTTCACCTGCCGGATGATTTCCCAGTCAGCTTTTCCGGAGTAAAGCTGTGCTTTGGTTCTGCCATGAACGGCAACTGCTGCCGCTCCAGCTTGTTCCATTTTTTTGGCGAAGGAAACCGCATTGCGGTCGTTGTCATCCCAGCCAGCACGGAACTTGACGGTAATGGGAACGGGTGAAACCGAAACCGCTGCCCGTACCAAATCCGCTGCGAGGTCTGGTTTCTGCATCAGTGCTGAACCAGAACCAGTTGTAATGACTTTATGCACCGGACAGCCCATGTTAATATCAATCCAGTCCGGCTGATAGGACAGGACGATTTGAACTGCTTTTGCCATGAAATCCGGTTCGCTGCCGAACAGCTGCAAGCCCATCGGGCGTTCTGCATCTGTAATCGTGCAGAACTGAGCAGTTTTCGGGTCGCCGTAGCAAAGCCCTTTTGCAGAAATCATTTCGCTGACCAGCAGGGCAGCTTGATGTTCCTTGCAGAGAATCCGGTAAGCCCGGTCGGCAACGCCAGCCATAGGGGCAAGTCCAGCGGTACGGGGCAGCGTCAAATTTCCCAGTTTGATGATTTGTTGCATGGAGTTCCTCCTTTTATTGTGGGGGTCGGGTCATCAGTACCGCACCTTCGTTCGGATTGGTATAATAGCGTTTCCGAAAACCAACCTGCTGATAGCCTAATTTTTGATAGAGGGCGAGAGCAGCGGTGTTGTGTTCCCGTACCTCCAGCAGAAACGGACAGGATGGAAATTGAGCGTGTGCTGTTTCCAACAGCTGTTGAGCGATTCCCTGTCGCCGAAATTCCGGAGCAACCGCAATATCATCCACGCTTTCTTCATCGCCGAGCCGCTGTAAAATCAAGTAGCCTGCTAATGTATCGCCTGCCATTGCAGCAAAGAGGGTGGTATCTGGTTGTGAAAAGGCAGCCTCAAACAGGGCAAGTGACCATGGGTCAGGGAAACAACGCTGTGCAAGAGCAGCCGCTGCGGGCAGCTGCTCCTGTGATAACGGGAGAATCTTAACCTTTTGCATCATACCAGCTTTTTCCCTTCTTCACGTCTACCGTCAGCGGAACGGCAAACTGCACGACATGTTCCATTTCTTCTTTCAGGATCTGTGCAGCAAGGTCTGCCTGCTGTTCCGGAACTTCCACAATCAGTTCATCGTGTACCTGTAAAATCAGCTTTGCTGCTGGGCATTCTTCCTGTAACCGGTTGGAAACGTGAATCATAGCAATTTTAATGATGTCGGCAGCCGTTCCCTGAATTGGAGTATTCATAGCAATCCGTTTTCCAGATGCCTGAATCATCTTGTTGGACTGCCGCAGTTCCGGAACAGGTCTTCTCCGCTTGAAATAGGTGCTGACATAGCCCAGTTCCTTGGCATGTTCCACCGTTTCTTCCATGAATGTTGCAACACGAGGGTAACGAGCAAGATAGTTTTTGATATACTGGTCTGCCTGTGCGACAGAAACGTGAATATCCTTGGAAAGCGAGAATGCACCAATACCATAAATAATACCGAAGTTTACTGCTTTTGCAGCACTCCGCATGGAATCTGTGACCATTTCCGGCGGCAAATCAAAGACTTGTGCAGCGGTTGCAGTGTGAATATCTGCACCGTGTAAGAATGCCTCCTGCATGGCAGTGTCACCGCAGAGATTCGCCAAAATTCGCAATTCGATCTGGCTGTAATCAGCATCCAACAGGACATTGCCAGCACCGGCAACGAAGAATTTCCGCATGTTGCTGCCGAGTTCTGTCCGAACCGGAATGTTTTGCATATTCGGTTCAATGGAGGAGATTCTACCCGTTCGGGTTTCTGTCTGCTTGAAACAAGTGTGGATTCTGCCATCTGCGGCAATTGTTTTCTTCAAGCCGTCAATGTATGTGGATTTCAGCTTGGAAACCTGCCGCCACTTCAAAACGTGGTCAACAATCGGGTATTCCTCTCGCAGGGATTCCAAAATTTCTGCATTGGTGGAGTAACCCGTCTTGGTCTTTTTGCCATGCGGCAATTTTTGTTCGCCGAAAAGCACATCTCCGAGTTGTTTCGGAGAGCCGATTTTGAAAGAATGTCCAGCTTCATCATAGACCATTTGCTGTAATTCTTCCATCTGTTCGCTGAGGTATTTGCCGAATGTTTCCAGCCCGTCTACATCAACCAAAACGCCAGCCTGTTCCATTTCTGCCAGAACACGGGTCAATTCCAGTTCCATTTGATACAAGTCGGTCATGTTTTGTTCCTGAATTTCCTGTTCCATCGCATCACAGAGTGCTGGCAGGGCAACCAATGCCGCCAAATCTTCCAGAGCCGTATCATAGAGAACGTGGTAGGTGACGCTCAGACGGGCAACTGTATATTCAGAAGAAGCCGGATTCAGCAGATAGGCAGCAATTTCACCATCTGCAACGAGATTGTTCAGGGCTGTTCCCTGTTGCATCATGTAGCGATAATGCGGCTTTGCACCAAAGGTTCGCTTTGGAATGGCACTGCCCAAAAATGCAGCAATCAGGGCTTCATCTGTGGTTTCATAGATGGTCTGCTCCTGTAGTACTTGCAGGCGATGTTCTGGAAGGTTCAGGTCATAGCAGAGTGTTGGCAGGTCGGTTTTCCACTGTTGAAACAGGTCATCGGTCAGTGGCTGCTGTTGAATGGCAATGGATGGCGTTATGGCACAAGAGAGCGGTTCTTCTTCCAGCTGGTCAGCAGCAGCTTCCAGATGTAATTTATCCAATAGCTTTACCATTTCCAGTTCCATCAGCAAATCCCGCACTTCTCTGGCATGAATCGGCTTTGGCAGATAGTGCTGCAATTCCGTCGGAACGGGGGCATCTTTCACAATCGTTGCGAGCCATTTGCTTTCCCTTGCAGATTCCTGTCCGGCAATCAGTTTTTGAACTGCCATTTTGCTGACGTTCAGTTGATGAATGTGGTCATAGACGTTTTCCACAGTGCTCCAGCTGCGAATCAGCGTAGAGGCAGTTTTCGGGCCAATTCCAGAAACACCAGAGATATTATCGGAGGCATCGCCCATGAGTGCCTTTAAATCGATCATAGAGATGGGATAAAAGCCGTATTCCTCCCGAAATCGCTGTACGGTGTAATCAATATCTTCTCGATTGGTAACCAGTCGAACGGTCACATGGTCGGTGATAAGCTGTAAGGTATCCCGGTCACCGCTGAGAATGGTGCAGTCGTTTCCCTGTTCTTCCATTGCCTGAGCGAGTGTGCCGAGAACGTCGTCTGCTTCATAGCCGGAACATTCGACAATCTGAACCCCCAGCAGGGTCAGCAGTTTTTTCAGATACGGCATCTGCATGGAAAGTTCTTCCGGCATGCCTTTCCGGTTTGCTTTGTAGGATGATACTTTCTGATGGCGGAAGGTTGGCGTGTGAACATCAAATGCAACAGCGATGGCATCCGGCTGTAATGCGGTGACGTGCTTTAAATAAATATTCATAAAGCCAAAAATCGCATTCGTATAAATTCCCTTGTGATTGGAAAGCAGGCGAATGCCATAAAAGGCACGGTTCATAATACTGTTTCCGTCAATTGCTAATAGTCGCATAATTTCCTCCATATTGGTTCGCTTTGCGTGCAGAGCAAACTGATTTGATGATGGGGGTATCTGTTTTTTTCCAGCAGAAACACCCAGTATAGTTTCAGTATAACACTGTTTCAAAAAAAAAACGATACAAAATTTAAAATCTATGGTAAAATTAAATCGCATATTTCTTTTCAAAACGCAGAGGACATGAAAAGACGGTTGACAAATGCCGGACACTACGCTACAATAAAAGTATTCCGAACGATTATTTTTCAGAGAGCAGGTGTTGAATTGATTGAAATACAACAAGTTTCGGAACAGAAGAAACAATACTTGCCCTTGCTGATGCTTGGTGATGAACAGGAATCCATGATTGACCATTATCTGGAGCAGGGAACACTTTATGTGATGCAAAGAGCAGGCAATCCCATTGCAGTTTGTGTGATCTTAAAAGTTTCAGAAACAGAATGGGAAGTAAAAAATCTGGCAGTTGCCAGTTCGGAGCAGGGAAAGGGTTATGGACGCAAGTTCTTGCAATTCTTAGAACAGCAGTTATCAGGAACAGAAAAATGGCTGATTCTTGGAACGGGAGATAGTCCCAAAACCATCCCGTTTTATCAAAAATGTGGATTTGTGGCATATCGTCGAATTCCGCATTTCTTTTCGGAACATTATGACCATCCGATTATAGAAGATGGCGTTTTGTTAGATGATATGGTTTATCTGCGGAAATCACTTTCCCAGTAAGCCCGTTAATTTTATGAAAAAGGATGAGATGATAATTATGATCAAGCATATTGTAATGTTCAAATTTCAGGCAGAGGCAAACGGCAAGACTGCAATGGAAAATGCAGCGGCTGCAAAGGAAAAGGCAGAACAGCTGCCGGCACAGATTCCACAGCTGAAGAAGCTGGAAGTCCGGTTGAACAGCCCGTCCGCTGACCCGACCAACTATGAATTTGCCTTGATTTGTGACTTTGAAACGATGGACGACCTGAACACCTATCAGGTACATCCGGCACATGTTGCCTTTGGACAGTTTATCAAGCCGCTTCGGGAAGCACGGGCATGCATTGACTACGAGTATTAAGAAAAATAGCATGCAATGAGGAGGGAAGTGTCATGCAAATCCGAACCATGCAGATAGAAGATTATGATGCTGTTTTTGCCCTGTGGAAATCCTGTTTGGGTATGGGGTTGAATGATGTCGATGATTCCCGTTCCGGAATCGAACGGTTTTTGCAGCGAAATCCGGAAACCTGTCTGGTTGCCGTGGAAGAAACGGCTGTTATTGGGGCGATTTTGGTGGGAAGTGACGGCAGACGAGCCTACATCTATCATACCGCAGTTGCACCAGAACGGCAAAAGCAAGGCATTGGTTCGCAGCTGGTACAGGCAGCAAAAAAAGCTGTGCAGAAAATCGGCATTGCAAAGATGGCATTGGTGGTATTTTCCCGCAATCAAAGCGGCAATGCATTCTGGGAAAAGCAGGGGTTTTCTGCACGGGAGGATTTGACTTACCGGAATCTCGCCTTGCAAGAAATGACCCGAATGGATACTTGACTAAAAAAGGAGATTCTATGACAGAAGCAGCGTTGCAGGAATTGATAAAGCGAGAATTTCCAGCAGAGATGTCGGTGACAGAAGTTGCAGACAAATTGGATACCATGCAGGCACATCCGGATATTGAACAAATTCGCATTTGGTTTAACAATGTTTTATTGGATGTGATCACACTGGATTATTTGGAGTATTCAGAAAACAGAGGGAATTTTCTAAAAGAACAGTCGGTGCAGTTGTTTTTCCGGAATACAGAAAAGATTCTAGGGAATCCTTATTTTCAGGCAGTCGCTTGTTTTTTCAAAGGACAGTATGAAAAGAGCTTGCGGCTGGTTCGAACTGTGATGAAACGGGATGCAGAAGAAAAACCATATGACTTGCAGGAACTGGTTTATTCTTATATCGTTCCGTTTAAAGATGCGTTTCCTGGATTCTGGCAGATGGTTGTATTGCAGCTGAAACAGTCCGGTGCAGAGCAACTTGTCATTGAACATGCCGAACTGGTTCGGGATTATTATTTCACTGCTACAGAGGAAGAAAAATGTCTGCTGCTGACTGACTTTTTGCAGAACCATTCGGATTCTGTGATTGCTCATGAACTGCTTGGAATGACTTATGGCAGGATGAAATGCTGGAAGAATCAAATCGCCTGTCTGGAAACCATCGAAGAACAGCCCTGTTTGTTTACAAAAGCCTGCATCAATTTTCAAATTGGCTGGGCATATGGGAAAGAAAAAGACTGGAATCAGGAAGAAGCCTATTACCGGAACTGCTTGGAATTGGAATGGGACTATCCATTTGCAAATAATAATCTGGCATATAGCTTTTATCGACAAAAACGATATGCGGAAGCGAAAGAATTGCTGGAATTTTGTCTGGAAAAGGAACTGGATTTATCCTGTGCAGCGAATAATTATGTACGGGTTCTGCTTGCAATGGGCAATGGAACAGCCGCACGTTCCTTTATCAAATCCGGAGCATATCCGGTTTCTAAATCGCTGGTCAAGCGGGCAGAAACGGCAAAGAATCGGCAATCAATTGTTTTATCAGCAGAATCAGCAGAGCAAACCAAAACCGGTCTGCAAAAGAAACCGCTCGAAAAAGCAGAACAGTTTTCCAGTGAATGGATATTGGAAGAAGAGTTGACCGCTCGCATCGAAGCTGGATTTCCAGTGTTCGGGAAACAATTGCATCTTTATCGGCGGAAGGGTGAATACGGCAGGCAGTATATCATTCCAATCGGTCGGCTGGATTTGTTCTGTGAAGATGCTGACGGAAACTTATATGTGATTGAGTTGAAAAAAGATGGCGGATATGGGGATGCCTATGCACAGCTCGCTGCTTATTTGGATTGGTTTCAGAAGAGCAAACGATTTTCCAAGCATTCTGTATCTGGAATCCTCTGCGTCAATCATCCCAGCCCGCAATTATTGCAAAAAGTACATGCAGATGCAAGAATGCGTCTGTATGAATATCAAATCTCTTATACAGAACGATGAGGAGAAGAACCTATGCTCATTTTAGGAATCGAAAGTTCCTGTGATGAAACAGCTGCCAGTGTGGCGGAGGATTACACCAAAATCCGTTCCAATGTGGTTGCATCACAGGTGGATGAACATAAACTATACGGTGGTGTTGTGCCGGAGATCGCCTCTCGGCGACACTGTGAAAACGTCCTGCCTGTAGTCCAAAAGGCGTTGGACGATGCACAGGTTACGCTTGCCGATTTAGACGGCATTGCGGTTACTTATGCCCCCGGTTTGATCGGGGCGTTGCTGGTTGGTGTGAACTTTGCCAAAGGGTTGGCACTGGCAACCGGAAAGCCATTAGTTCCCGTACATCACTTAGCTGGACACATCGCAGCGAATTATATTGCCCATCCGGAATTGAAACCGCCGTATCTCTGTCTGGTGGCAAGCGGCGGACACAGCCATATTGTAGAAGTTTTGTCTTATACCAAATTCCGGATTGTCGGCAGAACACGGGACGATGCCGCCGGTGAATGTTTCGATAAAACCGCCCGTGCGATGGGATTTCCGTATCCGGGCGGTATTCACATTGACCACGCTGCACAGGAGGGAAACCCAGAGGCATTTCATTTGCCTCGTCCGAAAGTGGAGGGAAATCCCTATGATTTCAGCTTTTCCGGTTTAAAAACCGCAGTTGTGAATCTGCTGCACAATGCCTCCCAAAAGGGGCAGACTGTTCCGACAGCTGACTTGGCAGCATCCGTACAGAAAACCATTTCTGAATTGCTGACCACGCACACCATGCAGGCAGCGAAAGATTTGGGTTACCAGACCATTGCCGTTGCTGGCGGTGTTTCTGCAAACAGCGGCGTTCGCTCTGCCATGGCAGCTGCCTGTGAAAAGCAGGGTTGTAAGTTGTTTGTACCGCCACTTTCGCTGTGTGGAGATAATGGGGCAATGATCGCCTGTGCTGGCTCTTATGCGTATGCAGCTGGCGTTCGGGCGGATGCTTCTCTGAACGCCTATGCAACGATGTCACTGCAACAGCCAACTTTTTAAACGGAAAAGCATGTCAATTTTTGAATATGCAAAAAATTTGATATTCTGGGTACGATAATAGAGCGGGGATCACAAAACGACAATTTATCAGAATTTGTTCACCGCACGCAAACAGTCGTTTGCAAAACATGAACAAAGACTGAATTTCAAATGGAATTTCCCGAAAACCGCTTGACAAGATTTCCCGTTGGAATTATAATAAAGGGGAGAAGAAAATTTTTCTTCTCCCCGCCGGTTTGACCGGTGGATTGATATATTAGGAGGTATTACCGATGGCATTGACAAACAACAAAAATGTTCTGGCATGGGTTGAAGAAATGGTTGCTCTGACCAAGCCTGACAAGGTCGTATGGATCGATGGTTCCAAAGAACAGCTGGATGCACTGACAGAAGAAGTTACTTCTCTGCCGGAAGGCAACCGGGATAAGATGTATAAGCTGAATCCGGAAAAGCTGCCGGGCTGTCTGTACCACAGAACGCTGCCGAATGACGTAGCAAGAGTGGAAGACAGAACTTTCATCTGCTCCAAGAAGAAGGAAGATGCAGGCCCGACCAACAACTGGATGGCTCCGGACGAAATGAAGGCAAAGCTCATTCCGCTGTATGACGGCGTTATGAAGGGCAGAACCATGTATGTAATCCCGTATTCTATGGGTCCGATCGGTTCTCCGCTCGCAAAGGTTGGCGTGGAACTGACTGACTCTATCTATGTTGTTCTGAACATGAACATCATGGCCAGAATGGGTAAGCAGGCATTTGAAAACCTGGGCGATGTTTCTAACGACTTCGTTCGTGGTCTGCACTCCAAGGCTGACGTTGATCCGGAAAACCGTTATATCGTACAGTTCCCGGAAGAAAACACAATCTGGTCAATCAACTCCGCTTACGGCGGTAATGTTCTGCTGGGCAAGAAGTGCTTCGCTCTGCGTATTGCTTCCTTCCAGGGTAAGAATGAAGGCTGGATGGCTGAACACATGCTCATTCTGGGCGTTCAGAAGCCGTCTGGTGAAACTGTTTATATCACTGCTGCATTCCCGTCTGCTTGCGGTAAGACCAACCTGGCTATGCTGATTCCGCCGGAAGGCTATCAGAAGGCTGGCTATAAGGTATTCACCGTTGGTGATGATATTGCTTGGATGAAGCCGGGCAAGGATGGCAGACTGTATGCAATCAATCCGGAAAATGGTTTCTTCGGCGTTGCTCCGGGTACAAACGAAAAGTCCAACCCGAACGCACTGGCTTGCACACGCAAGAACACCATCTTCACCAACGTTGCTCTGAACAATGCAGACAACACCGTTTGGTGGGAAAAGCTGGATAAGAATCCGCCGGTTGATGCAACCGAATGGAAGGGTTCTAAGGTAAATGGTCCGGAATTCGTTTCTGAAATTGACGAAAAGACCGGCAAGAACAAGACTCTGGCTCATCCGAACTCCAGATTTACTGCACCGGCTGAAAACTGCCCGTGCATCTCTCCGGAATTCAACAATCCGGCAGGCGTTCCGATTTCTGCTATCATCTTCGGCGGCCGTCGTGCTTCCACAACACCGCTGGTATATCAGTCTTTCGACTGGACACACGGCACTTATATGGGTTCTGCTGTTTCTTCCGAAACAACAGCTGCTGCAACGGGTGCAGTTGGCGTTCTGCGTCATGACCCGATGGCTATGAAGCCGTTCATCGGTTACAATGTAGGCGACTACTGGGCACACTGGCTCGAAATGGGCAAGATCCTGGGCGACAAGGCTCCGAAGATCTTCAACGTTAACTGGTTCAAGCAGGACGAAGAAGGCAACTTCCTGTGGCCGGGCTTTGGCGACAACATGAGAGTCCTCGACTGGATCATCAAGCGTTGCGAAGGCACAGTTGATGCAGTTGAAACTGCAATCGGCTATCTGCCGAAGAAGGAAGACCTGAACCTGACTGGTATCGAAGACGAAGTAACTCCGGCTGTTCTGGACAAGCTTCTCGATGTAGATACCGACCTGTGGAAGAAGGAAATCGCAGAAATGCGGAGATATTACACCGAAGACATCGCAGCAAAGGGCGGCAAGGTACCGGCTGAACTGATGGCTGAACTGGATAAGATCGAAGCAAGACTGAACAAGTAAGTTCTTTCTCGGAGTAATCCAAATCTATGAAAAAAGCAGACCGCTTTGTGTGAAAACACAGGGCGGTCTGTTTTGGTTTAGGGGAGAATCGTAAATTCATGTTGAAATTGTACGGTGCGGAGCAGGCTGTTCCAGTCCTGTTCTTGATATAGCTTATAACATTGCTGCCGCAGGCAGGCTTCCAATTCGATGACATCCGCTTGATTTTGCTGAACAGTTTCCCGTTCGGCAGCTTCACAGGCAGTTTCCAGCCGTTCTTGCAGGGCGACTGCATTTCCGCTTCCTTGAATGGAAATCGAAACGGTTACAATGGGAATGCCATTTGCGGTGATGGCGGTGTATCTGGTCGAAGCACTGGTAATCAGAAAGTCGCTTGCCTGACCATCTGCCGATAAGCTGACTCGTTCCGGATAGTTGTTGCCACGCAGCCAGCACAGCCCTTGAATGGCATCGTTGGAGAGCGTTTGTGTGCTTCCATCTGAATCCATCAGCACCATCGAAAAGCCGTTGGTAATCCGAAAGGGCAGCAGAGCCGTTTCGGAGGAATTGCAGCGTTCTTTTAGAATCGAAAGCAAGTCTGTTTTAGGCATACGTCCGTTTTGTTCTTCCTGTTTCAGGCTTTCCAGCAGGGTTTCTGTGTTGACTTCTGCAAGCGAGCGAGTGGTATAGAGCAGCTTGCAGCCCGAAGAAAGCCGATAAGTCTGCATGATATCTGGAAGTTGCTGTAAAAATTCCGGTTCTTGCAGGGCGAGCAGTTCCAAATGTCCCAAGAAGAGGGACTTTCCAGCTGGAATTTCTGCGGATTCCAGTGCAGCGGAAAGTGTGCTGCCACTACCGGAACAGTCTGCTTCTTCGGATTGGAAAGCGTGCAGTTGAACAGTTGGGTAACGATAGTTGGAGAGTTCCAAGGATTGCAAATACAGGCGGTCTTTGACTTGCGTTGCAGAACAGCCGGAACAACAGAATGAAAGGCATAGCAACAGCGAAAGCAGCGATTTTTTCATAGCCGGAGTTTCCTTTCTAAGAGATTTGATTTCAACAGCCATTGTGGAAATCGTGGAATCCGATGGGAATGATGTGGATTACTGTTTTTGCGGAGCAGATTCAGGTGGGTCTAGCAGCAGTAAACTCCACGGAACGCATACGGTTAATAGTACAATCGGCACGATATACCACCAGCTGGACGAAAGCCCTAAGATTCCGATTCCAGCCGCATGCCCCAAAATAATCAACAGGCAAATGCCGTTCCGGAAGCGAAGTTTTGGAAACGCTTCGCCCAGCAAATGGGCAGATAGCGTTGTGAAGAGCGTCAGCCGTAAAATGCAAAGCAAAACAAACACAATCAAATACAAGGCATCTGCCCGTTGCGTGCGGAATGGCTGCGAAACGCTGGCAATGGTGAAAAACGGGTAGGCTGCGTGTGGCATAAAGCTGCCTAAAATCGTAATGCCTAAAAACAGTACAAAAAACCAGATGCCAAACGAGAACCCAAAAAAACGGAATGTGCTCCGAACAGGCTGCTTTTCTAAAAATCCCAGCAGCAATACCAGAACGGGCAATTCATCTGCTAAGGAGAGATGTTGTAGGACACTGCTCCAGATACAGCTATCTGGCGAAAAGGCGAGGTTTTGCAGGTGGATCGAACGGTATCCGCCCCAGAGCATGACTGCCAGGGTGAGCAGAAGAATCCCAAATGTCAGCGTACTGCTGCGGGCAAGTGTTTGAATGCCCAGCGTAGACGTATAGAAACAGATTCCAGCAATCAGGGCGGCTGCAAGTAGGGCGTTGTGTACCGGCAGGGAAAGACTGCCGGAGACATTCCAGAGTTGCACCACAGAGCGACCGCCGGCAAGCAGTAAATAATAGCAAAAGAACAGCGGAAGGAATTTATGTCCCTTGCAATGGGCTGCAAGGCTGTCCGTTCGGCGAGTCAAAAGAAACGCCGGAATGCAGAGCAAAATTTGCAGCCCAATGGAAATCGCTGTACCAAGGAGCTGCTCTAACGTAAACGGAAATGCTGCACACATCACGGAAAAGGCAGCTGAGAGCGTTAAAATCATCGTCAACTGGCTGGGTTGCAGTTTGGCTGGTTTATTCATGATACTCCTCCACCGTAAAATTACCGGACTGCATTGCAGGAAAATCTGCACGGTATAAAATATCTCGCATGCCACGTTTTCGGAATGGTGCAACGGGGGCAGTCAGTGGGAACCCGTGATTTTGAGCGGCACAGATATGAAAGAGAACCGCTGCTCCCAACAGGCTAATACCGAACAGTCCACCCATACCGCCAGCTAGGACAAATGCTAGCCGTAGAATGCTAATTGGCGGATTCAGGTCTGGAATGACGAATCCAGCAATGACAGAAATCGCCGTGACCGTCAGCATCGGCGTACTGATTAAACCAGAGGAAACGGCTGCGTCCCCGACAATTAAGCCGGCAACGATACTCACCGCTCCGCCGACTGCTTGCGGCAATCGTAGCCCAGCCTCCCGAATGATTTCATACACCAATAAAATGCCGATGGCTTCGGTTGTCAGGGAGAGCGGAGCGGTTTCTTCCGATTCTGCCAGTATGAGCAGCAATGTGCGGTTGAGCAGTTCCGGATGATGCAGAGCGATTGCCACATACAGAGCTGGCAGCAGCAGGGCAACCAAAAACGCTGCATATTTCAGCCAGCGGATAAAAGTTGCATAATAGGGCTTATAACAGTAATCATCCATTGACTGAAAGCTTTCGTTGAACAGTTTTGGAATCATGAGGGCAAACGGTGTGCCGTCAATCAGGATCCCAACTCGTCCTTCTAATAGCTTTGCACAAAAAACATCTGGACGCTGTGTGGTGCTGATGGTATCGAAGAGAGAAGGGCGGCTGGTTTCCAAGAACGGGCGAACATAGCCGGAAGAGAGAATCGACTCTAGTTTCATACTGCCCAATTGCCGCTTGATTTTCTGGATCAATGCCTGTGGCACACGGTCATACAGATAACAGATGCAGAGGTCTGTCTGGCTTTTATCTCCGTAACAGCCAAGTTCCAGCTTGAGAAATGGTGACTTCATCCGGCGGCGAATCAAAGACATGTTGGTGCGGACGACCTCCACGAATCCATCTTTTGCCCCAAGAATATTATTTTCACCAGAGGGCGTGGAAACGCTGCGTTTGTCATAACCTTGCACCCCAAAAACCAAGGCTTTCGGGCAGCCCTCTAAAACCAAAACCGCAAAGCCGGAGTTTAAAAAGCGGAATAAGTCCCGATAGTTCAAAGCCTCTGCACGGTCTGTGGAAAAGAGTTGGTGTTTCTGGATGTGTTGAAAAATCTGTTCGGCTGTGGGGTGTTCCAGTTGAATCTCGACAATGGGGCGTAAAATCAATTCTGTAATGGTGCTGGTGGAAAGCATCCCCTCACAGCAGAGCAGGGCTGCCGGCAGACCGCTCAATACAAATTCATTCACCAATAAATCGGAACTATTGTGGGCAATTTCCCGAATTCGCTGAAGATTTTGGGAGAGTTTCGGCAGGATGCGTTCTTTTGCATATTCATTCAAGGTGGAAAAGCTCCTTTCAATTCAAAATGCTGTCCATAGCGTGCCCCGAAAATGGGAATTTATGTAGAAAGCGTTTGCGATTGGAAAAAGAATCATCCTGCCATAAACCTGTATGAAATTGCTTGCAATTTGTCGGTATCTCTGTTATAATAAAGATAATCAGACTCGCTTTTTTAGAAAGAGCGAGTACAAGAAAAAATATCATAAAGTGAGGATGTAAAAAATGGAGAACCAACCGTTCCAGCAGAAACCAATTTCTGCTCGTACCTCTGGACAGCAGCGTCCGCCACAGCGAACAACACCCCCAAGAATGCCGCAGCGGCAGCCGATTCAAACCCAGCGACCACCCCAGCAACCGCCTCGGCAGCCACAGAATCAAAACCCGAAAAAGAAGAAAAAGGGCGTTGGCTATCGCAGGCGTAGAAATGCATTGCTGATTTTATTGGCATTGATTATTGTAATCGTGCTGATTTGTACCCGTTGCAGCAGCTGCCGTTCTATTTCTAAGGATAAGGGTGTACAGGTCAATGCCCCAACAGAAGTGACGACACAGGATGCCAGTGCAGCAACAGAAGCTGTATCTGATGCAAGTGAAGCCTCCACCGAAGAAGAAACTGCTAAGAGCGGAACGGTACACGTTGTCGCTGCCGGCGATCATTTCGTACAGACTTCCGTTTATAACAGTGCTGCTGCACATGCAGAAAATGGCGAAACCTATAACTTTGCCTATGTTTATGATGGCGTAAAGGATTTGGTCAACGGCTCAAATGCAGATTTGCGGATTATCAATCAGGAAACTCTGATTTGTGATGATCCAGATATTGAAATCAGCGGCAGCAACTTCAACTTCAATTCTCCGCCGGAAGCTGGCGAAGCCATTGTAGATTTGGGATTCAATGTTGTTTCGATGTGTAACAATCACCTGTTGGATAAGGGTGTCGAGGGCTTGACCTCTTGTATGAATTATTGGGACAGATTGTTGCAAGAACATTCCGACCTGCTGACCTATGGCGTTTATCGGGATGTAGACGACATGAACAACATTCGGATTAAAGAAGTAAACGGCTTAAAGGTTGCCTTCTTGGCATATACCGAAAACATCAACGGCTATACCGTTCCGGATGATTCCACCATTCAGATTACCTTGACCACACAGGACGATGTCATTCAGGAACAAATCGAACGGGCAAACGAACTGGCAGATATTGTTGTGGTTTCCGCACACTGGGGCGATGAAGATACCTTTGAAGTACGGGATGGCGTTAAGGCACAGGCACAGAACATGATCGAATGGGGTGCAGATGTCATCATCGGCAACCATCCGCACGTTCCGCAGACAATGGAATACATCACACGGTCGGATGGAACACAGGGCTTTGTGTTCTATGCAATGGGGAACTTTGTTTCTGCACAGACCTTTAATATCAATCTGATCAGCGAAGTGGCTGATTTTGATTTGGTATACCACGAAGAGGACAAGCAGGTAACGGTAGAAAATGTACAGGTTCATCCGATTATCACACAGTATGATGATGGTTCTTTGTCCAATCTGCGATTGATTGCGTATAAGGATTATACCGAAGAACTGGCGGAAGAACACGGTTTGCCATATGCCATGTCCGGCGAATACGGTATTTGGAATATGGACAAAATCAAGGAAATCATTGACACTGCCATTCCGGCAGAGTTCCAGAAATTAGACTAATCAAAAACAAATCAACGCCGCCGTAAGGTGTCCAGCACACAGCAAAAAACTGTCGGGATGCATACGGCGGCATTGTATTATTGAATTGAAAAAATTGCAATGAAAAGGAGTAAAACGATTATGCCACATCTTTATTTTGTCCGGCACGGACAGACTATTTGGAATGTTGAAAACAAAATTTGCGGTTCAACCGATATTGCCTTGACACCGCTGGGACATGAGCAGGCAATTGCAGCTGGAAAGCTGATTTTAGAGCGGCAGTATCCCATTGATGCGATTCTGTATTCCCCGTTGATGCGGGCAGCCGATACGGCAAAACACATTGCAGAGGTGACCGGTTTGCCAGCGTTTGCAGAGCCACGGTTACGGGAGCAGAATTTCGGCAAGTATGAATCCACTGCACGGGATGGAGCAGCCTTTCAGCAGGCAAAAACGCAGTTTGCGAACCATTACGAGGGCGGAGAATCCATGTTGCAGCTGGCACAGCGGATTTATAACCTTCTGGATGAACTGATGCAGCAGGAAAAGAATTATTTATTGGTGGCACACAACGGCATTGCTCGGGTCGTGCGGTCGTATTTTCAGGATATGACAAATGAAGAATATGCAAAGTACGGGATTGGAAACTGTGAGGTGTTACAGCTTGTTTAAAAAGGCGTGGGCGGTTCGGTTGCTGAGCATTGTTAGCAGTGCTGTGCTTTGCAGCAGTCTGATTGGCTGCCGATTGCCGATGGTTGCAGAAACCGTGGAAATCAACGGGAAATCCTATCGGACGGGCTTTTATGGCGATTGTTATTTGATGGATGATTTACCGCTGAGCGGTTTAGAATACGAACTGGATGAAATCATCTACCGAGCATTACAGCATCCGGAATTTGATTTGTGGTATAACGGTGCAGATTCCGTCATGTACTGTGCAGAAGATCAGTGGGAGGCGGCAAAAACATACTATGCAGACGACCAGCAGTATCTTTATTATTGTTCGGTTGGTGTGACGATCAAAGATCAGACTGAGCCAACGCTCTATGATATTTCTGGAAAAGTGGATACACAGAAATTCAAGGAGTTGTTGGAATTTGGAGAGGGAAATGAATATATTCCGTTTGCCTACGGAAAAAACAGCGAGCAGGAACAGAAAACCGTTACAATGCCCTTGCCGGATAACAAACAACGATTGATTTTTTATCGGGAGAGTAAAGACGGATGTTTCTGCTCTTATCGGGGAAGTCATTTCTATGCGGTGGACGGACAACTCTATCTGACGTATCAGTATCAGATGGGAAGAAAGGAATGGATTGCAACGCCCGTTCCGGAAGCATTGTCTAATTATTTCTGCGAACTTGTAAAAGATTTCGATGAAATCAACAAAGAAACTGCAACAAATGAGGGAAAATCAACGAAAAGTTAGAATCGCAGGAAATGCCTTGCAACAGAAGGCGGAGTGTGCTATGATAACAGTACATCGAAAAAAATCATCCAAATCAAAATAGAAAAGAGGAAAAAACGATGTATGTACCTAATCCAGAACGATATGCAGCCATGGCATACCGCCGCTGCGGAAAGAGCGGTTTAAAGTTGCCGGAAGTATCCCTCGGCTTATGGCATAACTTTGGGGATACAAACTCCTTAGAACATATGGAGGCAATCTGTAAGGCAGCGTTTGATGGCGGCATCACGCATTTCGACCTTGCGAACAACTATGGTCCACCGGCAGGAGCTGCGGAGCAGAACTTCGGAAAGATCCTGAAAACGCTGTTTGCCGGCTATCGGGATGAATTGATTATCAGCACAAAGGCTGGATTCGATATGTGGGAAGGCCCTTATGGAAACTGGGGCAGCCGGAAATATCTGCTTGCCAGCTTAGACCAGAGCCTGAAACGGATGGGGCTGGAATATGTCGATATTTTCTACCATCACCGTCCAGACCCAGAAACACCGCTGGAAGAAACCATGGGAGCACTGGCACAGGCAGTACAGAGCGGAAAGGCGTTGTATGTTGGGCTTTCCAATTATGATGGTGCAACCATGCAGCAGGCATGTGCCATCTTGAAAGAACTGCACTGCCCGTTTGTCATCAATCAAAACTGCTATTCGATGCTGAATCGTACCATTGAACAGAATGGTTTGTTGGATGCCTGTGCAGAGGAACAGAAAGGGTTGATCGTATTCAGTCCGCTGGCACAGGGCTTGCTGACCGACCGTTACTTACACGGCATTCCAGCAGACAGCCGGATGCGGACAGACGGACGCTTTTTGAATGAAAAGCAGCTGACACCAGAACGCTTGCAACTCCTGCAAAAATTGCAGGCAGCTGCACAGGCAAGAGGCGAAAAGCTCGCACAACTTGCGATGCACTGGATTTTGCGGCAGCCTGCTGTGACCAGCGTTTTAATCGGTGCATCAAAACCAGAGCAGGTACAGGATGCATTAGAAATGGTACAGCAAGCACCGCTCACAGATGCAGACATTCAGGAAATCGAACAGATTCTGAAAGCAAATTGATTGTAAATCGTTCCAAAGATGCATAAAAGCCCCATCGCCGTGCACACTAAAGGCGGAGGTGTTTCGTGTGAAAAAAGGAACGATGAAAGAAAAGCAAGCCAGCAAATACAAAGGATTTTATACCGCCATTGGTATCAGCATTCTGATGATCGGTGCAGCCTGTGTGTATGCGTATCAGGTGACGACAGAAACCAATCAGACGTTGGAGAATGAATTGTCCCAGACGGCAGAAGAAACCCAGTCGACCACCAATTTCATTGCAGAAATCTACGATGCAGTTACGACAACGCAGCCGGAATATGATGCAGTTGCGAAAGTCAAGACCGATGTTCCCGTAGAAACGACGACAGAAGCGGTGGAAGAAACTGAGCCACCAGAAGAGTCAGAATCAGAGCCGGAAGAAACAGAAGAAGAAGTGATTTACTCCCATATGCTGATGATTCCGGTAGATGGAGAAGTTGCCCAGCCGTTCAGTGATGGGGAACTGGTGAAGTCGCTGACAACAGGAACATGGCAGACGCATAACGGCGTAGATATTCTGGCAGAACAGGGCGTTCCTGTTCGGGCAATGGACAACGGAACCGTTGTGGAAGTCGTCAATGACCCATTGTGGGGGATTTGCGTGTCTGTTGACCATGAAAACGGAATTGTCAGCCGATACTGCAACCTGTCGCCGAATGTTGGCGTACAGGAGGGCGACACCGTAGAGAGCGGGCAGACATTGGGAACAGTCGGAGATAGTGCCGATATTGAAAGCAAGATGGAATCCCATTTGCATTTTGAAGTCACCAAAGGCGGGGACTATATTGACCCCTATGCCTATGTACAGCATGGATAAGCATTCTAAAACCAACGAGAAACACAAAAGCACCGATTTTCCAGTTACAGGAAATCGGTGCTTATTTTTTATGGATTCATTTGTAACAGATGTGAATTTGTGAAGTTATTCCGCATCGGTTGCTTTCGGGGTTTCCTTGATTTGAATGCCCAGAACGTCCAGACTTGCGGTATCAACCGGAGCAGGGCACTCGCTCATCAGTTCGCTTGCGTTCTGTACCTTCGGGAATGCGACTACATCCCGCAGGCTTTCTGCTTGCAGCATCACCATTGCCAGACGATCCAGACCAATGCCCAGACCACCGTGCGGCGGTGCACCGTAGTGGTAAGCCTCTACCAGGAAACCAAACTTTGCTTCGATTTCTTCATCGGTCAAGCCCAGAGCCTCGAACATCTTCTGCTGCAATTCATAGTCTGTGATACGAATCGAACCAGAGGACAACTCTGTTCCGTTCAGAACTAAGTCAAATGCCTTTGCAATCACCTTTTCCGGATTGGTGTCCAGATATGGCAGGCATTCATCCATTGGCATGGTGAAAGGATGGTGCATCGCAACCCATGTTTCGGTTTCGTCATCCCATTCAAAGAACGGGAACTGTGTAATCCACAGGAAATTGAACTTGCCAGCAGGAATCAAATCCAGCTGCTTTGCAACCTGTAACCGCAGAGCACCCAAAACCGGCAGGGTTACCTTGTCCTTGTCTGCAACGATCAGAACCACGTCACCTTGTTCGCAGCCCAGTGTTTGCAGGATGGTTTCCAGTCTGCCTTCCGGCAGGAACTTTGCGAACGAGCAAGTCGGCTTTGCATCGTTCCAGCGAATAAATGCCAGACCCTTTGCACCAATGCCCTTTGCCTTTTCGGTCAGCTTGTCGATTTCTTTTCTGGTCAGGGTCTTTGCTGCCTGTTTTGCAACGATTGCCCGCACACTGCCGCCAGCTTCGATGGCAGAACGGAATACTACAAAATCCAAATCGGAAACCAAATCGGAAATATTCTGCAATTCCATGCCGAACCGGGTATCTGGCTTGTCTGAGCCGTAGCGTTCCATCGCTTCCTTGTAGGTCATTCTCGGCAGCGGAGTCGGAATGTCCATGTTCAGCACCTTCTTGAACAGGTACTGTACAAAGCCTTCTGTCATCTGCAAAATATCTTCAACATCTACAAACGACATTTCCAAGTCAATTTGGGTAAATTCCGGCTGACGGTCTGCACGCAGATCCTCATCACGGAAACATCTTGCAATCTGGATGTAGCGATCCATACCAGCAACCATCAGCAGCTGTTTGTAGATTTGCGGAGATTGTGGGAGGGCGTAGAATTTTCCGTTGTGTACACGGGACGGAATCAGGTAATCTCTTGCCCCTTCTGGAGTAGATTTCATCATCATCGGAGTTTCAATTTCGATGAAATCGTTTGCATAGTAATATTCTCTGGCAGCCTGTGCGATTTTGTGCCGCATGATCAGATTTCTTTGCAGCGGAGCACGGCGTAAATCCAGATACCGATACTTCAGACGCAATTCTTCATTGGTCTTGGTTTCATCCGAAATGGTGAACGGTGGGGTCTGTGCCTTTGAGAGCACACGCAGTTCTGTGACTTTGATTTCAACAGCACCGGTTTTCATATCGGTGTTGACGCTGGCACGAGGAATGACTTCCCCTTTTGCCAGCAGAACATATTCACTGTGGCATCCGGCAGCCTTTTCAAAAATTTCTCGGTCAGTTTCATCGTTGAATGCCAGCTGTACAATGCCAGTTCTGTCCCGCAGGTCGATGAAAATCAAGTTGCCGAGATTCCGGACTTTCTGAACAAATCCGCCGACAACGACGGTTTTTCCGGCTTCAGTGACTTCGCCGCAGTAGCAAGTACGGCGTAAATTTTGCATGGTATCCATTTATGCTTCCTCCTGTAACGTATTCTGGAACATATGAGAAATGGCAATGTTGTCAAATGCTTCTGCGAAGCGGTCATCCAGAGGGATTTCAATCTGTTCGCCAGTTTCCATCTGTTTCAGCTTTGCGGACTGCTGTTCCAACTCATTGCCGCCCAGCACCAAGACATATGTCGCATGAATTTTATTGGCATATTTCATCTGTGCCTTTAATCCACGGTGCATCAGGTCATATTCTGCCTGATAGCCGCTTTCCCGTACTGCCTGTGCAAGCTGCATGGCTTTCGGCAGTGCCTCTGCATCCATCGGAGCGATATATAAATCGCAAGGCGGTGTTTCTAAGAAATTGCAGCCCTGTTGCTGCATCGTCAGAAGCAGCCGTTCCAGACCCATTGCAAAGCCCAGAGCTGGCGTATCTGCTCCGCCCAGCTGTCCAATCAAGCCATCATAGCGACCGCCGCCGCAGACAGTCCCCTGTGCGCCGATTTCTGTGGTGACAAATTCAAAAACAGTTTTGGTGTAGTAGTCCAGACCCCGAACGATTTTCGGGTTGATGGTGAAATCAATTTGCAAAGCTTTCAGGTGGGATTGCAGCGTCTGGAAGTGTTCGCTGCATTCGTCACAGAGATAATCCAGAATGATGGGAGCATCTGCTGCAATCTTGCTGCAAACTGGGCTTTTGCAGTCCAGAATCCGCATCGGGTTCTTTTCCAGACGGCTCTTACAGGTATCGCAGAGGTCATCTTCATAGGCTGCAAAATAAGCACGCAGTGCCTTGTGATAGTTGGCACGGCAGGTCGGACAGCCGATGGAATTGATGTAGAGCTGAATATTTTTCAGACCAATGCGGTCTAAAATCGACTTTGCCAGACTGATGATTTCCGCATCTGCGGCAGCGTCTGCACTGCCTGCCATTTCCACGCCGAATTGGTGGAAGTCTCTCATTCTGCCGTCTTGCGGCCGTTCGTGTCGGAAACAGGAGAGAATGTAGAATACCTTTTGCGGAAGGGCTGCATTCAGCATGCCATTCTGGAGCATGGAACGAATCGTTCCGGCAGTGCCCTCCGGACGCAGGGTAAATTCCGTTTCCTTTGCCTTGACCGTGTACATTTCCTTCTGTACCACGTCTGTGGTTTCGCCAACAGACCGCAGGAACAAGTCGGTGCTTTCAAAGGTTGGAATCCGCATTTCATGGAAGCCGAAACACTTTGCGGTGTCCCGTGCAACCTGTTCCACGGTATACCATTTGGAAATATTCTCTGGTGTAATGTCTTCCGTCCCTTGCGGACGTGTGATTTTGAGTGCCATAGATAACCTCCGATAATCGAAAAAATTGTCCCTTTCTGATTGCAGAAAAGGACAGAATCATTGGGAACGCTTGTCAGATGGGCAGGTTGCCGTATTCCCGCCAATCCAGATCGCCACGTTCCAATGCCATAATTAACGCTTCTGCTGTTGCAATATTGGTTGCAACCGGAACATTGTGGACATCGCAGAGGCGGAGCAGTGCCATTTCGTTCGGTTCCGATTCCTTGCGGTTGATCGGATCCCGGAAGAACAGCAGCACGTCGATTTCATCGCAAGCAATGCGAGCTCCAATCTGCTGATCGCCGCCCTGTCTGCCGCTGAAATAACGCTGGATTTCCAGACCGGTTGCTTCACTGACCAGTTTTCCGGTCGTGCCGGTCGCACAGAGCTTGTGGCGGGATAAAACGCCACAATATGCGATACAAAACTGAATCATCAGTTCTTTTTTTGCATCATGTGCAATGAGTGCAATTGTCATATCAGAAAACCTCCTTTTTCGGATCAAATGGTTACAGCATGTACTTGTTTTCAGAACCCGAATCTATCTATTTTTTCGGGAATGGGTTTCGAGCCAACGCCGTCTTACCTTTTATTATAACATAAATTGTCCGAATGTCAAAGATTTTCGTTCTTGGAATTGCAAGATTGTGAAAAATGAATTGAAATTTAT